>JAVBRG010000095.1:0-13870 GCA_031548195.1 Planctomycetota bacterium | reverse complement strand
ACTAAACACCCTATCGGTGTCGGAACTTACACCTCGGTAAGACAAGGAACAAACGCCACTGTAGCGATTGTTTATCGGCCTGGATTCCGGCGAGTTACGCCTCACCCCGGTTGAACGCTTGCAACGCCGGAATGACGTGTGGGGAAGAGTCCGACGTAACAGGGATGCGGATTACGGTAACACCGTTGAGATGCGCACCTTTTTCAGAAAATCGCGCCGGCTGCCGTTCGATTCTTTCGGAAAGTCCACAGCATCATTCCATCGCGTCCCGGTTATTCGCTATTCCACCCGCAGCCCTTCCTCCAGCACGAAAACCTCCGAGCGGATTTCCTTTCCGTCCGGACGCCAGCCCGTGTCGTTCACCAGTTCGAGGGCCGGCTTATACACTCCGGGTTGTGCATAGCGGTAACGGGGAACGGCGTCGTGCGCCGAATCCGGCGCGTCGTAGAGCATGAAGCGGGGATTGTTTGTCTCAATTTTGGGTTTGTCCGCGCCGATTCCTTCCGGATAAACCACCGCCCGCGTCGGCGTGTAACCCGAAGCCTTCGCGTAAAAACGGTAGACGCGGCCGTCTTGAACCGTATCCTTTTCTTTTACCCCTTCCTTGGCATTTTTATTGACCGCTACCTGGACCGCCCGGAATTCCTTCACCACCAGCCGCTCCGGTTCCGCCGGCCAGGCGGTTCCCCAGGCGAACACCTTTTCGGGCTTACCCAGGTCCTCGCGGTAATCCGCCTCGCCCTCCAATAGCGAATTCAC
This sequence comes from Planctomycetota bacterium, assembly GCA_031548195.1. Taxonomy (GTDB): domain Bacteria; phylum Planctomycetota; class SZUA-567; order SZUA-567; family SZUA-567; genus JAJBSZ01. Next base: position 13,111 of record JAVBRG010000095.1, on the reverse strand, counting down.
CCTGACGTCGTAGGAAGTCCCGTTCGCGTGGACATACTTTCCGCCGCCCAGGTAAACGGCCATGTGGCCGCTCCAGTAGATGAGGTCGCCGGGCTTCGCGCCGCCGGCTTCCAGGGTCTCCAGGTCGAAGCCGCCCCGGGCATTCGCCGGGACGTGCAGGAGGGCGATGGGGAAGCCCGGCTGGGGGCGGGAATTCCGGTAAATGTCGAGACCGTTCAACATATAGGCTATCGAGGCCAGACCCGAACAGTCAATCCCCGCCGGCGATTTCCCTCCCCAGGCGTATTCGACCCCGAGGTAGGACAAGGCGTCCGCCACCACCCGGCGCCGCGTTTCCTCTTCGCCTCCGCCATTCCATTGACGAAATTCCCGCAGGCTTTCCGGCCTGACGAACCCGGTCCTGCCGTCGGCCAGTTCGACTTTCGCATACTCCTTGCCGCCCGGGCGCGTTTCCGTTTCCTTCCCCACCACCGCCACCACGCTTCCGCGGGGCAGTGTAAGGAGCGACGGAAAACTGCGTAAATCCGCCCGTTCGCACACCGCCGCCCACGGCGCCGCCACCACATGTCCCGCCATCCCCCGCCAACGCTCCACCGCCGCCGTACTCCGGCGTATTGCCGTCGCCGGCAGCATCACATTGTAACCGTACTGGGTTCGCGCCGCCACCAGCCCTTCGGCCGTCGGGAGGGCCAAGAGGGACACGGTCTGGCCGTGGAAGACTTCGTCGTCCAGGGCGATTTTCCCCTGGTCCGCGTAGGTCGCCCGCGCCACCGGGGCGGTGACCACGGCGTGTTCGGGATGGTTCGCCCGCTGGCGGATGAACAGGTAAACGATGAAGGACAACGCCGCCGCCGTGACGATGCCCACGAGTCGATATTTTTCCAACATGTGATTTCCATTCCGGCGCGGGGGAATTTTAAAACGGTTCACGCCTCTTCGAACCGCAGCCGGGCCATATCCGCCGCGCCAATCAAACCGGCGTTCTGGCCCAATTCCGCCGGAACTATTTCCATGGTCCGTCCCGGGTGGTGATTGCGGTTCAAGCAGGTCCGGCGAATCGCCCCGAAGAGAATCTCACCGGCTTGAATCATCCCCCCGGCCACCACGCAGCGCTCGGGGTTCAGCAGTTCCGCCACCGCCGACGCCATCACCCCCAAATAGTGTCCCGTTTCCTCGACGATGTGGAGGGCGAGGGGATCCCCGGCTATGCCGGCGGTGAAAATGTCGTAGCTGGTCAAGGTCGCGTAGCGCTCGGACAACGATGACTTCCAGCCCTGGTCCAGCATCTCCCTGAACCGCCGCACCACGGAACTCGCCGACGCGTAGGCTTCGACGCAGCCGCTGGCGCCGCAGCCGCAGGTCCGGCCACCGTCGATAATCGGCACGTGGCCGAGTTCCCCGGCCGAGCCGTCGCGGCCGATGTGGAGTTTGCCGTTGAGGATTATCGCGCCGCCGATGCCGGTCCCGAGGGTCATCATCATCATGTGTTTGCAGCCCCGGCCGGCGCCATGGACGAATTCGCCCCAGCCGGCGCAATTGGCGTCGTTTTCGATAATGGTGCGGATGCCGGTTTTGGCGAGGATGATGTCGGCGAGGGGGATATTGTCCCAGCCGGGCATATTGGGGGCATTGAAGACCAGGCCCCGCCCCTGATTGAGGGGGCCGGGGAAGCCGATCCCGAGGCAGGCGATGTCGTCGGGTTTTTTCTCGGCCGCATCGAGGACGCGTTTTACGCCGGCGACGATACGCTCGATCACGGCGTTGCTGCCTTCGGCGGCGAGGGTGGGGGTGTCGTATTTGGCGAGAATCTGGTGGTTCAGGTCGATGACGCCGCAGCGCAGATTGGTGCCGCCGAGGTCGACGCCGATGTAGGATTTTGGCATGGTTTCTCCTTTTTGTGGCGATAAAATGCGGGCGGGGTCGCAATGACGGAAAAGCAAGAGCCGCTCAATCCAGGCCATATTATGACGGCAAAAGGCTGTCGGCGCAAGGTCGATGCGGCGCTTTCGGCAAAGTCGCGGACAAATACCTCTTGAGTAATGACGCCGCCCGGTTTATCATAAGAGAATTTGCCCAGCGGAGCCAACATGCAGAACCAATTGAGTATCGACACCACCTACACCGACACCGCCACCGAAATGCGCCTGAAAGGCCGGCTCAACGCCATTTCCGCCGAGTACACCGAAAAAGCGCTGCTGCTGCAATTGGAAAGCCCCGACGGCATGGGAATAGTGCGGCTGGACCTGTCGGAATTGACCTATCTGGCCTCGGCCGGCCTTCGGGTCTTCGTATTGGCCGCCAAAACGGCCAAGGCCAAGGGCCGCGAATTCACCCTGTGCCACGTCCCCAAAAACATCCTCGACGTCCTCCGCCTAACCGGGTTGACGGGCATACTGCAAATCGAAAAATAACCCGAGTTCGCAATTTGGCAAAAAAACTTCGTTTTATATGAATTGCATTTGCCGATTTCTGAGGTATCATTAATTTTATGCTTCGTGAAGCGGTCCGGAAAAGGATGGCGAAATACGATTCGTTCGCTTTTCCCCCGCGGCCGCGCGCGGCAACTATTCGCCAAACCCATTCGCAGAACACATCAATCCCGAACACACAAGCAGAACGGCGTCCCCAGGCGCAGCTCCCGTCCTCCGCAACCACCGTCCGGCAGCTACAGGATCGATTACGGTTATTTGTGAAAATACAATGAGGCAGAACCTCAAACGAGGCAGTTTTTCGGCAAATATCCAGAATTCCAAAACGGGCGTCTTCTCGCCCGTGTCCGCAATCACCCAATAGGAGGAAGCATCGTGAGAAAACTCTGCATCGCGTTGTGCCTTTTCATGGTGGGGCAGGCCCTGGTCATGGCTAACGCCGGCGAGGCCAAGAAAAAATGGCGGGTGGGATTCAGTCAATGCAACCTCGGCGAACCCTGGCGCGCCAACATGTACGAAGACCTGAAAAAGGAAGTGGCGAAATACCCGAACGACCTCGAACTCATCCACAAGGACGCCCAGAACGACACCCCGCGTCAACAGGCCCAGTTCCGCGAATTCGTGAACGACTACGAGTCCGGCAACCTCGACATCATCCTCATCTCCCCCAAAGAATCCGCCCCCTTCACCCCCCTGGTTTCCGAAGCCTACAAGGCCGGTATTCCGGTGTTCGTGATTGACCGGGAAATCCTCTCGAACGACTACACCACCTTCATCGGCGGCGACAACAAGGTCATCGGCCGCGCGGTCGGCGACTGGATTCGCGAGAAATTCGCCGGCAAGAAAGCCAAGGGCGTCGAACTGAAGGGCCTTGAAACAGTCACCGCGGCCCAGGAACGCGGCGGCGGCTTCCGCGAAGGCATCAAGGGTTCCGACATCGAGGTGGTCTTCGAAGCCGACATGAAGTGGCTCGAACCCGAAGCGCGCAAGGAAATGGAATCGGCCCTGACCCGCTTCGACAAAATCGATTTCGTTTACGCCCACAACGACCCGGGCGCCCACGGCGCCTACCTCGCCGCCAAGGCGGTCGGCCGCGAAAAAGACATCATGTTCATCGGCGTCGACGCTCTCCCGCACGAAGGCCAGGCCTATGTGAAGCAGGGCATCCTCGGCGCGACCTTCCTCTACCCGAGCGGCATGGACATCGCCATCGAACACGTCATGAAGCTGAAGAAGGGTGAAAAGATCCCGAAGCGCATCATGCTCGCCACCAAGGTCTTCGACACCGCCTATCCGGACGGCAAGGACATCGGCGAACCGGTCAAGGTTTGGTGAATGCAAGTAATAAATAATAAGTAATAAGTAATAGGTAATAGGTGCGCGGCTGTGGCGCTCTTGGTCAAGCCGCAACCGCGCACCATTTTCATCACTTATCAACTATTGCCTATTTAACTGTTACTTATTAACTATTACTTATTAATTATATTTTAGGAACCGCCATGACAAACTCACCGCTGGTCAAACTTACCAAGATAGGCAAATCCTTTTCCGGCGTCACCGTCCTGCAAAACGTCGACTTCGACCTCGTCCCCGGCGAAGTGCATGTCCTCGCCGGCGAAAACGGCGCCGGCAAATCCACCCTCATCAAAATCATCTCCGGCGTCCACCCCACCTTTGACGGGCAAATGGAAATTTACGGGAAACAAACCCGTTTCGCCAATCCCATCGCAGCCAGTCAGGCCGGAGTCTCGGTAATCCACCAGGAAATGTCCCTCATTCCCGCCCTCAACACCGTGGACAACATATTTCTAGGCCGGGAAATCCGCCGCCCCCTGTGGTTCTTTTCCCGGAGCGACCAGGAACGGAAAACCCGCGAACTCCTCTCCCGCCTGGGCCTCGCCGACCTGAACCTCGACACCCCGGTCGAAGAATTCCCCATGACCATCCGCCAGCGCATCGAAATTGCCAAAGCCCTGGCTTACGACGCCCGCATTTTCATCATGGACGAACCCACCTCCGCCATCCCCGAATCCGAAGTCGCCCTCCTGTTCGGCATCATCCGCCAGCTCCGCGCCGAAGGCTTCGGCATAATTTACATTTCCCACAAAATGGAAGAAATCTACGAAATCGCCGACCGCATCACCGTGCTCCGGAACGGCGAATACGTCTGCACCGCCGCCGCCAAAGACCTCCCCGAGAAGGAATTGGTCAAGCGCATGGTCGGCCGCGAACTCGACAGCCGCTTCCCGCCGCGCATTCCCGGCGACTCCGACGAAATCCGCCTGGCGGTCAAAAATCTCAGCGTCAAGAATCCCGCCAGCGAAGGCGCCTTCCTGGTGAAGGACGTGACCCTCGAAGCCCGCCGCGGCGAAATTCTCGGCCTCGCCGGCCTCCAGGGTTCCGGCAACAGCGAACTCCTGAATGGCATCTTCGGCGCCCTGGGCGGCCTGACTTCCGGACAAGTCAGCGTCGACGGCCAAACCCTGGACCCGCTTACGCCGGAAAACTCCATCGGCCACGGGCTGTCCCTCCTCACGAACGACCGGAAAGCCAGCGGCATCATACCCGAGGGGAGTGTCGCCGCAAACATCACCCTGGCCTCCCTCCGGCGCTTCGTCTCCGCCTCCTTCGTCAGTTCCAGAATGGAACGCCAAGCGGCGGAGCGGCAGAAAACTTCACTCCGCATCCGGCTGCATTCCCTCTCCCAGCCCATTTCGACCCTGTCCGGCGGCAACCAGCAGAAAGCCCTCCTGGGCCGCTGGCTGGAAACGGGACCCAAGGTGCTTCTCTTCGACGAACCGACGCGCGGGGTCGATGTCGGCGCCAAATTCGAAATCTACGACATGATGAACAAGCTGACGGCCGAAGGCGTGACGATTCTTTTAATCACGTCCGAACTCCCCGAACTTCTCGCCATGTCCGACCGCATACTAGTCATGCATCGCGGCGTCGTCACCCAGTGCCTAAAACGCGGGGAAGCGACGCAGGAATCGATTGTCCACGCCGCCATGGGAGCCTGAAAGAACATGGAACAGACCGCCGCCCCGCTGGGTACCGATTCGGAAAAGCATTCCGAAAGCCTCTTCGCCAAGGCCTGGTTTCGCGCCTTACTGGCGCTGGTCATCATCCTGATTATCGGCTGCATCTTCAATGCCAACGGCACTTTCTTTCGCTGGTCCGCCCATCGCGACATGCTGCGGCAAAGCTCGGTCTACGGCATGCTCGCCTGCGGTCTGACCATGGTCATCATCACCGGCGGCATCGACCTCGGGGTGGGGAGCGTCCTGGCGGCGGTGGCGGTGCCGTATTCTTTGCTGATTATGGCTTACGGCTATCCGGCCTGGATGGTGGTGCCGCTGTGCCTGCTGATTGGCCTGGCTTGCGGGATGTGGAACGGTTGGTTGGTGGGGCGCTTCAAATTCCAGGCCTTTATCGCCACCCTGGCGATGATGACCTTCGCCCGAGGGTTCGCCAAATTCATCTCGGGCGGCCGGAAAGTCATGAACGCCAAATTCAACGAGGACGGGACGTTTGTCTACAACTCGACGTTTCCCCCCTTTACGGACTGGCTGAACTCACGCATTCTCGGCAACAACCTGGCGGTGGTGACCATCATCATGTTCGCCTGCATGGTGTTGACTTACATCGTCCTCAACCGGCAGATTTGGGGCCGCTACATCTATGCGGTCGGGGGGAACGAAGAGGCGGCGCGCCTGTCCGGCGTCCCGGTGGTGCGGACGAAAATCCTCACCTACGGCCTCTGCGGGCTGTTTTGCGCAGTGGCGGGGATATGCCAAGCGGCGCAGGAATACCAGGGCGACCCCGAGTCGGGGACCGGCTACGAATTGACCGCCATCGGCATGGTGGTAATTGGCGGCACGAGTTTGGCCGGAGGCAGGGGGTCGATTGGTTTGACCTTGATTGGCGTCTTGACGATGGGTTATTTGGAAAAGATTCTCAGCTTGAACGCGGTGCAGGAGTCAAGCCGCCTGATGTTGACGGCCGCGATTATCATCATCGCCGTGCTGTTCCAGTCGACCCGCCGGAAGTAAGGCGCAACACCGCGTGACGCGCCGGTTTTCAAAATTGCGGTTGCCAAAAAATGTCTGGGCTTAAAAATACGGTTTTAGGGGCGAAGGCGCCGCTTCGTTCCTAAAACCGTTTTTTTTGGCAGACAAGCGAATCCGGACCCTTACATGAACCCCAGACAAACGCTTCTCCTCAACCACCTCTCCCAACACGGCCAAGCCACGGTGCCGGAGTTGTCCGGTCTCGCCGGGGTGTCCTCGGTGACCATTCGCCAGGACCTGACTTTCCTGGAAAAGGAAGGCTTTATCCGCCGCACCCACGGCGGGGCGACTCTTTTGGATTCGGAAAATATCGCCCAGCGGCTCAGCATCCGTTTCGAGGAAAAAACCCGCATCGCCAAACGCGCCGCCGAATTGGTGGAGGACGGGGAAACGGTCCTCCTTGAATCCGGCTCGGCGAATGCGCTGCTCGCCCGCGAACTGGCCGGCCGCCGGGTGCAACTGGTGGTGACGAATCTATTTATCGCCCGGCAGATTCGCCATGGCGATTTGGCCCGGGTGGTGGTGGTCGGCGGGGTCTACCAGATGGATTCAGAAAGCGTGGTCGGGGCGATGGCGCTGGCGAACATCAACGCCACTTTTTTTTCGAAAGCTTTTCTCGGGATGGACGGCTTCACGCCGGAAACGGGTTTCACCAACCGTGACATCGAGCGCGCCGCCCTGGCCGCCCACATCGTGTCGCGTTGCCGGCAGGCCTATATCCTGGCCGATTCGTCGAAGTTCGGCGCCACCGGCACGGCAAGGATCTGCGGTCTGGAGGATTTGGCCGGAGTGGTCACCGACCAGGCATTGCCGGCGAAGTATGTGAAATTGATTCAAAATGGCGGAACCCGTCTCTACCAGGCTTGACAGCCCGGTGACAAAGTCCCTTGTCGCCGTTATAAGCTTGCAGCTTCGAAATACTTCGGCACAAAAAAGCGCCAAATGCCCATGATGCCTTACCAGGAAGAAGTGCGTGCAGTTTTCTTTTGCCGCCATCTTTATGGTAGTTTGGGGTTCGATCGGTCAACAAAAAAAACCGCAACCCCTTGGGGTTGCGGTGTTTGTAGTGGCACGCCGGAGAGGAGTCGAACCCCTAACCTACAGATCCGTAGTCTGTCGCTCTATCCAATTGAGCTACCGGCGCATGGGTTTGCGAAGACGTAGTTTATGGATTCCCGTCTTTTTTGCAAATGTTTTTTTGGAATATTAGGCCATGTTTGCGGCTCGCTTGGCCAGAGGCATTGACTTGGCCGCTGGTAAATACGCTTTTCCGGGTCATGCAAATTGAACGTTACTTTTTCCGATAAAAAAGCGCAGAGGGAAGTTTTTTTCTTTAGAACGGAGGGGGATTAAGTCGATAGTTTTACTATCAGCGCTTCAATCTTCATCGGGGATTTGGAAAACTATCTTTGCAAGGGGAAATCATGAAAAAGTTGTTGCTTGTGGCTGCCTTGGCCGTCGCTCCTGCCCTCATCGCCGGATGCGGCTGTGAAAAGAACGAACACTGTCTCGCTCCGGTTTGTCCCCCGCCGCAACCGGTTTGCATCCCCGCGCCAGCTCCGGCATGTCCCCCGCCGGCTCCGGTCTATGCGCCGGCTCCCGCTCCGGTATATGCGCCCGCTCCCGCTCCGGTTTATGTGCCCGCGCCGGCTCCGGTACCCGTTTACGCCCCGCCTCCCGCGGCTTGCTATACCGGCGCCTGCCCCCCGGTTGGCTACAGGTAAACCCGACCGCCCCGGATTCACCGCCAGCGTTACCGTGGTTCCAGTCTATTGTTCATGAATTGGCGCTTCGCTTTCCACCGGATAGCGAAGCGTTTTTTGTATCATTTACCGCGTTTATATGGTATAATTTTTGCCGTCTTTAACATAGCGGTTTGCAGATTGCCGTCATGGTAGGTTATCGTTTTATAGGTAGCGTACCGGGGGAATATTGATATAATACCAAGGTAATGTTTGGTCTACAACACAACTTATACCGGAATCGTTACGGAGAATCGGGCGTCGGGGAAATATTGCCCGGCGCAACTTCGGACCCTCAAAAGGGGATAGCATCACTACCGATAATTCCAACCCTCAGCCACAGGCAAACAGTTCGGGAAACAAACCCATTCTGGTGGTAAAACATAAGAATGGAAACCAATTTTACCCCCTCGAAGAGGGTAAGCCATTGTTTATTGGCAGAGCGAAGGAATGCGATATCCAGCTTCCCTCGCCGGCGGTCAGCAGGCGCCACGCGGTTGTACTCTTCAAAAACGGTATTTGCGGCATAAAGGATTTGGGCTCGTTCAACGGTACGATTTTAAATAACAATCCCATCAAGGAACCACGCCACCTCACCGACAACGACGTCATCCGCATCTCCTCCTTCATCATCCGCCTGCAGGCGCCGGTTATCCCGGTCAAACGCGACACCACCCGGCGCATCGCCGACCCCGCCGCAAACCAGGGTGAGCGCCCCCAGAAAAAGACCGAAGCGCGCACTTTCCCCGGTACCGATCTTCGCCTGCCCAGGGCCATGGAGGCGCAAGCCGGCGTTGAAGCCATGATTGGCGATATTCTCCCCATCCCCTCAAAGGAAGCGGCTTCCAGCGATGACGGCACCCAGGTCTACGCCGCCGGCGCGGATACCGCCTTTTTTCTGCGTAATGAAGGTTATGTCAGCCACACCGCAAACACCATCCGCCGTGCCCGCCCCGAGCCGTCAGTCAACGAACCGCCCGATTACGCCGCCCCGCTGGTATATGGAAGGGATATTCGTAACGACGTCACCCGGGTCATGCCGAAACCTGATGCCGAAGGCGAAGCCGCCGGCGGAAACAAATTATCGGCTGGCCCAAAGCCCGCAGGCCAGGCAGACCTCGTAATCGATAACCTGCTGGCGTCAGAAAAAGCCGGCGATTCCTCCCGATATGCCATCCCGGCTGCAAGGCAGAATCCACCGCCTCCGGCCGTTTCCAGTCCTGCCGCCGATTCCGCTTCAGGCCCGGTTTCAGACCGGGCTGGCGGCGACGCCATTACTCCGGCGTTGCTGCCGAACGATGAATTCAGCGACGACGCGAATATTGCCTCGGGATTGGCCGACGCATCCCAATCCACCTCAGTTCAGGAGGAGGAGGAGCTGATCATCAATCCGGAGGTCGCGGAAGCGATTATTCCCCTGAACGAACCGGAAATCGATCCGCAGCTGGTGCTGCAGGATGAAGCGCATTCCGCCCTGGAAAGTCTGATAGCCGATCAACCGAAGAGCGATTGGATGAAGCCGAAACGCCGTGGGTCAGCAGCCGGTGCGGATGTTGAAGCGGAGGGCGAGCGGTCGGGGAAGCGGCCCGGCGACGACCAGCCGCGGGATGATGCAGCGCCCCGGGCCGAGTCCAAGGCCGACCATGGCGGTGGTGGAGCGGGCGGCGTTATCGAGGTTATTGGAGAGGGGACGCGCGACGGCAGCCGCGACACCGTGATGTATTTGAAGGCCAAATCCGAGACGGACAGCTTCAATAAAAGCCCGGCCGACGGCGGTGAGGAACCCCGGCGCACCGGCGATACGGATTTTGTGGTTAGCGTCTCGGACGACTTCGGCAATTTCGAGGTCCAGGACAGGATGCCGACAGCCGGCGCGCCGGGCAAAAAGGAAACGGGGCCGGTGCTGCGTGGCAAACCGCAGGTCAAGGGTCAGAAGGATCTGTTGCCCGGGATTGAGATGGTGGATGTCGAACCGGCGCTTCTCGCGGTCATGGAAAGACGTCTGGCCTTGTATCAGCGTTTATCCGACTTCGAGGATGAAAGAAATCTCCTGAGGATGAACCGGAACAAATTGCCCCAGGCGGTGCTGGGTGAATTGGAACGGCAGACGGCCGAGTTGGACAATTTGCCCACTACCGACGAAATCGACCGCATGATGCAGGAACTCCGGAGCAGGCAGGAATTACGGGAGAGTGGCGCGTCCGGGTCGTCGGAGGCGGACCAGGCGGCGGAGGAGTATACGCCGGAAATGAAACGGGCGGAGGAGATGGCGCTGGCGCAGTGGCTGGCCGTTCGCGAGTCGAATGCACGTGACCTTCCGGCCATATTTCGCGAAGCCTTCACGCTGGCGGCGGATGAACCTTTGGCGCAGGAGTTCACCAAGGCGCAGATCAATTACGGCAGGCTGTTGGGCGGGGGGATTTACCTGCTGGCTTTGGAGACCTTGTCGGAAACGCTGCTGCTGGAGAACAAGGAGGCGCTGAAGCGGTTACGCCGCCTGGACGAGGAAGGCGAAGCCGAGGGAATGAAGGACGGCTTGTTGTCGAAGCTCGGGGGGATCGGGCGTTTGGCCAATAAATTCCGCAACCGCAAGACGATTCTGGAGGAAAGCGCGAAAATCAAGGAATTGCAGAAGGAGGGAACGGCCCGTTTGGAGTCGGTCCAGCGGGAAGCGGTGTTTATGGAGAAGTTTCTCAGCAAGGAATTCCGCTCCGTCTACGCCAATGCCGCCCTGGTTTTCTGTCAGGAGGAAGAGATGCCCCTGGCGGTGCGCGCCTTCCTCCGGCACGGGGTAATCGGTTTCAAGCCCTGGTGGATGAACGACGAAATACGCGACTTCATCATACGCGATTGCCGGGACAACGTGGTGTCAGGTTTCGAATGGGGTTCGACCGACCTTAACGTCATTTACGCCGACGAGTATCTCGCCGGGGTGGGCCGCATGGAATGCACGCCATCTCCGGACGAGTCGCTGGTTTATCTTGAAAAAAATTCAGTGGAATGGAAGACGGAACGGGCCTACCGACGGATTATCAATTCCCGCGGCTACAATGTGCTGATGGAGGAAATGCTATCCAGCATCGAGGCGAAGATGCGGCAAATGGACGTCCAGAGCCAGGCGCTGGAGGACGAGATGGTGTTGTTGAAAACGAAACCGCACTCGTCGAAAAACAACATGTTCGATTTGCAGACCGAGCATCAGGCCATACTAATTCGCCGCGATAATCTAAAAAGGCATTACAAGCGCATTGAAAAGGAGGTGGTGTTTTCCATTTTGGAATCGGTGGAGGAGGCGGAGGGGCGTTTTCGCAAGGGCGAATTGAAGATGCCGGCCTCGGACGTGCTGATCCGCCGGGAATGCCGGGCGTTTGGCGACTTGAACTTTACCATGCGGGGCAACAAGGATCGTTTCCTGCCCATGGTCGTGCGTGAATCGTTCCTGGTCAATGGGGATGTGGTCAACGACCGGGGGGTGGTGCGCTCGAGTTTCACCGGCATCGAGGAATTGGACCCGGGGGTGTTTCTCAACACCATCATCAATGCCAAAAAGAAGGAAAACCGCGTCGAACTCCGCCTGACGCCGGTAGTGGTGATAGTGCCTTGTTACGGTGCGCAATGCGTTTGCGCCATGGCGCGGGAGGGCATGGAAGGGGGGCACATCATGGTGCCGTCCATTATATCCCGTTCGGGTGCGCGGCAGAAAATTTTCCAGAATGTGTTGGCCGATTACCGTTGGGAAACGTCAAGGGAACTTGCCGGCCGCGATTCCATGAAGTCCGACACCCTGGTGGGGGTTTTTACGAAAATCCGCTGGGAATGGCGTAATTTCCCCAAGGCGAAGCGGGAAAAAGGGTTGGTCTACAACGACATGTCCGAAGTGGCGAACTGGCGCCGGGTGTATGAGCTATATCTGTCGGACGCCAATACCGGGGCGAGGCAGCTGTTTATTCGCAACCGGGATTTGTACGAAGGCTTAATCGGCAAATTCATCGACCTGCCCGAGGGGGTGAAAATTCTCCGGCAACACCAGAACGCGGCCGGGTCCGACGATGACCGCGACTCCGGCGATGAGTTCCTCGAGGAGTGAAGGCGACGGCTTGATCCGGTATATAACGAACGCCTATTGAAATTGTGAAAACACATCTCATCGCATCATACTTCGTCAGCTCGGCCGGAAAAGGCGCATCTCAACCGTGTTACCCTAATCCGCATCCTTGTAGTCGGGCTCCTCCCCACACGTCATTCCGGCGTCACAAGCGCTCAAGCAAATTTGCCGCGAAGAAATTCTATGCTGCTCGGCCCAAGCGCATTCGAAATGATGCCGTTTTAATTCTTCAATATTTCCGACTTCCGGCACGGCACCAGGAAATTCGTCCGCGCGTATTTGGCAAGGCCCTCCACCTGTCCCTTCTCGTTTCCCCGGCGCACATTGCAGAATTGCGAGTCAAACAGGTAGTGGTTCTGCAGCCTCAGGAACCCCGCGTCAATTCCCGACCGTGCTTGCCGACAATCTTCGACACCGCGATCTTGAGATTGCCGTAGCTGATTCTCCGCGGAACCCCGCCGAAGAATTTGAACGCTTCGACATGTCCATCCCAAAACACTTCCGTGCATTCACGGGGGTACGCCTTCAGGAAGAACATGTCGGAGTAGGGAAGATGCATGGCGAATACATGCACCTTTGGAAGTTTGCCGATGCTCCGAATATTGACCAGAGCTTCAAGGCAATCCACCTGCGCCTCGCCCGGGGGATGCGACAAGGGCATGAATACTTCTTGGCTTGTCCTCTTGAGCTCGCGGACCAAATCTTTCACCACCGTCTCGCCGCCGGCGTAACCCCTCTCTTCACGGAGCCGCTTGAAAATCCTCC
>JAVBRG010000023.1:0-30735 GCA_031548195.1 Planctomycetota bacterium | reverse complement strand
GCAAATGCCGCATGAAGTTAGGGTTATCGGCTACTCAAGGGGCGGTGGCGAAAAACCACTCGCAATTCCCTTTACCATGCAACCTTTTGATCACACGACTGTTGTGGAGGCGGTTCCCACAACAGTCGCGTAGTAGAATTAGGTTTGCCTAATCCCCCAGCGCCCCGCCGCCGGCCCCTCCAGTTCCCAAACCTGGCGGTGCAACGCCAACAACGCCTCGCGCTCCCGCAGAATCCACCGCCTCTCCCCGGCACCAAGACCCTCCGGTCCCGTCGCCGACGCCTTCGCCAGCATCGCCTCCACCGCCCTGCTTTTCCACGCCGGCACGACGCCCCGCCCCCCCCGCATGCCAAGATGCAATTCCAAAATCTCCGGCTCCACCACCGCCCGCTTGAAACCCTCGCCCCCGCCCAGGCCAAAGGCCGCCCTGCGCCCCGACCCGGCGGAACGTAAATGCAGGTTCGCCTCCAACAACCTCAATTCCGGTCCCGGCCGAACCTCCGCCGGGGTCAGGAAAATCCCCCGCCGCAACAGCCACGACCCCGCTCCCTCGCGACTGGTCCACACCGACAGGGGAATCGACAGCGCCAACCCCAAAACTATCGGCGACAGCCAAAGGAAAAATCCGGGATCAATCACATACATGAGTCCCCCCCAGATCAAACCCAGTAGCGTTCCCCACCAATGCCGCCGGAAGGCCAGTCCCCACGAGGTCCCTCCGCCGCCGCGATTCTGCGTCGTCCAGCCAACCGTGAACCCCAAAAGGGCGGCCGCCACGAACAGGCTGTGAAACAGCATCCGCACCGGCGCGAGCAGGGTCGACAGCGCCGTCTCCAGGGCGGCCGCGACGAACAGCCGCGCCGTCCCCCCGAACCCGGACGCCTGTCCGCGGAACGTCACCGCCAAAATGATGAACAGCTTCGGCAGGAGCAATAGCGACAGGGTCCCCCCGAACAGGACCAGCGTCCAATTGGTGAAGTACTTCGGCCAGTCCGGAAACAAACTCGGTCCGGCGGGGAAATAGCTGGGCACGGTAAGCAGCTCGGTCACGGCCTGAATGGAACTGGCGAGCAAAAACGCCAGCCACAGAATGGCGGATCCGTAGGACATTATCCCGTTGATGAACAGCGCCCGCTGGGTTGGGAAAAACCCCCGGGCAAACACCAGCCGGGCGTGCTGCAGATTCCCCTGGCACCAGCGCCGGTCCCGCGCCAGTTCGTCAAGCAAGGTCGGCGGATTTTCCTCGTAGGAGCCGTCCAGGCTGTAGGCGAGCCATACCCCGTAGCCGGCCTTGCGCATCAACGCCGCCTCGACAAAATCGTGGCTGAGGATATGCCCGCCCAGGGGCGCCCGGCCGGGCAATTCCGGCAAATGGCAGTGACGCATGAACGGTTCGACCCGGATTATCGCGTTGTGCCCCCAATACTGCGCGTCCCCCAGCTGCCAGAAATGCAACCCCGCCGCGTAGGCGGGTCCGTAAAGATGATTCGAAAACTGCTGCATCCGGGCGATGAGGGAACGGCTGTGGATGGATTTAGGCGCGGTCTGGAGAATCCCCGCGTCCGGGTGGTTCTCCATTATCCGGGTCATCCCCAGCATGGTCCGGCCGGACATCAGGCTGTCGGCGTCGAAGACTATCATGTAAGAATAAGCCGCCCCCCAACGCCGGCAGAAATCGGCGATGTTGCCGCTTTTCCCCTTGCGGTTCGACCAGCGGTGCCGGTAAAAAATCCGGCATCCCGGTGCGCCGAATCCGTCCGGAGCGGCGGCTCCGCCTTCCGCCAGCGCCAAATCCCGCCAAGCCTCCTCCTCTGCGACCCAGGCGTCGGGATTGGTCGAGTCGGACAAGAGGAACAGGTCGAAATGTCCCGCCTCGCCCGTTTCCCTCAGCGACTCCGCCACCGTTCGCACCCGTGCCGCGACGGCGCGGATATCCTCGTTGTAGATGGGAAACAGCACCGCCACCCGGGCGTCGTCCGGGAGACCCGGCGCATCGGGCGGGTCATGGAAAAAGCCGAAGCGGTCGTAATGCCGCAGCAGCAGGATCAACCCGGCGCAGGCGCTCCAGAAGCCAATCGCCACCCAGGCGCAAAGGATGCCCAGGAGAGCGCTGATAAAAGCCCGCATGAGGGGGGATTCCAGGGGCGGCATGGCGCGATGGGATGCATAGGTTGCGACCAGCGCCGGCACCACGGTGAGAAGAGCCAGGACCAGGCGGCGCTTCCGGCCCCGGCCGGGCCAGATGCGGAGGGAATTTTTCCCGCTGGCGCCGGGTTTTTTCGAATCCGGCGGGTCGCGCCACGCCGCGCCGGGGCAGAGGGCATTTTTTCGGTGAAACAAATAGTCCAGTTTGCCGGCGGTCATGCCGCGGCGCCTGAGCGGCGGGGCGGATGGGGGAATCGCGGCGTCGCCGGGGGATCCCGCCCCGATGCCCCGGCCGGCCAATTGCCGCCAGAGCGCCGCGAAGGAGGCGGGATAATCCGCCGCATCACCCGTTTCCGCGAGAACGCTTTTCACCAGGTCGAGGCTGTCCGGGGTTTTTACCCTGAGTCCGCGCAGATAAAGGAAAAGCCGGCCGGCCACGGCGGCGCGCCGGTCCTCGCGCCGGTCAAGGGGGGGGAAGCGGAGGGCTGTTCCGGCTGGCGGCGGCGGTTCCGTGGACATGCGGGCGCTCCTGTCTCCTCACTGGGTCAAATCGAAAACCCAAGCTTCCGTCAAAGGGTCGGGTATGTTTTCGCCCTTCTTGAGGAGGGCCTTCAGGCGGAGGCGGGCGCCGGCGTTTTGCCCGGGGAGGAGGCTCTCCACCATCCCCTTCTTCGGCAGGCGGAAATTGAGTCCGAGCCGCCAGCCGCCGGTGACCGGGTTTTTGACCAGGTTTTTCTCCAGCAGCTGGACCTGGTCCGGAACTTCGACGACACTGGTGAGGCCGGTGTCGGAGGGGAGTTCGTTCAGTTCCCCGTTTTCGAAATCGATGAACAGCCGCACCTGGTCGGAATTCGCCGGCCGGGCCATGCGGGTCGCGGCGACCCGGCCTAGTTCATGCGGAGTGGTGCCGGGGTCCAGCCAATAAAGGCGATAGGAGAAGGGCAGTTCCTCCGGTTGATCCGCGCCGGAGCCGGGGCCGCCGGGAGGGTGCGGGGCGGCGTCCGGCGCCGGTTCGTCCCCGACCCAATAGGCGACGATATTGCCCTGGTAATCCTCGCCGCCGGGGATTTCCACCAATTCGATGCGGCCCGGTCCCCAATCGCTCCGCGGCTCGACCCAGACCGAGGTCCGCCGGTCGAAGCGGTTTGCGAGGTCCTGGTAATGATCGAAATCGGCGTCCCGCTGCATCAGTCCGAAGCCCCGGGGATTCGTAAGGGGGAAGGAAAGGACGGAGAGGCGTTCCGGATTCCATAACGGGGCCCAGGTCCAGGCATTCCCGTTTTCCCGGTAGAGCAGGCCGTCGGAATTGTGCACTTCCGGCCGGTAGTCGCCCGGTTCGCCGCCGCGCGTTTCCGAAAAGAGGAACATGCTGCCGAGGGGGCAGAGGCCGGTTTTTTTCCCTTTCGCGCCGGGACGCCGGAACAATTTCCCCTCCACCTCCATTATCGTCGACAGCCCCGGCTTCACCACAAAGCGGTAGGCGCCGGTGAGGCTGGGGGAATCGAGGAGGGCGTAGACACCGAATTCCTCGCCGCCGTCCTTCGGCCGCACCAGCCAGAATTCGTTGAAATGGGGGAACTCTTCGCCATCGGAGGCGGCGGTGTCGAGGGTGACGGCGCGGGCGGTGGCGCCGAAGCGGGAGTTTTGTCCCCGGGATTGAAATTGCGAGGCGCCAAGGAAAATGGCCAGGCGGGACCGGGCGTCGGGGCGCCCCGGCACCTCGGGGCCGAGTGGATAACGGAGGGTGAAGCCGGCGAAGCCGACCAGGCCGGGAGCGGCGTTTTTCACCTGGGTTCCGAGATTGCCGTCCTGATAATCGAAAAGCTCCGGCGAGAAAGGCACCGGCGAGCTAATCCCGTCCGCGACGACATTTATGTGCACGAAACGATTGTAGATGAAACCGGGGTGTAGCAGGCTGACGGCGAAGGGGCCGGGGCCGTTCCGCCACAGGTTCCCCTCCGGTCGGGTTTGTATGCCGTTCCACTGGGGGCCGGTAAGGGATCCGAGGAAGGCGGGGATATCGCCAAGGGGATCGGCGTAGGGTTTGAGGGCGAGGTCACGGGCTTTGGCGACGACGTCGACTTCCCAGTCCGGTTTACCGCCAGTGGCGCCGGTGGCGCCGGTGACGCCGCCGGCGGGGGAATCGGCCGCCGGGGCGGGAAGGGCGAGCGGAACGAGAAGAACGATAAGAGTGAGCAGGCCGGCGCCGGCGCGGGCGGGGTTTAGGGAATGGGGTTTAATGGGCTGCCTCCTCTCTGTACTCTGTCTTTCCCAAAATCGTGTTGCAGCGCTTCCCCTTATAGCGGTTCTCCGCACCCTGTTCCGCTACCGGGCACCTCCCGAAAAGCTACTGTAAACGTACCGGCAAATAATACTCTACCCCACCCTGCCGTAACGTCAAACGGAGCACCTTCCCGTCCGGTATCATGAATTGCGGAAAAGACCAATAGCCCCGTCCCTTGCCCGCTTTCAGGACCGAACGGTAAACCTCCTGCCCCGATTGATTCTCGAGAACAAACAGGCACTCCCCGCCCCCGCGACTCCAAAACGGCAGCGTATACAATCCGCTGTCCGGATGCCGCACCAGGTCGTGGGCGTCAAGCACATACCCCCCCCCCTCCTTCCGCAACGCCACCACCACTTCCGGAAAAGGATATCCCGGCCATGGCCATTCCGCCGCCGTATCCGCCCCGGCAGCCTCGGCCAAGCCGGAAAAATCCGGCTCGTGCAGCCCCGCCGCCGCCAAACCCCTCCGCACATCCGGGTCCGACATGAAGAGCCGCCACAGCAGCCCCGAGCGGTAATTCTCGATCAGCCCCACCAGCGGCAACTGATCCACCGCCAAATATTTGTCACTCACCCAATTGTCCCTTAAACTCGCCCCGTCGTACGGCCCGTAAGGCCCCCAAGCCGTTTTCCTGAGTCCCCCCTGAAAATTCCTCAACACCTGCAGGGAATAAAACGGCGTAAACGGCATCGCCCCCAAAACCGCCCCCGGCGTCACCACCCCATGATCGTTCGCCGGCGAATTCGCGGCGTATCCGCCCGGAATCATCCCCGCCGACAATCCCCAGAAATCCTCGGCGTAACGGTTCGCCGTCGGCGCCTCCCACAGGCAATAACCCCGATTGGACAAGGTCTGGCTTAGCGATCGCACATAATACCCCCGCTTGACAAAAGCGTCGGACAAACGCCGCGGATCCAGTCCGACAAAGGAATACTGCGAGGTGAAGAGGGGGCCGCCGCCGCGGGGCGAAGCCTCAATCCGGTAGCCGAACGCCACCGTCCCTTGATAATCCGTACCGGAAGACCAGTAGTCGTAAACCCGCCGGCGAATCGGATGAGTCGGCGACGCCAGCGCCAGAACATAAGTGACCAGGCACTCGTTATAGCCAAGAATTTTCAAGCCCCAAAAGCCGTTTTGCGGATTCCACAGCCAATGCAGGCCGCTATCCCCATTGTCGGTGAAAAAATTCCAGTCCACGTCATGCCACAAGCCGGTGATGATGCGGCGCAACTCCTCTTCCTTCCCTGGTCCGTTGAAGTAAGCCCGGGCGATCAACAGGCCCTGCATGAGGAAGGAGGTCTCGACAATATCCGCGCCGCCATCGGCCCGATCGAAGGGCATGGGCCGGCCGGTCGCGCCGTCGAGCCAATGCGGAAAAGCCCCGCGCAGGGTCTGCCGCAATTCCAAATCCCGTAAATAGCGGACGATTTTCAAAAGCCGTGCCAAGGCGGCGTCACGATCCACCCAGCCCCGCTCCACCGCCGTCACCAAAGCCGCCACGCCAAAACCGGTCCCCCCCACCACTTCCGGCCGGGGATTCCAGTAATAATTCGCCTCGTAGGCGAGTCCGCTGTGGGGGGAACCATCCTCCCAAAAATATTTGAACGCCGCCAACTGCGTTTCATCCAGCGCCATGCGGTCGCGCAGGTAATTCCGATCCGGCTGAAAAGGGGCACCCCCTACGGCCGGGCCGGATACCGCCAGCAGCGTAAGCGCCGTCACCAGAAACAGGGTCGCCAGCTTCGCAGCCGCTCGAAACGGGATTGCCGCGCGTTTATGCATCAAGCCTCCTTGCCACAGATGGTCGCCTGCCATAAGTTTAACTCACGGCGCATTTATTAACGTCGTTTTAACAAATATGCCCCAATTTTTACGTGTCTTTCACTTAAGCCTGTTCCTTTTGGTATTGCCCCGGGGCATAAAAAAAGCCCGGGGAAATCCCCCGCGGCGTATAGTTATGCGCCCGGCAAGGCGTTGCAGTGTGGTCATCCGGATGGCGTGAAGACATATGCGGCGGGCATAGGGGCGGTGAAGGCGGGTGGCGTCGCCGCGCCTTGCCTGACCCTTTCATGGCGGGCAATTTCACAAATATCGTCCATTCGGACGAGGGCGCGGCGAAATTTTAGGTATTACAGTTGAAGTATACAGCCGACGCATTGAATTTGTGAATTTAACCACAGAGACACAGAGGGGCAGCTTTAAAAGGAGAGTAGAAATGGAATATGACAGAGCCTATTATCGCGGCAAAACCGCCGTAGTGACCGGCGCCGCTTCCGGCATCGGGCTGGGGCTGATCGAGGAGCTGCTCGAAAGCGGCGCCGCCAAGGTGGTGCTGGCGGACATCAACCCGGCGCACCTCAAGGAGCACGGCGAGCGCCTGGACAAGGAATATCCGGGCCGGGTAAAGGGCATCGTCTGCGACGTCACCCGCGAGGACAGCGTGCGGAACATGATTTCCGAAGCCGTCGCCTTCTTCGCCGGCCGTTTCGATTTGCTCATCAACAACGCCGGCGCCGGTTTTCACGGCTGGTTCGAGGAACTCACCGACGCCGAGTGGAAAGCCGCCTTCGACCTGAATTTTTGGGGCCCCTTCTACGGCATGCGCGCCGCCATTCCCATCATGGTCAAGCAGGGCGGCGGCCAGATTGTGAATATCGTGTCCGGCATAGCCTTTTTGCCGATGGCCGGGCAAAGCCGCTACGCCGTGACCAAGGCGGCCCTTAACGCCCTGGCCCTGGCCCTCCGCAGCGAGTATTGGGACAACAACCTGAAAATCTCCTCCGCCACCCCGGGCACGACCGCGACCGCGATTTGGGGCGACCTCGAAGCGCCGAAAAACGCCCAGACCCCGCGGCAATCGGCCAGCCGCATCCTCGACGGCGTGACGAAAAACGACCGGATAATTTACGGTGACGATGCCGACGCCGAGGGAATTACCAACAGCACCCTATATGCCGCGCGGGAGCACATCGACCAGTATCTCCTTAATGTCGCGCGGCAGCGCCGCAAGGGAATCGCGGCGGTATAAGGGCGGCCGGCTATCTCGCCAGCAATATCTCCGCCAATTTCGCCCTCCGGTCGATGGAGAGCTTTTGAAATATATTTCTCAGGTGGGTGCGGACCGTGCTCTCGGTCACGAAAAGCCGCTCGGCGATTTCGCCGTTCCGGAGACCCTCCGCCGCCAAGAGGGCGATCTCCTGTTCGCGCGGTGTGAGGTCGGCGGGCAATTCGCCCTTGGACACGCTGTCGTGGAGCATCTCCCAGCCGACGCCGAACCGCGCCTTCGCGGCTTCGAGGCGGTCGAGGAAGCCGGGATATTTCTTGACGAACAATTCTTCGATCAAACCGTCCAGCAGCCAGGAGGTGGCGGCGAAGGGCAGGATGAAACCGTCGGGGAGGGCATGCCGGGCGGCGATTTCCAGGAACCCGGCGGCGCGCGGGCGATTCCCCATATAAAAATGGCCGACCGCCATAAGCAGATTGAAGAGAAAAGCGGAGAAGGCGGTTTTGCCGACGACCTCGGCGGGAATGGCCTCCTGGGTGCCGATGAAACGCGGCAGTTCCATACGCTTCAACAAGTACATGACATGCACGTAACAGGCGTTGTTGCGTATGGGCGGGAGTAGGGGGCGGGAGGCGAAGTCCGCCTCTTTCAGCCAGTCCGCAATCCGGTTCTCCGCCTGGAGCTCGACCAGTATCGAACCCCAGATGATGTCCAGCACCACCGGCGTAACAAAATTGTTCGGCGACGCCTGGGCCACGACCTTGCCGAAACCGTCGACGGCCTGCCGCCAGCCGTCGGCGTCGGCTTTCACCAGCCTGACATCGGCCAGGAGTTTGGCGGCGCCGAGCTGGATGATGGTCTGCCGCTTCTCTTCGGCGAGGAACGCCGCCTGGTAGGCGCGGATTTCGGCGTTGTCGATGTCCCCCCGGTAATAGGCGATTTCCCCCCGGAACAGGGCGTCGGCGCCACGGCCGTGACCGTTCGTCAGGGGGGAATAGACGGCGAGGAATTCCTCCAGCAGGTCCGCTTCGTGGTCGACTTCGCCGGCCCGGGAGTGGAATTCGGAAAGTTGCGAATAATCGCCGAAACACCACGGCGCACCGGGGAGAATGACCCGGGAGGTTGTCCCGGCGAACCGCCGCGCGGCTGATTGGAGCGGGGGGAGCATCTCCTCCAGCCGGGGGAAATGCCCATACGCCGTCAACAGCAGCCATTCGGCGCGGAGGGGGTCGTCCTCGCCGAGCCGCCGGTCCAGTTCCTGCAACAGCCCGGCAAAGACCGTTTCCCTGCCCGCCGCCTTGAGTATCCAGGCGAGGCGGAGCATGGAGAGGTTATGCCGCTCCCGCACCTCGACCGGGCACTGCTCGGCGATTTCCTGGGCGATCCGGTAAAAGGGGATTGACCCGATTTCGGCGAAAAGAACCTGGGAAAGATCCAGGGCGAGTATTTCCTCGTAGGCCTGGTTTTGATAATGGACAGCCAGCGTTTCCACGATGCCCGGGGAATTTCGGGCAGGCGTGCCGGTTCGCGCCGGGGAGCTGTTTGGCTTTGGGCCGCCACGCATTTTTTACCCCTTGGGGAAAATTCCCCGAGAACAGGATTGAGAGGTCGGCAAAATGTACCCGGTACGCTTGCCCTATATCGACAACGCCAAACCGATTCTCCTCACCCTGGCGGTAAACCTGGGGGTGGTGTTCATCTTCAATTGGCCCGGCGGGGTGGAATACTCCGAGGTCCTGCTTGATTCCCTGTTCTGCGCCGTCATCACGACGGCCATCGACCTGCCGCTGATATACCGGCGCTTGAAAAGAATGCGGGCGGCCGGGACCATGCCCCGGAAGGCGCCGGATAGCCGCTTCATGCAGCGTTTGCCGAAGAATCCGCTGGCATTGGGGATATTGTACGCGGCCGCCTTCGCGGCGCTGACGGTGGGGGGGAACGCCCTGATCCTGGGCTTCTTCGGCCTGCACCGCCTGGCGTTTCTGCCCTGGGCGGTTTACAAGCTTATTTATGCCACGATCCTGAGCGTGGTCGTGGCCGAGTACTGCATCTTCCGTTACGTCCAGCCGGACTGGGCACAAAGCGTAACGGGGGGAGCCGCCGCGACAAGCCCGGCCGCCATCGACCCGCCGATAAAAAACCCGCTGCCGAAAATCGGCATGTTCAAGGAAATCTACGGCGCCGTCACCGGAAACATCGCCATGAATATCATCCTCGGAACCTTGTTGGGAGGCGTCGTGCCCGGGGCCGACGCCTCCGTCGTCATCCTCCCCACCACGGCGGAGGGGATTCCCGTCACGGGTTTGGTGTTTGGACTGATTGTCGGAGTGCTCGTCACCCACGGCGTGGTCACGGCAATGCGGCCGATTATCCTGACCTCCGGCCGGGACTTCCTCGCTGGGGCGCCCACCGACCGGCGCCTCGCCTGGCTTCCCAAAGGGAAAGCCGCCCTCACCGGCGTGGTATGCCTGGCGGCGATGCTTTTCTCCGCCGTGGCGTTAAAGGCGCTCCTGCTTCTTTTCAATCTGCCGGTCCTGAACTTCTACCAGTTCACCGTCATGATTAGCATTTACGCGGCGCTATTGGGGAAGCCCCTTTCCGTCCTGCTGACGAAACGCTGCATGCAGCCGGATTATATCCGTTATACGCTGGGAATGCCGGGCTGAACCGCGACTCATTCCGACAGGGGCAAGACCTTCATGACCTTCACCGCCTTGGGACCCTGACCCGATCCGCCCACCGGCCGCGAAGGCGCTTTCCGGCCCGCGCCCTGGCCATGCACCAGGCGGGTCAGGCGATAGACCATCTCGTTCATCCGGCCGGCTTCCTCGTTCAAGGCTTGCGATTCCTCGAAAGTGCGCTGCGATTCCTGGGCGGTGGCCTGGGTGACCCGGTCCATCTGCGCGACACTGGTGTTGATTTGCTCGACGCCCAGGGCTTGCTCATTGGTGGCGGAGGCGATTTCCGAGACCAGTTTGCCGGCCTTGTGCACCCCTTCCTCGATGCCCTTGAAATTTTCCTCCATCGCCGAAGAAATTTGCGAACCGTTGCGGACCCTTTCGACCGTGCCGGCGATGAGTTCATTGGTGTCGCGGGCGGCCTGGGCGGAACGCTGGGCGAGGTTGCGGACTTCGTCGGCGACCACGGCGAAACCCTTGCCGGCTTCGCCGGCGCGGGCGGCCTCGACGGCGGCGTTCAGGGCGAGGAGATTGGTTTGGAAGGCGATGCCTTCGATGGTCTTGATGATGTTGCCGATTTTTTCGGAGGAGTCGTTGATTTCGCCCATGGCGGAGGTCATGTTGCGTACCGATTCGGCGCCGCGCTCGACCATGGCGGCGGTGTCGCGGGTGGTGTCGTCGGTGGCTTTGGCGTTTTCGGCGTTCTTGCGGGTCATGGCGGTCAATTGGTCGAGGGCGGAGGAGGTTTCCTCCAGCGAGGCGGCCTGGTTGGTGGCGCCTTCGGAGAGATCCTTGCTGGAGGCGCCGATGGCGTCGGCGGACTTCGCCAGGGCGCCGGAGCCGTCGGTGAGCTGGTCGATGATTTGATTCAGGGGGCGGGTGATGCCGCGGGTCAGGAAATAGGCGACCAGGAGGCCAAGGACGACGATGGCGATGACGCCGATGATTTGGATGAAATTGACGGCAGCGAGTTCCCGCATGCTGTCCGTGGTCATGCCCTGCATTTCCTTGGCGTATTGTTCGGTGACCCGCGAGGAGGTGGCCAGCAGATTGGTGAAAATCTTGACCCGGGCTTCCCCCTTGGCCAGCATCTGCGACCAGATGCCCTCGATTTTCCTGAAGATGCCGCTGACGTTTTCGACCGCCCGGTTGGCGGTTGCCATGGTTTCCTTGTCCTGGGGCCGGGTGGCGTTCTGCAGGGCGTTTTTGGCGTCGGTCGAGAGATTGTTGAGACCGTCGGCCGCCTCGATCATCGCCGCGGTGTCGAAGGTGGCGAGGGCCTGCCAGAAGTCGCCCAGCCCCATGTCGAACTGTTCCATCATCTCCGCCCCGAGAACGTAGGAGTTCCGGGCGTAGTCCAGGGACTCGGCCCCGGCGCGGGTGAATTCGCCCCCGGTGGCTTTGGCGTAGGTCTCCTTCCACTCGTCATTGACGCGCCCGAAATATTTCTCGATGGCGTCTTCGAAGAGGTCCTCGTTCTCCTTCATGGAGGACATGGCGTCCTTCATGTCGAGGAGGCCGAGATTGATTTCCTTGCTGATGGCCTGGTATTCGTCGCCGCCCTTGATCAGGTTTTCCGTTTCCTGCCCCAGTGCGGCGAGGCGGGGGAATTTTCGGCAATGCTCACGCAGGGCGCCGGCGTTCTGGAAATACTTCTGCATTTCGGCGAAACCCAGCTGGTTGAGACCTTCGTCGCGCACATAGAAATAGGCGCGGTAGTTGTAACCTGCCATGGTGAGGTTGTGTTCCAGGCCGTTAAGCAGGTTCACGGCGGGGGAATAAACTTCGGCCAGGTTCGCCGTGTTCTTTTCCGCCTTGTCCACGGCGATGAAAATCACCGCCGCCTGAACGACGGCTATGGCGATAATCAGTAAAAAACCCAGAAACAGTTTGGTTCCCAGTCTCATGACGCACTCCTCCCGCGGTCATTGAAGATACGAAAAAGACCCTCTCATGGAGAGGGTCCCGAGCATTGGGTGAAAATTTGGTGGGCCCGGAGGGACTCGAACCCCCGACCAAGCGGTTATGAGCCGCCGGCTCTGACCGACTGAGCTACAGGCCCGCGCATAGGAAAACAAGAAATCGTCCGACATTTTAACCTCATACCAGACTGTTAAAGGTACCAACGATTATACGCAAATGGCGTTTCGCCACAAGCATTTTCTTGACCGCCCCCGCCCCGCGGCACAGGCGCCGCCGGCGCCGACCGCCCCATACCCGAACCGGCGCGGCGGCATTGACGCCAGACCCGAATATCGGTAGAGTGGGAACGGCGGGCGCCTACACGGTACAGCCCGGTTCAGGACTCGCCGTCGGCAGCGCCGCCTGCCGATTTTTTGTTTGCCTACGCTTGCGGAGCGTCGCCCATGCGCATCATCACCGTGACCCTGAATCCCGCCCTCGACAAAACCGCCCGCCTGGACAAACTCCGCCCCGGCGGCTTGAACCGCCTGGGGGAGGTTCTCCTCGACGCCGGCGGCAAAGGGGTAAACGTCTCCAAAACCATCGCGGCCCTGGGGGGGACTTCCACCGCCTCCGGTTTCGCCGGCGGCGGCGCCGGCGGGGAAATACTCCACGCCCTCGAGCGCTTGGGGATTGACCATGACTTCGTGCGAATCGCCGGTTCGACCCGGACCAACCTGAAAATCGTCGCCGGGGACGGCGGTCTGACCGAATTGAACGAACCCGGGCCGGCCATCACGGCGGAGGAATTCGCCGAACTGGAGGAAAAGCTGCGCGGGTGGGCGGGAGGGGACGCCTTGTGCGTTTTCTCCGGCAGCGTTCCGAAGGGGGTCGGACCCGACGTTTACGCGCGGCTGATCCGCCTGGTCCATGCCGCCGGCGGGACCGCCTTCCTTGACGCCGACGGCGAGGCCTTCGCGGCGGCGCTGGCGGAGGGCCCGGCTTTCGTCAAACCGAACCGCTTCGAACTCTTCCAGTACTTCGGGGAAACGGAAAGTGGCGACCTGACGGTAATGCTCCGCTTATGCCGAAAACTCCTGGACCGGGGCGTCCGGCGGCTGGCTTTGTCGCTGGGAAGCGCCGGGGCGCTGTTTGTCAAGGCCGACGAAATCTACCACGCGCCCGGCCTGGCGGTGGAGGCGCGGTCCTGCGTGGGCGCCGGCGACAGCATGGTGGGGGCGGCGGCTTACGGCTTGGCCCGGGGCATGTCGTGGCGGGACACGGCGGCCCTGGCCCTGGCGACTTCGGCCGGGGCGGTCACCACCATGGGCACCAAACCACCCGACAGGCGGCTGGTGGAGGAATTGCTCGGACGGGTGGAATTGCGGCGGATGACTTTTTGAAGGACAGGGGCGGCTGAAGCGGGGAATTATGAAGGCGTTCATCGATTTACCGCGAAACAAGGGCGATTTATTGGTATTGACCAGCACCGTCTGCTGGGGGGCTTCCTATAGCCTAATCACGATAGCCCTAAGTTACCTGGCCAGCTTCAACCTGATGGCCCTCCGCTTCACCCTGGCTTTCCTCCTCACCGGCCTGATCTTCAATAAAACGCTGCGGAAAATGCGGCTCAAGGACTGCGGCCACGGCTTGGGGCTGGCCCTCGCCCTCTTCACCGGAAACGCCCTCCTCACCTACGCCCTCGGGATGACCAGTATCGCCAACGCCGGTTTCCTCACCGGTTTCACGGTGGTCTTTGTCGCCGCCATCAACGCGGCCATGACCAGGACCCTGCCGGGTAAACCGCTCCTGGCCGGCCTCCTCCTGTCGCTTCTGGGCGTGGGGGCGCTGACCCTCAAGGGAGGCTTCACCATGCAGCGGGGGGACGCCCTCTGCCTGCTGGGGGCCTTCATGTTCGCCGTGCACATCTTCCTGGCCGAGCGGGCCGGGCGGGAGTCGGACGCCCTCGGGGCCTGCATTCTCCAGTTCGGGTTTATCGCGCTTTTTTCGTGGCTGGGAACGCTCCTCTTCGAGCAACCCATGCTCCCCCCGACCGGCAAGGCGCTGGCGGCGGTGTGCGCCCTGGCCGTATTCGGAAGTTCCATCGGGTTCATTTGTCAATTGCTGGGACAACGCTTCACCACCCCGACCCGAACCGCCTTCATCTTTCTGATGGAACCCCTTTTTGCCCTGCTTTTCGCCTACCTCTTCGCCGGCGAAGCCGTCACCCTCCGCACCGCTTTGGGGGGCGCCCTGGTGATTGGGGGGGTGTACGCGTCGGGGCGGGGGGCGAAAGGCGCGGGCGGGTGACCCACCGCAAAAACCGCCGCCGATCCCTACGGATCGGCGGCGGCGATTGGTTCGGACTCATCCCCCGGTGGCTGGTGCGATTCTAGAAGGATATCCCCACTTTCAAGGTCGCCATGTGGTTACCGGTCTTGCCGCCGAAATAGCCGTCGTAACCGACTCCGACCGAGGCGCGTTTCCCGATGGCGCGGTTGATTTCCGCCCCGACCGAACCCACGGTGCGGTCCAGGTTCGCCTGGTGCGAGTACTGGAGAACGCCCGGCGCGAGTTCGCGGTTTCCGTAGCCGAATCCTTCATCCTTCGATACCCGAACGTTCACTCCGCCCCGGGCGGCAAAACCCCAGTCGCCCAGCTGATACCCCACCTTCACGCCGGCGGAAAGGAAATGCTGCCACTCGTGGAGGCGAACCGGTCGGCCGTTCGCGTCCAGCCGTTCGGAGGTGAGGTAGTTGTAGACGCTGCGCCAGCCCGCGTAAGGGGTAAGGCACCAGCCGTCGGCAAGGGCGACCGGCTTTTCATACCAGAGGCCAAGCGAAGTGACCGAGGCTTGGGAATTCTTCAGATTCATGGGAGGGAACGGGGTCGGCGCCGGCGGGGTCAGGTCGGCTATGTAGACGTCGCCGTGCGCATTGTCCCAGCGTTGACTGATCGGCACATGAATTTGGCCGATTTCCCCCAAATCGAATTTCGGAGCCAGGGTCAGGGCGTGCGAATGCCAGCGCGCTTTCTGAATGGATCCAAGCGTATCGATATCGCGGATATTGACGCCGCCGTTCTGCTTAAGGAAGGCGTACTGGTAGAAAACGCCCAGGGCGAAAACATCGTTGACCTTCCGTTCATAGCCCAGGGTAAAACCGGCGCCGTTCGCGTGGCCTTCCGTCACTTTTTGTTCGCGCCCGTATTCCTTGCCCTTCGCATTGCGATTGGAGGAATGATAATACTGGGGGATGAAAACGATGCGGTTCAAATAATCCTCGTCCACCACGCACTCGTAGCACTCCGGTTCGGGAGCCGGCGGCGGGACATACAGCGGCTCGTAACGGACCACCGGCGGAGGCGGGGGCGGGGGGGGAGGCGGCGGAGGAGGCGGAACCACTTCGCATTCCTCTTCGTACTCTTCCGCATATTCCTCTTCGCATTCCTCCTCGTAATAAACGGGCGGAGGGGGCGGCGGCGGGAGCACCACATCCGGCTTCGGCGGAGGCGGTTCCTCGTAGCAGCCGCCGCAAATTTCCGGCGTCACCAGGACCGACCTGAGGGGCGGATTCTCCGGCGGTGGCGGCAATATGACCATGTTTTCCGGATCGATCACCGGCGGCGGCGGCAAATAATACACCTCGGCGGCCGGTTCCGGCTCGGGTTCCGGCTCCGGCTCCGGCACGGCCACCGGTTCGGGTTCGGCCACGGGCTCCGGTTCGGGTACGGGTTCGGGTTCGGGCGGCGGGGGCGGCGGCGCCTTGGCCGCTTCCTCGGCCTCCTTCAATTTTTTGTAATACTCCACTTCGCTGAAATCTTCGTCAGCCCTGGCCATCGACGCCCCCAGCGCCAGCAGGACGGCCAGTCCCACACACATAAGCCTGTTCATACTCGTCTCCCGGTGAAGCGGACCGCTCGCGGCGGCAAACCGCTTGGGGACCCCTGGTCCCGTATTGCCTGTCATGGACCGGAACCTGCCCGGATGGTAAACGGGGTTGCCGGCTCTGGGGGCGCGGGCAAGCGGGTTTACCATCCGGACAGGTGCAGGTTGCGAAACTGTTTTCACGGATCGATATGAGTTTGCACTGGGGAATTATCGAAATGAATCGATTCCATTCAAGAATTCCTGACGAAAGGTGAGAAAGTTTTCCGTTGAAATTGAGGTACAAAGGGAGGTGCGGCGAAATCGGCCGTGAAACGGGGAAATATTCAGAAGACGTTGCCGGCCGCCCGTCGCGTTTCCGATAAAACGCTACGGGGCCGGTTGAAACGGGTTGACGAAATCAACACCGGTTGAACGGGTTTTGCTTAAAACGGGCCGGAGGAGGCGAAATGAGGAGTCGGTGATTCGCTTTGCGGACGGGGCGATAATCGGGCTGAGGAAGCCGAAGAGCATCATGTCGCCGTTCAGTTGCAATAATAATTATAAGAGCAAAAAAATATTTTGTCGGCATGAATCGTCCTGGCCGGTTGCATCGGGCGGCGGGAATTCATATCCTTTAGGGCTTACGGTTTGTTTATCTCGGCAAGGGCTTATTGCGCCCCAAACACAGGACCACCGTCATGCCGGCCATATACATGGTAAGTCTGGGTTGCGCCAAGAACCTGGTCGACAGTGAAATATTCCTCGGCGAAACGCTCGGCGACGCCTTCGAACTCGCCCTCGAACCCGAGGACGCCGATTTCGTCATCATCAACACCTGCGGCTTTTTGGCCGAAGCCCGGCAGGAGGGCCGCGAAGTAATCGAGGAATTTCTGGAGCTGAAGAAATCCCGGAAGAAAACCCCGCTATGGCTGGCGGCGGCCGGCTGCTGGGCGGAAAGGCAACCGGAGGCGCTGGCCCGGGATTTCCCCGGCCTGGATGCGATTTGGGGACTGCGGACGCCGTCCGACCTGGCGGAACGCATCCTGGAGATCATGAAAAGCCCGCCGCGTCCCGTGACGGCGCCATGGTCCGGCGGTCCGACCGGCAAAGGTGACGGCGTGTCCGATAACGTGAAGCCCCGGGTCGACAAACACCTCCGCCCCGGCAAAGGGGCGAGCCGGACCGGACCGGCGGCCGACGCACCCCTCCCCCCGCTGACCGCCAGCGGCCTGGGTCACCGGGACCAGCCCCGCGACGGCGGCAGGCTGGTGACGACCCTGCCGTCCTTCGCCTACCTCCGCCTGTCGGACGGTTGCGACAACCGCTGCGCCTATTGCGCCATTCCCCTGATTCGCGGTCCCCTCCGCAGTCGGAGGCCGGAGGCGGTGGTCGAGGAAGCGCGGGTTTTGGCCGACCAGGGGGCGGGGGAACTGGTGTTGATTAGCCAGGACACGACGATATTCGGCCGGGACCTGGGCGATGCCGGCAAGGGCGGTTTGGCGGGTTTATTGGAGCAAATTCTCGCGGCAGTGGCGGAGCCCCGCATTCGGGTCCTCTACGCCCACCCGGCCCATTTGGACGACGCGACCATGAACCTCCTGTGCCGCGAGGAGCGTCTGTGCCGCTATCTGGATTTGCCGATTCAACATGTTTCCGACCCGATCCTGGCGGCGATGAACCGGGGTTATGGCCGCAAGCGCATCATGGAAATTATCGAAAAATTGGCGGCGGTGGAGGATTTCACCCTCCGCACCACCATCCTCGCCGGCTTCCCCGGCGAAAGCGAGGACGATTTTCTGGAAGTCCTTAACTTCGTGGCGGAGGGGCACTTCCGCCATCTGGGCGCTTTCGCCTATTCCCCCGAAAACGGCACCCCGGCCGCCGGTTTGCCCGACGCCGTCGCGTCCGAAACCGCGGTCCGACGCCGCGACGAAATCCTCGCCGCCCAGGCGGAGGTGGCGTTCGCCTGGCTCAACGGGCGAGTGGGGGGGAGGGAGGAGGTGCTCCTGGACGCCATGGTCGGCGCCGATACTTTCCTCGGCCGCAGTTGCCACGAAGCGCCGGATGCCGACGGAATCATTTATGTAACCGACGAGTGTGGCGAATGCCGGGTCGGCGAACGCGTATCCGCTTGCATTACCGGTCGGGACGGTTATGATTTGCTAGGTAAAACCTATCCCGGGCGTCAGACGCCGCCGGGCAAGGAAAAAGCCCGGAGAAGGAAAAGGTAAAATTGACCCTCATGCCGACCGGCCCTGACCAAACCAATCCCGCCCGACAAACCGGTGCCGATAGCACCGATATCCACGGCGGCGACGCCGCCGCGCCGCTGGCCGGCCCGACCAGCTCCTCGGGACGGCTCCTCCCGCCCGACGCCTTCGGCTCGGCCAAATCGATTCGGCTCAAGCCAAAAAACATCCGGGGCGGCCTAGCCACCCGGCTGGCGATACCGGTCATCATCTCGCTCATCCTGGGGCTGATTCTCCTCGCCCTGGTCATCCGCCAGAGCGTTTTTAAACTGCAAATGAACGACCTCAAGGCCGAAGCCGCCAATACCGCCTTCATCCTGGGGCAAACCGGCCGCCTCCTCATCACGCACCAGGAAAAATTCCTAAAAGACCACCCGGATTATCTCCACAAAGCGGAGTGGCGCGCCGGGGATCACTGGCTGGTCGAGCACGGTTTCGTAAACGCCAGCGACTGGATCGACGCCACCGGCTTTCAGCTTGACGAATACGCCCCCTCCTCGGTCTTGGAAAAGGCGGGTCAGAAAACCATCCTTTCCGACATCGACCGCTATCTCAATTCAAACCGGGTCCACACGGAAATCGTCGGCGTCTTCATCCTTGGCGGCGAAGGCGAAGTCATCGCCGCCAGCCGGAGAGCCAGCTTCCGCTACGACTATTTCTCCCTGAGGGCGATACCCATGCAGACGCCCTACCAGGACGTCGGCGGCATCGGGCTGGCGGTGGATTATGTGGAAAACCCCGACATGGAGGCGGTGGTGCGGGGTGTGGCGAAGATCATGTCCCGGGACGACCCGACCAAGCAAATGGGCACCGCCGCCGTGATCATCCGCCCGCTCCGGCATTACCGGGACCAGAACGCCTTCATGTTCACCCTCCTGGGCATGGCCCTCCTCTTGAGCATCCTGATGGCCCTGGCCAGCTGGTATTCGGCCCGCCGGGTGGTCGCCCCCATGCGCCGGCTCGCCGACGACATGCAGGCCATGGCGGAAGGGGACTATACCCGCCGGGCCGGCGTCACCGACGCGGACGAAACGGGCATGCTGGCCCAGGCCTTCAATTCGATGGCCGAACGCCTCAGGGTGGCGCGGCTGAACGAAAAGGAGTCGAACCGCCTGGAATCGGACCTCGCCATCGCCCGGGAAATCCAGAACAACCTCCTCCCCATGCAGACGCCGCGGGTGCGGGGTTTGGACATCTTCACCAGCTACCGGCCGGCCAAGGAAATCGGCGGCGACTATTTCGACTTCCTGCCGATTGACGACAGCCACATGGGCCTGGTCATCGCCGACGCCTCGGGGAAGAGCATCCCCGCCGCCCTGGTGATGTCCAACACCCGGGCCATACTCAGGTTCGCGGCGCCGGGGAACACCTCGGCCTCCGACACCCTGACCCGCGTCAACGCCATCCTTTCCGTGGACATCCCCAAAGGCATGTTCGTGACAGCTTATTATGTCCTCCTGGATCCCCTGAACGGCAGCATGCTTTGCGCCTCGGCCGGACACACGCCCCTCCTTATCGCCCGGGGGGACGGTTCGGTGGAACTCCTGAATCCGGGCGGCATCGCCCTCGGGTTCGACAGCGGGCCCATTTTCGAGCGGTCGATTCGGGAACAGAAGGTGAAATTGACTTCTGGGGATCGGGTGCTCCTTTACACCGACGGCGTAGTCGAATGCGTGAACCCGGTGGGGGAGGAGTATTCGGACCGGCGGCTGAGGGAATTCCTCCGCCGCAACCGCGCCTTGTCGAGTCACGATTTCGTGGGCGCCCTGATGGCGGACCTGGACCGGCACCGCGGCGCCGCCGACATGCGCGACGACACCACCATCGTCACTTTCAGGGTGCTTTGACATGAACGGCAAATTGAGCATTTCAACGGAGGCGGTGACTACGGCGTCTGTGGTGTTGACCTTCAAGGGGGACATTACGGCGGCGGATTCGCCAGCCGTAGAGGCGGAATGCAACCGTTGCATGGAAGAGGGGAAGGCGGGGGTGGTGGTGGATTTGTCGGAGGCGGGGTCGGTGGCGAGCGCCGGCCTGGGGGCGGTGGCGGAGATGGCGCGGGTATTGAAGTTCCGCAATGGCAAGGTGGTGGTGGCGGCGCCGGCGGAGAGCCCGGCGGGGAAGCTGATTACGCTGCTGGGTTTGAAGGAGGCCTTGTCCATGGTGGAGAATGCGCAGGAAGGCCGGCGGCTGGTGGTGTCTTTGAAGTGAGGGGCCGGCAAGGAACGAACCATCATGGAAAAAACCTGGATAACCAAGGTCACCCCCGGATTCGGCGACGCCGATCCCTTGCGCCACATCAACAACACCGTTCTCCCCGTATGGTTCGAGCTGGCCCGCGAGCCGATTTTCCGCCTTATCCACCCGACCCTCGACTATGAAACCTGGCCCCTGATTCTCGCGCGCGTCCAGATCGATTTCGTGGCGCAGATGAAATACGGCCACGAGGTGGAAATCCGCACCTACATCAAGAAGCTCGGCCGCAGTTCCTTCACCGTCTACCAGGAAGCCCACCAGCTGGGCGCCCTCGGGGCGAAGGGCGAGTGCATCCTGGTCCACTACGACTACCTCACGCAAAAGTCCCGCCCCATACCGGAGGAAATCGCGGCAGAACTGCTTAATCACCTTATCGACCCCGAGAACCCCAATCTACGCACGCGCTCGGGGAGGTTTGTCCAATAAAATCCGCCTTTCACCACACCAGCTCAACAGGAAGCCAACGCATGTCCGACGACGCCATCTTCACCGAAATGACCATGGGCGATTTTCTCGACCAACAGGCCCGGAACGACCCCGACCGCGACTTCATCGTCTATCCCGACCGCGACCTCCGCTTCACCTACGGTGAGTTCAACCGGCGGGTCGACAACATGGCCAAGGGCCTTCTCGCCATCGGGCTTGACCGGGGGGATCACCTCGGCATCTGGGCCCGTAACGTCCCCGACTGGCTCACCTACTTCTTCGCCGCCGCCAAGCTTGGCGCCGTCCCCGTAACCATCAACACCTATTACAAAAGCCACGAGCTCGAATACGTCGTCCGCCAGTCCGACATGAAGGCCCTCGCCCTGGTGGACGGCTACAAGGGGGGGAATTACTCGTACCTCGACATCCTCTACGAAATCGCCCCGGAAATCCGCGACACCTCCTCCTTCACCCGGAAAGTCGCCACCGACAAATTCCCCGTTCTCCGGTCCATAATTTACATGGGGCCGGAAAAACACCGGGGCATGTATTCGACCAACGAACTCCTCTCCCTCGGTTCCCACCTCCCCGACGACAAACTCCGCGACAACATGCGGAAAATCTCCAACCGGGACATGGTCAACATGCAGTACACCTCCGGCACCACCGGTTTCCCCAAGGGGGTCATGCTCAGCCACCGGAACATCATGAACAACGGTTTCTACATCGGCGAACGCCAGAAAATGACCCGTGACGACCGGGTCTGCCTGCCGGTTCCGCTGTTCCACTGTTTCGGCATCGTCCTGGGGATAATGGCCACCTTCACCCACGGCGCCACCGCGGTGATTCTCGAACAGTTCGACCCGCTGGAAGCCCTCGCCGCCGTCGAAAAGGAAAGGGCCACCGCCCTCTACGGCGTCCCCACCATGTTCATTTCCGAAATGACCCACCCCCTCTTCGACAAGTTCGATTTGCGGAGCCTCCGGACCGGCATCATGGCCGGCTCGCCCTGTCCTGTCGAATGGATGGAAAAGTGCATGACCCTGATGCACATGAAGGAAATCACCATCACCTACGGCCTCACGGAATGCAGCCCCGCCATCACCATGACTTCCGTGGACGACACGATTGAAAGGAAGACCTCGACCATCGGCGCCAAAATGCCCCACTGCGAGGTCAAGCTGGTCAATCCCGACACCGGCGCCGAAGTCGGTATCGACGAACAGGGGGAAATCTGCTGCCGGGGCTACAACGTCATGAAGGGCTATTATAAAATGCCCGAGGAAACGGCCCGCGCCATCGACAAGGACGGCTTCTGCCATTCGGGGGATCTCGGCACTGTCGACAAGGACGGCTATTACCGGGTCACCGGTCGCCTGAAGGACATGATTATCCGCGGCGGCGAAAACGTCTACCCGCGTGAACTCGAGGAATTCCTCTACAAAATGCCCGGCATCAAGGACGTCCAGGTCGTCGGCGCCCCGGACCCGAAATTCGGCGAGGTCGTCGCCGCCTTCGTGGTTCTCCAGCCCAACGCCGACGTCACGCCGGAGGACATCCAGGACGTCGCCCGGGCGAAGATCGCCCCCTACAAGGTTCCCCAATACGTCTGGCTGGTGAACGAATACCCCCTCACCGCCAGCGGCAAGGTGCAGAAGTATATCCTCAGGGAAATGGCGCAGGAGAGGATTAAGGCGCTGAAGGAAGGGGCTGTTAAGTAAGGCGCGGCGCCTAAACAGCAAACGACTGCCGTTCGATTATACCTTGTCCGGCCATTATACGGAGCGCGGCGTGGCGTACAGCCCAGTGGAACTGCAAGACGAATTAACCCGCCGCACCGGCAGCCGGGTCCGGTTATTCCTTAACGACAACCGGCGGCGCATGGTCTCGGCCCGGCGGCACGGGTCGGGCGCGATTGAAGTGCGGCTTCAAAAAATTTTCCTCGGGGCGGACGAGACGATCCTGGGGGAACTGGCGGACATCGTCGCCGGCCGGCCGGGAAACCGCCAGGCTCTCCGCCGTTTCGTGGACGCCGCCTTCAGGGACAAGCCGGAAACGTCCCGGCTTCGCCGGCGCCAGGATATTTCCCCCGAACGGGAGAAATCCCTCAACCATAATCTCGCCGTCTACGCGGGGCAACTGAACGACACCTACCTGGGCGGCAGGTCGAAGGCGCTGGTGGTTTGGGGCCGCCGCAATCCGCCCCGGTCCAAGCGGAGCGTCCGCTTTGCCTGTTACGACCCCGAGCGGAACATGATTATCGTCAACCGAAAATTGGACAATCCGCACATTCCCCCCTATTTCGTCGAGTACATCCTCTTTCACGAAATGCTGCACGAGGTCCTCGGCATCGGCTCCCGGGCCGACGGCCGCCGGGACATCCACGGCAGCCTCTTCAAACTGATGGAAAGCACCTTCCCCGATTTCGACAAGGCCCGGCGCTTCGAGAGGGAGCTCTGCAAGAGCCTGGGGAAATTGGGTTAGGGCTGGCCGTAGCGGCAAAATAATTGCCATGCCAAGTATACAGGTTATAATGGTTTTCCTGTAAGCCTCGGCAAGTCCGTCCGTTCCGGTTTTCCGAATTTTCCGCACTTTTTTTAGCATGGGGATTACGCATGTTTACGGAAGAATTCGAAGCGGTTACCAATGCCGCCAAGGCCAAGCATGAACTGATGCGAAAAAATTTCGCCGGCTACTTCGCGGCTTCGCTGCTGGCGGGGGCGTATGTCGGGTTCGGCATACTCCTCATCTTTTCGGCGGGCGGGACACTCGGCGGCGCGCCGTGGGCGAAAATCGTCATGGGGGTGTCTTTCGGCATCGCCCTGAGCCTGGTGGTCATGGCCGGGGCGGAACTCTTCACCGGCAACAACATGGTGATGACCGCGGGGCTTTTACGGAAAAAAGTCACCCTGGCGGAAACGCTCCACCTGTGGGCGGTGTGTTTTGTCGGCAACTGGCTCGGGTCGGCGCTTATCGCCCTGATTTTCTGGGGTTCGGGGCTGGCTTCCGGCGGGACGGCGGAGCTGATCGCAGCCACTTCGGCGGCAAAGATGGCGGTTCTGCCCCTGCCGCTGTTTCTACGCGGGGTTTTATGCAACATTCTCGTCTGCCTGGCGGTGTGGTGCGGCTTCCGCTGCAAATCCGACAGCGGCAAACTCATCATGATCTTCTGGTGCCTGTACTGCTTCATCACCAGCGGCTACGAGCACAGCGTCGCCAACATGACCCTCCTCACCGTGGGCGTCCTGGCTCCGGGCGGCGCGGCCGTGTCCCTGGGCGGCTACTTCTACAATATCGGCGTCGTGACCCTGGGCAACGTCGCCGGCGCCATTGTCTTCGTGGCATTGCCGTACCATCTGATTTCGGCAAGAAAGGAGGTTTGAGCCATGGGCTATCGACTGACGCGGTCGAAGATGAACCGCATTCTGGAGGAATGGGGGAAGAGCCGGGTCGTCTACGCGCCGCGGCGCTTTCAGGGTAAGGGCGCTTTTTCGGACACCGATTGCGTGCGCTACGGCGAGGTGACGACCCTGGAGGAAATCGAATTCGCCGAGAAGTCCCGCTTCACCTTCAAGGAATTCCTCACCCCGCTTTCCGAGACCCTGTTTTTCTTCACCGAGGACCAGGTCAAGGAGGCGGACCCGCCGAAGCGGGGCGCGGTAATTTTCCTGAGAAGCTGCGACCTGCACGCGGTGAAGCGCCTCGACGAAATCTACCTCCGAAACGGCCCGGCGGATTCGTATTTCCAGCGGGTAAGGGAGAGGGTGAAGTTTGTCCTGATGGGCTGTCCGCAAAGCTACGAAAATTGCTTCTGCGTCGACATGGGAACGAACGCTTCCGACGACTA
Source organism: Planctomycetota bacterium (assembly GCA_031548195.1). Taxonomy (GTDB): domain Bacteria; phylum Planctomycetota; class SZUA-567; order SZUA-567; family SZUA-567; genus JAJBSZ01. Next base: position 6,073 of record JAVBRG010000023.1, on the reverse strand, counting down.
TCAGGCCTATCTCGAACCGCGTGACGACGGGGCCGTCGTCGACAACCGCGACCCCGAATGGGAGGAGGCGTTCCTGGCCCGGGCCGAAGAAAAACTGCCGGTGTCCCCGGCTTACCCCCGCGAAAACCCGGTGCGGGTCAAGGTTCCGGAGCAGCTGGACATCGGGGTCATGAAATCCTCCATGTGGGCGGAGTACGACTCCCGCTGCATCGCCTGCGGCCGCTGCAACTATTCCTGCCCCACCTGCACCTGTTATACCATGCAGGACATCTTCTACACCGACAACGGCCGGGTCGGCGAACGCCGCCGGGTCGCCGCCTCCTGCATGGTGGACGGCTTCACCACGGTCGCCGGCGGCGGGGAATACCGGCGGGACAACGGACAGCGCATGCGCTTCAAGACCCTCCACAAGGTCTACGACTTCAAGAAACGCTTCGGCTTTCACATGTGCGTCGGCTGCGGGCGCTGCGACGACGTCTGCCCCGAATACATTTCTTTTTCCGACTGCATCGGCAAACTGGACGGAGCCATGAAGGAGGTCCTGGGCCATGGCAAAAAATGAATACCTTCCCTTCCGGTCAGAAGTCCTCGACGTGCGCCGGCACACCGACATCGAGTACACCTTCCGCATGAGTTACGCCGGGGCGGTGAAGCCCGGCCAGTTCTTCGAAGTGTCGATTCCGAAATACGGCGAAGCGCCCATTTCCATCAGCGGCCTCGGGGACGGCTTTGTCGAACTCACCATCCGCCGGGTGGGGAGGGTGACCCGGGAAATTTTCGAGCGCTACGTCGGGGACTCCCTTCTCTTGCGCGGTCCCTACGGAAACGGCTTCGACCTGGAGAAATACCGGGGGAGGGAACTGGTCGTCGTCGCCGGCGGCACCGGCCTCTCGCCGGTGCGGGGCGTGGTCGATCACTTCAGCCGCCACCCGGATGAAATCCGGGCGCTGACCCTGATTGCCGGCTTCAAATCCCCCGCCGACATCCTGTTTCTGGAGGAATTGGGCCGCTGGAAGCAGAGCATGAAAGTCATCCTCACCGTGGACTGCGGCGACGCCGACACCACCTGCCAAATCGGCCTGGTCACCGAATTCATCCCCCAGCTTGCCTTCCAGAAGGTCGAAGAGGCCCAGGCCATCGTGGTCGGGCCGCCGGCGATGCTGCGCTTCTCCACCCAGGGTCTGCTGGGAATCGGGATGCGCGAGGAAAACCTGTGGATTTCGCACGAACGGAAAATGTGCTGCGGCCTGGGAAAATGCGGCCACTGCAAAATCAACGACGCCTATGTTTGCCTGGACGGCCCGGTCTTCAATTTCGCCGACGCGCGCCGGCTCTCGGATTAAGGAGGCGGGACCATGGACATGAACACCAAGAAGCTGAAAAAGAACGCTTTGCGCGTCACCAAGAAGCGGAACCTCACCGCCTCGCGGGTGCGCGTCCCCGGCGGACACCTCAATGCCAAATTCCTCCCCATCCTGCAGCAAATCGCCGAGGAATACGGCAACGGCACCCTCCACGTCACCTCGCGCCAGGGCTTCGAAATCCCCGACATCCGCTTCGAGGACATCCCCAAGGTGAACGAACTTCTCCAGCCCCTTATCGAGGGCCTGGACATCAACCAGGACATCCCGGGACAGGGCTACACCGCCGCCGGCACCAGGAACGTCACCGCCTGCATCGGCAACCGGGTCTGCCCCTTCGCCTGCTACGACACCACCGCCTACGCGAAACGCATCGAGAAGGAAATTTTCCCGAACGATCTCCATTTCAAGGTCGCCCTCACCGGCTGCCCCAACGACTGCGCCAAGGTGCGCATGCACGACTTCGGCATCATGGGCATGACCCTGCCGGAATACGACCGGGAGCGCTGCGTCAATTGCGGCGCCTGCGTCAAGGCTTGCCGGCGCAAGGTGGTGACGGCCCTGGAGGAGGTGAATTTCAAGGTGGTTCGGAATCACCGCAAGTGCATCGGCTGCGGCGAATGCGTCCTGAACTGCCCGACCGGGGCCTGGACCAGAAGCCGGGAAAAATACTTCCGCCTCACCCTGATGGGCCGGACCGGCAAAAAAAATCCCCGCCTGGGCGAGGATTTCATCAAGTGGGCCGACGCCGACAGCATTCTCCGCATCATCAAGAACACCTACTCCTACGTAAAAAAATACATCGACGCCGATGCTCCCGGCGGCAAGGAGCATATCGGCTATATCGTCGACCGCACCGGCTTCGAGGAATACCGGAAGTGGATTTTGGAAGGGGTCGCCCTGCCGGAAAAAGCCGAAGTCGCCCCGGTCATGTATTGGAACGGGGTCAAATACTGACCCGTCTGCCGGCCGCGGCCCGGCGCGGCCCGGCGGACGCCGCGTAGCGCTTGGTCGAACCCCGGGCAATCAGTTCCGGCTCCACCACCACCCGCGTCTCCCGGGGCTTCTCCCCCCTCAGGAGGGCCATCATCATGCCGACCCCGGCGGCGGCGATGGCCGGGGTCGGCTGACGGACGGTGGTGAGGGTCGGGGTGGTGAGGACGCAGGCCGGAATGTCGTCGACGCCGACGATGGAGACGTCGCCGGGGACCGCCAGCCCGCAGCCGAGTATCGCCTGCATGGCGCCGAGAGCGGTAAAATCATTGGCGCAAAACAAGGCCAGCGGCCGGTCGGGACAGGCCTCCAGGAGTTCCTTCACCACCGCCATGCCGGGATTGATTTCCTCGATGTTCGTCACCCCCATCACCACCGGGCTGGCGAGTCCCGCCCGGGCAATCTCCTCCATGAACCCTTCCAGGCGCTCGACGAAGATGCCGATGTGCCGGGGACCGGGCATGCAGGCGAAATGGCGGTGGCCCAGGGACAATAGGTGGCGCGCCGCAATCCTCCCCGCCTGGCGGTTTCCCATTCCCACATGAGGAAAGCTCGCGGGAACGAATTCGCGGTCCAGGGTCAGGACCGGAATGGGGCAGCGCTCCAGCAGGCGGTTGCTCCCTTCCGACACCTGTGAAATCAGCAGACCCTCCATTTGCCGGCTGATCATGTGTTCGATGTGGCTGTTTTCACGATTCGGATCTTCCCAGGTGGTGCCGAGAATCACCGAAAATTCGTACCGCTCCGCCTCCGCCTCGATGCATTTCGCCAGCATGGCGAAGACGGGATTGCCGATGTCGGGGAGGAGCAGCCCCAGGAGGCTGGAATGCCGGCTCTTCAGGCTTCTGGCGGTGAGATTCGGGTAATACCCGAGCTGTTTCGCCGCCTGGCGGATGCGGCGGGTGGTCGCCGGGGATACGGAACCGGTCTGGTTCAGGGCCCGGGACACGGTCATCACCGACACCCCGGCCAATTTCGCCACATCCTTGATTGAAGTCATGGTTGAGCCAATCCTGGACGCCCTGTTTCCTCCGCCCGGCGCGGGCGGGCAGTAGTGGATGGACGAAAATCCCCCGGTTCCTACAATTACCGGAACAGGATTATTCCCGATAATTCGCTGAACAAGGACATGTTTAAACAAGGACGATGTTCATGAACAACCCTATTGGCCTATATGAAAAAGCTCTCCCGGCGGAACTGTCCTGGCCCGGCAAACTGCAAGCCGCCGCCGAGGCCGGTTACGATTTCGTGGAAATGTCCGTGGACGAGACGGACGCCCGGCTGGCCCGGCTCGACTGGTCGAGGCAGGAACGGAAAGACCTTTACCACGCGGTAATGGATTCGGGGGTGCGGATTTTGTCGATGTGCCTTTCCGGCCACCGGCGCTTCCCCTTCGGGAGCCGCGACGCCGCGACCCGCGACACCGCCCGCGCCATCATGCGTAAAGCCCTCGACCTCGCCCTCGACCTGGGCATCCGGAACATCCAGCTCGCCGGTTACGACGTGTACTACGAAGCCCACGACGCCGGCACCGAGGCGCGTTTTCTCGAAGGCATGCAGTGGGCGACCGATCAAGCGGCGCCCCGGCAGGTCATGCTGTCCATGGAAATCATGGACACGCCGTTCATGAACTCAATCAGCAAATGGAAATGGTGGGAAATGCAGGTGCGCTCCCCCTGGTTCACGGTCTACCCCGACATCGGCAACCTCACCGCCTGGAACAACGACGTCGCGAAAGAGCTGGAAATCGGCCTGGACCGCATTTCCGCCCTGCACCTCAAGGAAACGCGCCGGGTAAAGCTCGATAATCCCGGCCAGTTCCGCGACCTCCTTTTCGGTCAGGGGGAAGTCGATTTCCCCATGGTTTTCCAAACTTTGCGGCGTCTGGGCTACCGGGGCTCGTTCGTGCTGGAGATGTGGACCGGCAGTGCCGCCGAGCCGCGGAAGGAGATTGCCGCGGCATTACGGTGGATTAAGGATCGCATGGCCGAAGCGACGGCGGGATAGCACGGACGGCACATCCGCTGGTCATTTCCCCGCTCCGCGAAGCAGCGGCTGGATTTCCTCCCAGAGCGGATCCAGCAGCTCAATCACCCGGCGGTAAGCGCGGTATTTTTCCCGGTAAGCCGCCGACGCGGCCGGAATGGGTTCCACCCTCTTCCCCACCCGAACCATGGCCTTGGCGGCCGCGGCGTAGTCGGGATAAGCCCCGGTCGCCACCGCCGCCGCCAGGGCGCAGCCCAGGGTTCCCGTTTCCGTAACGTCCACCACCTCCACCGGCAATTCCATCACGTCCGCGAACATCTGCACCCAGACGGGCGAGCGCACCACCCCGCCGGCCAGGCGCACGCAGTCGGGGGGAGTCTCCCGGGTGGCCATGAGTTTGTCCAGGTGGTGGCGGTGGCTGAAGGCGATGCCTTCGTAGACGCTGCGCATCAGGTGGGCGCGGGTGTGGTAGCTGGAAATCCCGACGAATGAGGCTTTGGCGAGCGGGTGGACATTGCTGGCCAGGGTGAACGGGAGGAACAGCGGGCAGAATTCCCCCGGCGCGATGGAGCCGACCCACTGGTTGGTGATTTCAAAAATGCTTTTTCCGCGGCGTTCCGCTTCATCCCGGGCTTCCGGGAGCAGGGTCTGGATAAACCACTCGTTGTTCGCGGCCGAGGTGGGACTCGACTCCTCGACCAGGTAATATTCGGGCATGCAGTAGAGGGAGTTCAGGAGCACGCTGCCGTCCAGGACCGGTTCCGGCCGCACGTATTCGTTGATGCTCCAGGTTCCGGCAATCATGCAGATGCGGCGCGGATCCGTCACCCCCACGGCGATGGCGCAGGCGTCGATGTCGAACATGCCGCCCGCCACCGGCGTCCCCTCGATCAGCCCCGTCTCCCGGGCCGCCGCCGCCGACACCCCGCCGCACAGGTCGGCGGAGAGCTTCAGCGGGGGCAGGCAATCGTACATTTCGGCGATGCCCAGGAGGGCGAGGAGATCCCGGTCGTGCTTTTTGGTGTGCAGGTTCATGAGGCTAGCGCCCGAGCAATCGGTCGCCTCGGAATTGGCCACGCCGGTGAGGCGGAAGCGGATGTAATCCTTGCAACTGAAAATCCAGCGGATTTCCCGGTATTTTTCCGGCTCGTGGTCCTTCATCCAGGCCAGGAGCGACACCGGCTGGCAGGACATGATGTGCTGGGCCGAGAGCTGGAAGGCCTTCTTTTCCGTGCCGTCCTCCTGCCAGCGGCGGGGGTACTCCCAGGCGCGGTTGTCGGAGGAGAGAATGCCGTTGCGGACCGGGCGTCCGTCCTTGCCCCACAGGTACAGCCCCTTGCCGTGGCCGCAACAGGCGATGCCGGCGATGTCCCCGGGCTTGACCCCGGTTTTGCCGAGAAGCTCCCCGATGACGGCGCAATTGTCCCGCCACATCTCCTCCATTTCCCGTTCGACCACTCCCGGCGCGGGATTGATGGCGCCGGTGGTTTTGGAGGCGACGCCGACCAGGTTTCCTTCGACGTCGAAAAGCGCCGCCTTGGTGTTGGTGCCGCCGTTGTCGATGCCCAGGTAGTAACGCATGCCGCTGTCCTTTCGCTGGAAGATCCGGGGGCTACATACTGTTCACGAATCGAAATAGTTAAAATCCTTTTTCACCATTTCGCTTCGAGACCAGTAAATATCCCCCGGCACTTCCGGCGAAAGGAAACGGCATGCGGTACTACCTTGGCATC
>JAVBRG010000086.1:0-14869 GCA_031548195.1 Planctomycetota bacterium | reverse complement strand
AAAACCAACTTGATTATCCCGAACGGCTGATGGATATTCACATTCTGGAGATTCCCAAACTTCCCCGCCGTCATGATTCGACGGCCTTATGGTCCTGGCTCCGTTTTTTTGGCGCCAAAACCGCAGGAGAACTCAAAATGGCAGCCAAACGCGTACCGCAAATAGCTGAAGCAGTCGAAATCCGACTCGACCTCAGTGGCGACAGTATTGCCCGCCGACATGCCGAAAACCGGGAGAAAGCTCGCCGCGACTACGCCGCCAACCTCGAGGGTAGCAGAAGAAGAGGCCGCGAAGAAGGCCGGGTGGAAGGCGAGCGGCTGAAGGCCCTGGATACCGCGCGCATCGGTTTATCAAAAAACATCCCTCTGGAAGATATAACCGATTTGTCAGGCTTGAGCATCAAGGAAATATTAGCCTTGAAAAAGGGGATTAAATGAAAAAACTCACCACTCCCCCAACACCCGAAACGCATTCGCCGTGGTCGCATCACGAATCGCCTCCGGCGTGGTCCCGCGTAATTCCGCTAAAACCTCGGCGACCCGAATCACCCCGGTAGGTTCGTTACGGTCGGATTTTTTCGGCCGAGGCGAGAGGTACGGGGCGTCCGTTTCGAGAAGCAGCAGTTCGTCGGGAATATTTACCGCGTGTTCACGGAGGGGCTTCTGATCCTCGAACGTCACCAAGCCGCCAATGCCAAGGTAAATCCGGTGTTTCACCGCGAAATCCAGGGCCGGGCCGATTTCCTTTTTCCCCGCCACAAAGCAGTGCCAAATGACCTTGAGGCCATCGACGAAATACGGTTCCAGCATGGCCAGAACGTCCCCGACGCTGTCCCGGGCATGCACCGACAAGGGCTTCCCCAATTCCAAAGCCAGCTCGATATGCTTCTTGAACCACTCCTTTTGGACATCCGGCGGACTGTCCTTCCAGTAGTAATCCAGCCCCGTTTCCCCAATCGCCAAAACCCGGGGGTTCCGGGCCAAAACACCGATTTCCGACCAGCCGAGATCGTCCAGGGTTCCGGTGTCGGTCGGGTGCACCCCCACAGCCGCCCTTACCCCGATGCACTCCTGGGCGAAGAGTTCGGCCTTGTAGGAGCTTTCCACCCCCGCCGCGACGGTGAGCATCTTCACCTTCGCCGCCAGTGCCCGCCGGGCGACCTCGACGGAATCCTGGTCGAACTTCCGTGAGTCCAGGTGGCAGTGGGTGTCGACGTAAAAGGGTTCGGCGGCGGGTAAGTTGCCGGCGGGGCGGCCATCCGGGTGGGGGAGGGAGCTGGAAGCGGCGTCTTTTTCTCCGGCATTACGAAAAGAGTTTTTAGAATTATTACTGTTCCAATTAACACAACTGCTATCAGAATTATTTTGACAACCATTTGAATTACACTTCTCGCAACCTTTAGGATAATTAAACCCGCCACCCCCATTATCACCCATTCCCCTGGCGTCACTCTCGTCCTCCCTCATTTACCCGCCCCCCTGCCTTGCTGCTGCACCCGGGGTAGCGAAACATTGTAAACCGTCGCCGCGCGCCTGCCGTCCGCCGCCGACGCCACGGCACAAGACAAATTACGGGGAAAACTCGGCATCACCACCCGTATCTCGGTGCTTTTCCGTATCCCCGCGAAATACCGATCCGTCTCCTCCTCCCAAATCTTGTTGCCAAGCTTCCGTTCGATGTCTTTCCGCACTTCACTGAAGGGCACTTTCTGCGGCGGCCCCAAGGCCAACAACATCGCCACATGGCAGCCGAACGGGCTTTCGAGAATCGCCCCCACCTGCCCCGGCGTTTCCTCCCGCAAGGCCGTCCGGATGTCCGTCAGCCACGCCTCCCGCTCCGGATCCTCCGCCTCCGCCTCCGTCTCCAAGCCGCCCCGCGACCGGCTGTCCGGATCGTCAGAAAACTGCGCCGCCGCCGCCTCGAAGGAAATCTCCTCGTCGACGATCTTCTCCCACACCTCCGTCGCCGCCTCCCGCGCCGCTTCCTCACCCCCGCGTTTCGCGTTAGAGAAAAATATGTGCCGGAATTTCACCAAACCCGGCCGCGAAAACTCCTCGGGGTGCGACTGGTAATAACCCTGAATCTGCCTGGGTCCCGGGTTCGGCGTCCGGGGCTTGAGGATCTGGTGCAGATACGACTGGGTGAAGGCCTTTTTCCGAAGCCGTTCCTGCCATTCCGCGAAGGTGAGGCCACGCCCTTCCAGCACCTTGTGGAGCTTCAACATCCCCCCCGACTCCTGCACCATCTCCGACGCCAGCATGCGGAAATACTTATCCATGTCCTGCTGCATCAAGCGGCGGATTTCTGACACCACCTGGTTGCGCGGCCGGCCCGCTCCGCCCTGCATTAACCGGTCGACAATGGCGTTCAACATGGACGCGTGCTCGCGCTCCGCTTCCTGGTAAAACAACTCGTCCTTAACCAGGGCCATGATTGCCCGCTCCCATTCGGTCTGGAGTTTTTGGTCGCCTTCCCGCGCATCCATTTTCCCGTTACGCACCTTCGCCTGCGTTTCCGACCAAATCGGCGTCCACAATTCGAATACCTGGTAAGCCATGATATTGCCGCCGCCCACCACCGCCACCGGTCCCAGGGCATTCGGATTGGCAATGAGCGACGGACCGCTCGCCTCCGGCACAAGACCCTGGGCGATGTCCTTATGTAAATCCCGCTCCCCGCCGGGTGCCGCCGGCGGGGTCACGGCCAATAATAGAAACGTCAATAGTGCTATATTCATCCTGGGCATGGAAAACGCCTCCTGAGTTCACTGCGATACTTATCCTGTGTCGCCACCGCCCTATCGTACAAATCGCCCCGGCCGGCGGCAACGATAAAGACGGTTTTCCCTTGATTCCTCCACTCTAATCGGAAGAATGATGAACAGTGGCGGCGGAAGGCAGAACTTCGCCGGCATCATGGTTAAACCCTGCCCGGATTTGCCAGAAAACCGTTTCCGCCGCGCGTTTCGCCGCGTGTCTATGGAGATTGCCTAATGCCGTCCGAAACACCCGTCCAGAAAAATAAAATCGACGCCTCGGCCCCAAGTCGGAAACCGCGCGGCTTCAAGATTGCCCTCCTGGTTCTTCTGGGCCTCTTCATCTTCGCCGCCGTCGGGCTGTATCTTCTGCCCGGTTTTCTTCCCGTGGACACCATTCGCGGCATCGCCAAAGCCAAAGCCCGCGAACTCGCCGGCATGGACGTCGACTTCAAAAATCTCCGCTTCGGCTGGAACGGGGACGTGGTCCTGGACGACGTCACCCTCGCCCGCCTGGACGCCGACGGCAATCCCGAGACGCCCCTCCTGCATATTCGTGAAGCCCGCACCAACGTCGCCCTCGCGCCTTTGATGTCCGGCAAAGCCATTGTCAATTCCATCAGTGTCGACGGCTTCATCCTGAGAATCCACCGCGACGCGAACGGCGAACTGAACCTGCCCGATCCCGCCGCCGTGCAGCAGCGTTTGCAATCCTCGCGCCGGAATAATCCACCGGATGCCGACTTGAACCAATCCCGCCGCGTGGACCGGCCCTCCCGCTTCCTCCTTGCCGCCCAGCAGCCCGCCGCCGCCGACCCGGCCGCCACCGCCGCGGCAGCCGCCGACCCCGGCATTCCCCCGATTGAACTGCACCACCTGGAACTCAGGAACGGCATCATCGGTCTGGAAGACGACATGGCCGGCCTCAAACTCGATCTCGGCCTCGACTTCCTCCGCCTCGAAGGGAAAACCCTGAACGACCCCTTCGACGTCGCCGGCCGCCTCATCCCCTATCCCGAAGCGCCGCAACTCGGCGGCCTCCCCTTCAACGGCCGCGTCGCCATGGTGAAGGACAACGCCTTCGATCCGAACGGCGTCGCCAATCTCGAAGTGCTGGTGGATAAATTTTCCCTCCACGAAATGGCTCTGAAACTGGGACTTGGGGAGCTTGTCCAATCCGGCATGGCCCACGGCAACCTGAAAGCGGCCTACGCCCAGGGGAAAGGCTTTGTCGACATTACGGAAATGCACCTCGGCAATGTCAACCTCGGTTTGAAACCCGGCCTCGCTCTCGAACTCCCCGATACCACCTTCGACCTGAAAACCACCGTCGATCCCGAAGCCGGCCGCGCCGACCTCGCCCACGCCTCCTTCATCAACAGTATCGCCTCCCTCACCGCGCAAGGGTTTGTCGGCGACTTCCACAACCTCGCCACCGGCGGGGGTATTTCCTCGGAACTCGACTTCACCGGCTTCACCGACTTCGCCCAGGCCGGCCAGTATCTCGCCAGCGCCAAACTCGATCTCCCCGACCTCCCCCAACTCGACGGCACCGGCAATTTCAAGGGGAAGCTCATCCTCCCCCCCCAGACCGTCGCCGGCCCCCTCGCCCCAACCCTGGCCCTCGACTTTACGGACGGCGACCTCCAGGTCCTCGAAAAACACAGCGGCAACGTCGCCAAATTGAAGCTCGCCGGCATCGGCCTGCGCTCGAACGCCGTCGTCACCAACCCGCCGCAAATCAACGCCAACCTCAGCTTCGCCGCCATCCCCGGCAGCCTTTTCGTTCCCGACCTCGCCCACCAGGCGTTGAATTTCGTGGCGAATGGCGGTGCGGCCCTGGTCCACACCCCCGACAACCAGGCGTTGGAGCTGCGCCTCAAGGACAGCCGCGCCGAACTCCCCGCCACCCCCTGGACTTCGCCCCTGTCCCTGGTCAACCACGAAACACGCATCACCGCCGATCTGCTCCAGGACGTCATTTCCATCCAACGCCTCAACGTCACCGCCAACGACGTCATCAGGGGGGGGGTGGTGAAAGCCCACCTCACCGGCCTCATGGCGGGCAATCCCCAAGGCGAGGCCGATCTCGAACTGACCGCCCTGCTGGAGCACCTCCGGGTCATTTTCGCGCCCATTTTTCCGGATGATTTGGCGCCCCGCCTGGAGGGGGCGTTGCGGAACTCCACCCGCCTGAAAATACAGGACGGCGCCGCCGAAGCCCTCGTCCGCACCGAGCTTGACGACGCCAATCTGGCCTTCGCCGTCAAACCCGACACCGCCAGCGCCGAATTCAACGCTCCCAAGGCCACCTTCGCGGTCATGGCCAATCTGAATCTCGACCAGCCCAGCCGGCTGACTATCCAATCCCTGGAAGCCTCGGGCAATTCCGCCATCATCCACTACCAGGATCAAACCAGCGGCGACACTGCCTCCGGTTCGGTCGGCGCCGGCATCTTCCGCCTCGCCGGGGTCATTGACGCCGAGCAAGGCGTTGGCGAACTCACCGGCCTTTCCTTCGACGCCGGCGGCCTCTCCCTCGCCCTCGGCCAGCACGGCGAAAAGCGCGCCTCAGTCGGCTCCGGCGTCCTGAAGGCCGTCCTCGCCACCCCGGACAAGCCTCTGCGGTTCCCCTTGGGTCCACAGGGCGACTTCGCCCTCGGCAATATGGATTTCGGCGTCGACAACCTGGTCTTCCAATACGGTTCCGACCAATCGCATTTCGGCAATGTGCGCGCCCGGCTGGCGGTCGACGGTTATGTCGGCCCCGACAAGCGCCAGCTGATCAATCTCCGCACCGCCACCCTTTCCGCCCACCCGGTGGCGGTCAATTCGCGTGGCCAGTTCGATCTCGGTTCCGGCGCCATTCTGGCGGAGTACGCCGCCCGCGTCGCCCCGACCGGCATGGCCAGCCTCCTCGCCTATTTGGGGCTTCCCCCGGCCCTGCTGAATGAAGCGGCCCTATCCGGTTCGGTAGCCTGGAACGGCAGTCAAATCAGCGCCAAAGGCTCCACCCAGGGCCGCCTCGCCGTCGCCCCCGGCCAAAGCAATCCCTTCGAAATCGCCCACGATCTCACCGCCGCCCTGAACGCGGCCGACCACTCCCTCGCCCTCGACATCCGCCGCCTCGACGGCAGCATCAAAACCGCGGCCGGAGAAGCCGTCACCACCCTGCAGGCGCAGCAGTCGAAATTGCTCCTGAGCCGCACCGGGGCGAAAGGTTTCATGGATGTGCGGGTTAAAGGCTCCGCCGCCCACACCCGCGCCCTCGCCCTGGGCTTTACCGGCATATTCCCCCGCTTGCAGGAATACGCCAACCAGCTCAACCAGGTGAAGGCCGACGGCATTTACAACGCCTGGATACAGATTAAGGAAAAGGACGCCGGCGCCGTCACCGTCAACACCGGCGGCGAATGGCAGGGGGCGGCCCTTGCCGTCGACGGCGTTCCCTATCTGGCCGAAGCGGCCAAACTTTCGGCGGCGCTGGTGGGGGACATTTCCTTTCAGGATCGGCAAGTGCGGCTTTCCCGCCTCATGCTCCATTCCGACTCCGGACAAATGCAGGCCGAAGGCCAAGCCAACCTCATGTATACGGCCGACGAACAGCAAAATCCCACCGGACTGGCGGGGCTGGAGGCAGCCTTCCGCTTCAAGGCCGCCGACCTGGCCCGCACCGCCATGGTGTTTCCGGGAGTCATCCCGGCCGAACTCGGCCTATCCGGCACGGTCGAGGGCATGGTGCAGGCGGGCGGCAACGCCAATGACATTCAAGTCAGACAGAGTAACGTCAAATTCACGAATTTCCGGGCCAAGCCGAAGCCACAACTCGAACTCGCCATTCCGAACGGCTCCGCCACCCTGGGGGCGCACATCTCCCTCCATACCGCCGACGCGCGGGGCGCCTCGCCTTTGGCGGTCATGCACATGTTCGACATTAAAAACGGCCAGGCCTCTTTACAAGGCGCGACCATTCTCGGCAAAAATATCGACGCCATGTCCTCGCAATTCCAGCTCGACAAGGGCGTTCTCACCCTGCATGACGCCCGCCTACAAATGGGCGGCGGCTCCGAAGGGGTCCAGGCGAAGGGGGTCGTCGATTTCAACGGCGATCATCCCCTCGGCCTCGGCCGGCTGAACCTCGAAGCCCGTTTCGCCCTCGCCGACGCCGCCGACCTCATGCGCTACCTGCCCGACGCCCTGCCTGCCGGGGCGGCCGTGACCGGCCGCATCGACGGGGCGCTCCGCCTGGCCGGGACGCCCGACAATATCGACATCGGCGAATGCGCCTTGCGGTTCCAGAGGTTCCAGGCCCGTCCCAATCCGGATTTCGAAATCGACGTCCCGAACGGCGCCGCCTCCCTCGCCGGCAAGGTCTCGCTCCACATGGCCGGCGCCCGGACCGGCTCCCCATTCGATGCGCTCAGGCTCTTTGACGTTCACAACGGCAAAATGGCCCTGCAAGGCGCCAGGATGTTGGGGAAAAACATCGACGAAATGTCCAGTTCCTTCCAACTGGAACAGGGGGTCCTGACCCTGCACGACGCGCGGCTGAATGTCGGCGGAGGGGCGGAAAGCTTTAGCGCGAACGGTTCCGTCAACTTCAATTCGAACGCGCCTCTGGGGATTGCCCACCTGTTTGTGGACGGCAAGTTCGCCATCGCCGATTTGCAGGACGCGGTCCGCATGTTCCCCGGGCTCCTGCCGCCGGAGATGGCGGTGGCCGGGGGGGTCGAAGGGATGATGCGGGCGGGCGGCGCGGTGGACGACATCCGGATTGGCGAAGCGGCGGTGCGGTTCAGTAATTTCCGGGTCCGACCTTCCCCTGCCCTGGAGGTGGCGATTCCCAGCGGCATCGCCACCTTCTCGGCCGACGTGGGCCTGCATTTCTCCGGCCGTCCCTCGGCCGCCCCGCACGCAATTCTCCGCATGTTCGACATCAGGAACGGCCAGGCCGACGTCAAGGGGGCGCTGGTCAGGAACAAGCCGGTCAACGAAATGTCGACAGCCTTCCAGCTGGAACAAGGCGTTTTGACCCTGCATCACGCGCGTTTGCAGGTCGGCCACAACGGGGCGGAGGGGGACGTGGTGACGAACGGGGTGGTCGATTTCAACGGCGAGGTGCCGACGGTGAACAGCCGGGTGGCGATTCGCAATCTGCCGATGGCCGAGTTCAACGACGAGATTAAGCAGTTTTTCGAGATTACCCAGGGGGTTCTGCACATACCGGCCGCGGCGCAGGGGGGAGCGGCGGGAGTGGCGTTCGCCGGCTTCGCGGAGGACGAGATACTTCGCACTTTGCGTCTTGACAACTTCACTTTTTCGACCGGCCCCCTGGAATTGATCACCGGGCCTGCCTTGAACGCCGAATTGGACAGGGCCCGTAATTTGATGCGCCAGGAAATTCACGGGGACAAGGCGCGACGGATCAGCTTCACTTCCGTGACCGGTTCCGCCCACGCCGACGGCACGGGGGTGATTGTCATCCCGGCCGAGAAACCGATTCGCCTGGACGGCGACAACACCGGCGACTTCGCCGCGCACGGGGTGGTCACGGCCGAGCACACCATGGACGTGAAGGTGATGGTGGTGGGGAAATTGGAGCGGCTCATCGGGTTTACCGTGCCGAATCTGGTTCCGCATATCCGCACCAACCAGGAAGAGCACAGCCGGTTCATGGATCGGATGAACCAGAACGCGGCGAAGGGCCATTACGGGGTGACGGTGCGGGGGAATTTGGAGAATCCGGACATATCGGGGATTGGGCAATTGGCCGGGGTTTTCCTGAAGGACATTGTGACTTCGATTCCGGCGGAATTGTTTGGCGGATTGTTGGGGGCGGGAAAGGACGCGCCGCAGAATTTGCGTGAATTGGGCCAGAATGTGGTTGGCGGGATTGTCAGCGGCGACGTTAATCCCCGCGACGCCTTGAAGAGCGTTCAGGAAGGTTTTCGCCAGTCACCGGAACAGGCGGTGAAAAATCTCGGACAGATGTTCGGTTTTGGCCGGGGGCAGGAGCAGCAGGCCGCGCCGCAACCGCCGCAGCAACCGTACCATAACCAGCAGCCCTTCGCGCCTCAGGAGCAGCAACCGCAACCGCAGCAGCAGCAACAGCGTGGCCGGGGGACTTTCCGTCTGCCGTTCGGGTTCCAATAACGGTACCGGCATCACGGCATAGATGCGGCCCCTATTCCCAAACTGCCAATTCATTCACCAAGTCACAGAGGGCGTGGGGAGCCGCGTTTCTCGGGGCGTTGCCGTGAAATGATGACCCTGTGCCATCTGTGTCCCTGTGGTTGAGCTTGTCATTTCCCGGCTTGCCGGTGGGAGGCAAACGCACTTACGCGAATCCCCGCTCACCAATCCTTGGGCCGGAATATTTCCCTTGCCTGCTCATAAGCCGCCGCCGCCCGTTCGCAAAACACGTCCCAGACGTGTTCGTCTCCGGCGTTTTTTCTCGCCGTGTCCCGGGCCTTTTCCGCCGCCGCCATATCCGCGTCGTACTCGTCACGCGCCTCCCCCTTGTCCGTCTCCAGGGATTCCTCCGCCTCCTCCCGTATCGAGTCGTATCTTGACCTCGCCTCTTCGATTTTAAGATTGTACGACTCGTGCAGATCCCTCCGTTGCTCCAAATAAGCCTCCCGCGCCTGGTCGAGCCGGGTCTTGTACTCTTCCCGCGCCAGACGCACCACCTCCCAATAGACCTTGCGCAACACCGTCAGCGCCTGGGCCCGGTCCACCCGCGCGGCTTTGCGACTCACCTCGTAATCCGCCTCCCGCGCGTCGAGAATCAGCCGGTATTGACTCGAAGCGGCCTGCTTGACGTCGCCGTATTCACGTTTGGCCGCCGCCACCTCGAGGCGATACGCCTCCGCCGGCAGGGCCTTGCCCTGTTCGTAAACCTCCTCCGCCTTGCGGCTGGATAATTTGTAATTCGCCTCGGCTGCGTCCAAAGCGGAATGGTAGCGATCCAAGGCGGTGTCCCTTAACGAACGGTAATCGCGCCGCGCTTGGGCCTTCAACTCCTGGTACTCCCGCCATTCCTTCGGATAAGCGGCGGCATTTTGATTCACCAGCCCCGACAACGCGTATTTCCCCGACTCCCCCGCCCCGACCTCCATCGCATCCCGTTTCATTTCCGAGTCTAGCATTGCCTTGTCTCCATTCATACCGGCAGATAAATCCACACCCTCGATATATATCTATTGTGTGAATTTACATCCCGCTCATTCGAAAGCGTTTTAGAGGTTGATTCGCCGCGGGATACAACTTTTTTCGTTGACTTCGGCGGCGAATGGCGGGATATTGGCCCGGAGGTTGAAGTTTCGGATCCAAATTGCCGCAGTCCGGTTTGTTTTATGCGTAAAATGAATCCGACCTGAGCGGGATGCTACGCGGGATCCCTGCGGTGAACCATTCAAACGAAATTCGCCACACTCTCTTTATCCGCAAATTTTTCAGTGAAAGGACTAGGCAATGTCGGAAATCATGTTGGTGCAAGGCAGGGAAATTCTGGACTCGCGCGGCAACCCCACCGTCGAAGTGGACGTCATCACCTCCTGCGGCTCCTTCGGCCGCGCGGCGGTGCCTTCGGGAGCGTCCACCGGCGAACACGAAGCGGTGGAACTCCGGGACGGCGACAAAAAGCGCTACAGCGGCAAGGGAACCCTGAAGGCGGTCAAGAATGTAAACGAAAAGATCGCCCCGCTCCTTTTGGGAATGGACGTTACGGATCAAATCGCCATCGATAACGCCATGATCGCCGCCGACGGCACCAAGAACAAAGGCAAATTCGGCGCCAACGCCATTCTCGGCGTCTCCCTCGCGGTCGCCAAGGCGGCGGCGGATTGCGTCGGCCTCCCCCTTTACCGCTACATCGGCGGCGCTTACGCCCACACCCTGCCGGTGCCGATGTGCAATATCATCAACGGCGGCGCCCACGCCGATTCGTCGGTGGACTTCCAGGAATTCATGATTCAGCCGGTCGGCGCCCCCTCTTTCTCCGAAGGCCTCCGCTGGGCCACGGAAATTTTCCACACCCTGAAGGGCATCCTGAAGAAAAAGGGCATGTCCACCGCCGTCGGCGACGAAGGCGGCTTCGCCCCGAATTTCCCCGACAACGAGGCGCCCCTCAAGGCGATCATGGAAGCGATCAAGGCCGCCGGCTTCAAGCCGGGAAAGGACGTCACCATCGCCATGGATCCGGCCGCGTCGGAATTTTTCACGAACGGCAAGTATGTATTCAAAAAATCCACCAAGGAAGCGAAAACCGCCCAGCAGATGGTAGAATATTGGGAAATGCTGGTGGACAAATACCCGATCATCTCGATTGAGGACGGCCTGGAACAGAACGACTGGAAGGGCTACGAACATATGACGAAGATCCTCGGCAGCTGCCTGCAGATTGTCGGCGACGACTTCTTCGTCACCAATACCGAGCGTCTGGCCAAGGGCATACAGATGGGCTGCGCGAATTCGATTCTCATCAAGGTAAACCAGATCGGCACCCTTACGGAAACGCTCGCCGCCATCGAAATGGCGAAAAAGGCCAAGTACACCGCGGTGGTGAGCCACCGTTCCGGCGAGACGGAAGACGCGACCATCGCCGACATCGTGGTGGCGACCAACGCCGGGCAAATCAAGACCGGCTCCCTTTGCCGCACCGACCGCATCTGCAAGTACAACCAGCTTCTCCGCATCGAGGAGGAACTGGAAGGCGCGGCGAAATACGCCGGCAACGATGCGTTCTACAATATCAAACGCAAGGCGTGAATACGCGGCGGAAGTGAACTGAAGGCGGGTTTTTACCAAACACTGGGGCGGTAAACATGGCGGAATCCGGGGCGGGCCGGATTCCGCCGTTTTTTTGGTGATGCCGACGTCAAGGCTGGTCCGAACTTCACTGTAGACCCATTATTCCGTAAATGCGCTTCATGTCCAAAGCTTCGCGCAGTGATTCCGCCAGCAGATTATACTGGCGTTCCTTGTAGGTGGTCTGGTCCAGGGGCGTTGCGTCGGCCAAGCTTAGCCCGCGTTCCGATAATAATTTCCAGGCCAGACGTTCCCCCAATTCGCCGCTGTCGAATATGCCGTGCACGTAGGAACCAAACACCCTTCCCGCCGCCACGCCGTCCGGAGTGTCTCCGGCCAGGCCGGTCACCTCGGACAAGGCCTCGCCAGCGCCGGTCATCTGCGACGTCCCCATGTGAATCTCGTAGCCTTCGAAAGCGCAGCCGGAGAGGAAGGAGAAATAGCCCTTCAGGGGGAGAATCCTCCCTTTCACTCTCGCTCTCACCTTGCCCATTTCGAATACGGTGCGAATGGGCAACAGTTCCATACCGCGCACTTCACCGCCGCCCTCGACCTCGAAGGGATCGGATATCGACTCCCCAAGCATCTGGAAGCCGCCGCAAATTCCCACCAGCGGCATGCCTTCCGCCGTCAAATGTTTCAGTTGGGCTTCGAAGCCGGATTGGCGCAGCCAGAGGAGATCCGCCTGGGTATTTTTACTGCCGGGGATGATGGTGAAGTCAGGACGTCCCAGCCGATTCGCGTTGTCGACATAACGCACGCCGATGGCGGGATGGCGGTCCAGGGCGGAAAAGTCGGTGAAGTTCGACATGCGGGGGAGGCGCACCACCGCGCAGTCGAGGAGTTTTTTCTCGATGCCGCCCGGCCCGATGCGGTCGGAGAGGCTGTCCTCGTCGTCGATGTAGACCTTCAGGTGCGGCACCACCCCGAGGATCGGTACGCCGGCGAGGTCTTCCAGCTGCTTGAGGCCCGGCCGGAGTATTTCGACGTCGCCCCTGAATTTATTGATGACGCAGCCCCGGACCCGGTCCCGGTCTTCCGGCGGGAGCAGGGCCAGGGTGCCGTAGAGGCTGGCGAAGACGCCGCCGCGATCGATATCCCCCACCAGCAGGACCGGAGCACCGGTCATTTTGGCGACGCCCATGTTGACGATATCGTTTTCGAGGAGATTGATTTCGGCGGGGCTGCCGGCGCCTTCGATGACGACTACGTCGTAATTATCGGAAAGGGTCTTGAAGGCCCGTTCGATGTGGGGGTAGAATTCGGGTTTTCGGCGGTAGTACTCGGCGGCGGGGATGTTTCCGAACACTTCGCCGTTGAGGATGACCTGGCTGCAGGCGTCGCCGGTGGGTTTGAGGAGGAGTGGATTCATGAGGACGGAGGGTTCGGCGCCGGCGGCTTCGGCCTGGGCGACCTGGGCGCGGCCCATTTCCAGGCCGTCTTTGGTGATGAAGCTGTTCAGAGCCATGTTCTGGCTTTTGAAGGGGGCGACGGTGAAGCCGTCCTGCCTGAAGATGCGGCAGAGGCCGGTGACGATGAAGCTTTTCCCGGCGGAGGAGGAGGTGCCTTGAATCATGATGGCTTTGGACATGGGGCGGCCCTTTACGGTTTGGGGTTCACTGTGCCCTCGGTGAAATCCGGGTTAAAGCGTTTTCAGCATTTTGCTCCGCGGCCGGAATATACCGAACCCTTACTGCGCGAGTAGCCTGTGCAACGCCTGGAGCAGGCGGAGATTGTCCGGTCGGGTTTTTACCGCCACCCTATAGAACCCTGGTCCAAGGCCGGGGAAATTGCGGCAATCGCGGATGAGGATGCCCTGCTCGGCCAGTTCCTCCCCCAGGCGGTGGCGTTCAGTATAAAAGAAGAGGTAATTCGCTTCCGACCCGAATATGTTCAGCGGCAGGGAGCGGAGGCTCTCCTTCAACCAGCGCCGCTCCGCACGGAGAAAAGCGAGGCTGTCGCGAACGTAATCCTCCGCCGCCAAAGCGGCGAGGCCGGCGGCCTGGGCGAAGGTGGAGACGGCCCAGGGCTGTCCGGCTTGATGCAGGCGTTCGGTAATAGCGGGGTCGCCGCATATGGTGTAACCAAGGCGCACTCCGGCTATACCATAGAGTTTAGTGAAGCTGCCAAGAATTAGCAATCCCGGGGTTTGGGAAACAGTATCAACAAGGGAATAGGCGCGGGGCTGGTCGGTGAAGTCGAGGAAGCATTCGTCTACGACGAGATAGGCGCCGCATTCGCGGGTGCGGGCGAGGATGCGGCGGAGCAGTCCGGGGTCGATGAGGCTGCCGGTGGGATTATTGGGTTGACAGAGGAACAGCAGGTCGAGGCCGGGGGTGATTTCCGGCAGAATATTTTCGCGAAGGCGGAAGCCGTCCTGTTCCAGCAGCAGGTGACGGCGGAGCGTGCAATCGGCAGTGGCGAGGGCGCGTTCGTATTCGGCGAAGGAAGGGGCGGGGATGAGGGCGCTTTTCGGCTTTAAGGCAGAGACGAGGCGGAAGATGATGTCGGCGGCGCCGTTACCGATGAAGATGCGCTTTTCCGCTACCTCGAGACGGCGAGCCAAGGCGGCGGCGAGTTCGCGACAGAGCGGATCGGGGTAGGGAGTGGCGGCCTCGACTGCCTGGTGCAGGGCGGCGCGAACCGTTTCGGGCATGCCGAAGGGGTTCAGGCTGGCGGAGAAGTCGAGGGGTTCCCGGCCGTATTTATTGCGGAAAGTGGTGAGATCGCCGCCGTGTAATAGTTCCATCCGTCCTCCATGGTACTGAACCTAAATTCCCCAGAAACCGACGCCGCAAATAGGTATTACCGTTCCTCTCCAAAGAAAGGAACGGAAGCCCGGCGGATCCTTACCGAAGCCCGGAGGGTAAATTTTTGGGGTTATTTGGTCAGAATAACTCCGGCGCGACAATAGGGGGCCTTACCACCCGCCTCTCCCCTTGACCGGTAAAATTGCACTTGCGCGCCTTAAAGAAAACCCTCCGGACCCCGTGCAACCGGGACTTCCGTGCGGGTACTGCGACCAGCAAACGCTTTGCTCCGCGGAGAGCAACTTGCAATTATGGGTTATAACCTGGTTCACGCAGGGGAAAAGTATTTTTTTTATTTTGTAAAAACCAACTGAGATGCGCCTCCTCACCACTGGCGCATCTCAACTGTGTTACCTTAATCCTACTACGCGACTGTTGCGGGAACCGCATCCGCAACAGTCGTGTGATCAAAAGGTTGCATGGTGATGGGTGTTATCGTGCCGTTTTTCGCCACCGCCTTCCGGATTACCGATAACCCTAAATTCATGCGGCATTT
>JAVBRG010000150.1:0-11150 GCA_031548195.1 Planctomycetota bacterium | reverse complement strand
CAAATGCCGCATGAAGTTAGGGTTATCGGCTACTCAAGGGGCGGTGGCGAAAAACCACTCGCAATTCCCTTTACCATGCAACCTTTTGATCACACGACTGTTGTGGAGGCGGTTCCCACAACAGTCGCGTAGTAGAACTAACCGGCTTCGCAGGAAGGTCCATATCCGCAATTACCACTTTGACGGTCTAGTGCCAGATTTGAGTTTACTTGTCGCCCGGCAGTACTATAATTATGTTATATCGAAAATAGTGGCTTGATTGTTTCGGTTCTACCGAAACATTAGCGTAGTCCTTCCTTCGGCCTGTTCAGTTTAGGACCATTGTTTGCAAATAAACTTATTTTCAAGGGATCTTTGAGACCGCCATATGTCATTCTTTTTCTCGGCCTATGCCGACTACCAGCTTTGCGCCCTGACTATAGCCCTAATTATTTCCGGCTGCATGTGTCTGATGATCGCCCGCGAAAGCAGCGTCGTTCGCACCATTACCGAATGGCATCTTCTCGCCCCCGCTTTCTTCCTGCTGTCCGTCCGCGCCTGGATTGCCATCTACAGCCTGTCGCATCCCGAGTGGCTCGGCCTGGTGCCCATATCCATGCTCCTCCTCGGTGGCGCCAGCCTCTGCCTCCTCGCCGCCGCCCACCGCTACATCAGAAAAGTCGGCGCCGCCGAAAAAATCCGCTGGTACGACAGCGGAAACATGCTGGATGTATCGCTGATTCTGGCCAATATCCTCATCCCCATCCTCGTCGCCGGCGTCGACCTGGCGATGGGCAAGAAAGCGGGGCTGGGGGCACAGTCCATCGATCAAGCTTTCCTGATCGGCAAAGCCCTCTTCTTCCTCGCCACCGTCCACTTACTTGTCCGCCGCTGGCGTTCCCCCAAACATCCCCCGCCCATGGTCATGCCCACCCTTATCCTGCTTTGCCTGTTAGGATTCCTGTTTCTGGTCGGTCAGCCCCCCGGCATTCCCAGTACTCCCGACTCCCTTCAGCCGGGGTATAACGCCCTGTTCGCCGGTCTGTTCCTGTTCCGGCCCGTCATCGCCATCATCATTTCCTTTCTTCTATGGAACTATTACGCCCAAGTCCGCGGCGTGACCTCCAACATCCGCTGGTGGCCTATCAGCCTTCTACTGGTCATGTTCCTCATCTTCATCGCCTTTATCCAAATCGCCCACAAACGCGACTACGAATTTATCCGCCGCAACATCCTCTCCTCCGCCATCGAAGCCACCGATCACGTCAATCTGCCCCGGCTCAAGGAAATCATCGCCAATCCCGCTTTGCTGCATAATCCCGATGTCTCCGAACGCCTTTTCAACCGCATCCGCAAAAGCCATTTCTACGTCGGACACACCGAAATCGGCGTGACCATGGAAATGTTGATCCGCCCCGACCCCGACCAGCCCCCCATTCTGCTCGCCGACCCCCAATCCACCCTCTTCTCCGACCTCGGTAGCAGTCCCGACTGGAGCGGCGACCCCGCCCTGCGGGATAAATTATGGCATTCCGTCGACCATGCCCTAAGCGCCACCTTCCCCGACAAATCCGGCCGCCTCAAGCCCGCCATGCTGGCCGTCCCCATTCACGACCCCCAAGCCGACGCCGACCCGCACAGCAGCGCCCTTTCAGAAGAAAAAACCGCCACGGAACCGCCGCCCGCCGAGTCGAAGCGCCTGGCCGTGGCCATTTTCGCCGTGTCCTCCATCGACCTGGCCCGGGATTCCTTCAGCTTCAAAAGTCTGTTCCTCTATTTCCTGCCTCTCGGTTTTCTGGCCCTGATCCTGCTCCTCTCCGGCCAACAGCGCGCCTGGCTGGCCGAACACTCCACCCGCCGCGACGAAGCCCTCCGCCTGGGCGCCCTCGGCACCGGCCTCGCCGGAACCATAATCGTCCGAAACGAGCGAATCGTCGACTGCAATCAGCGCCTCCTAGAAATGCACGGGCTCGCCCGCTCCCAAATCATCGGCAAAACCCTCGATGAAGCCTTCGACATCTCCCCCACCGAGAACCTGGCGCACACCCGGCACCGCCTGGCAAAACCCGACCCCAACGCCATCCTCGAACTCTCCGTCCGCCGCCCCGACCGCAGCATCGTGCACATCATCACCCAATGCCGCGCCTTTTCCGGCGTGCCCGACAGCCGCATCATCATCTGGGACTCCGTGGACATCACCGAACAAAAAATCATGGAACACCATTACCGCGCCAGCCGCGACGACCTGCAAACCATCCTCGACACCCTGCCGATCCCCGTCTCCCTGAAAGACGAAAACGGCGTCTTCCAGACCGGCAACCTGGCGCTGGCCAAATATCTCGGCTGCCAGTCCCCGGCCGAAATCGTCGGCCACAATATCGCCAATCTCCCCCGTCCCGACGCCGTCCCGGTCCTCTACGACCCCGACATCGAACAAATGCTGGACCGCCTCGCCCTCGACATGGACGGCAAAACCGTGGTCTTCGAACACCAATTCACCCTGGACAGCGGCAAGCAGGCGCACGAAATAACCAAAACCGCCGTCACCTCCGCCGACAAACCCGATGCGCGCCTCATCGTCAGTTCCATCCACGACTTCAGCAACCGGAAACGCTCCGAGGACGCCCTCATCGCCGAACAGCACTTCCACCTCCAGCTTATCGACACCCTCCCCAATCCGGTCTGCTTCATCGACCGCCAACGGGTCATCCGCCTCTGCAACCAGGCCTTCTGCGACCAGGCCGGGGTCGCCTCCTTCAAGGATCTGGTCGGCCGGCCCTACGACGACGTCAAACCTCTCGGGCCGGTGGACGTCGAATTCGAGGAACACGCCCTGGCCACCGGCCAGGGGCGGTCGGAGGTCTGTTTCGAATACCTGAAAAACGGCGTCCCTAAGACCTACGTCCTTATTCGGAACATCGTCCTCTCCACCGAAGGCGCGATCATGGGCCTCCTCAAGGTGTTCTGGGAAACCACCGACCTCGTCGCCGCCACCCGCGCCGCCCGGCAGGCCGAACGCGCCAAGGCCGCCTTCCTCACCAGCATGTCCCACGAACTGCGCACCCCCATGAACGGCATCGTCGGCATGGCCGACCTCATCATCGATCACGATTCCACCCGGCCCCTTCCCCGGCTCTACGCCGAAACGATTGTCCGCAGCGCCAAAACCCTGCAAATGGCCATCGACGAAGTCATGGACGTCGCCACCATCGAGGACGCCAGCCAACACCTCGACCTGAAGAATGAACCCTTCTCCCTCCTTCCCCTGGTCGAGGATTCCGCCAATATCGTCAGCTGCATCGCCGAGGCGTGGGGCATCGAGCTGTCCCTCGGTTACGATTTCACCCTCGACGAAAAATACGTCGGCGACTCCCGCCGCCTCCGGCAAATCCTGGTGCAAATCCTCACCTATTGCTCCCGCATCAGCCTCGACCGCCGCCTCCGGCTGGAAGTCTCCGCCGCCCCCGATCCGGCCCCGTCCCCGGACCAGGCGCAAACCGGAACGGAACCATTCGCCGCCGCCAAAAAACGCCGGGTCGAATTCCAGGCCGTCTTCGTTCCCTCGGCCTCGATCACCCCTCAGGATCTGGAAGAACGCTTCCGCAACCCCGACTCCCAGCTCTCGGACAACCCCTCCTTCGTTTTCGGCAACATCAGCCATCGCATCGGGCTCCCCCTGATCTGGAAATTGGTTGAACTGATGGGCGGCACCCTCGAATCCTTCCTCAGGGACGGCCAGCTGCACTGCCGCGTCGACATTCCCCTGGATAAGGTCGATTTCCCGGCCCTGATTTCCGCCCCTAACCTTTCCGGCCTGAGGGTCCTCGCCGCCAGCGATTCACCGCATCGCGCCGGCACCATCCGCGCCAGCCTCTCCTACGCCCGGGCCGACGTCACCCTCGCCATGTCCCTGGACGAGGTTCGCCGCCAACTCGCCAGCCCCATGCGGGACACCGATCCCTTCCAGCTCCTCATCCTGGACCAGCGCCTCACCCCCATGGACGGCCTGGAAATTTTCCTCAGGGAACTCGAGGAAAACCAGGACTCCCTGCCGGCGAAGCCGCCCCGGCACATCATCCTCGTCGTCTCGTCCCGTTCCGCGCAAAACCTCACCGATTCCCGCGGCCGGGTCAAGTATCTCCTGCTCCCGCCCCTGACCCCCAGCGAACTGTGGGCGAAAGCCTTCGCCCTGATCCGCCCCAGCACGCCATCGCTGCGTACCCGCGCCCTGTCCTTCACCTCCACCGGCATTGACGAGGACACCGTCGTCCTCTCCCCCGGCGGGTCCGTTGCCGTGCCGGACAGCTCCGGCACCTCCGGCACCACCACCCGCTACGGCAACTCCGGCCCGACCTCCACCACGACGCGGAAATTCCCCGTGGACCGCTCCCGCACCGGTTCCGCCGGGGCCTCGCCCCGCAACTCGACCTCGATAGCCAACCGCCCCGCGCAGATCCCCGCCCGGGTCCTGCTGGCCGAGGACAATACGGTGAACCAGATGGTGGCGATGGGCATTCTCAAGCGCATCGGCGCGACGACGGTTCTGGCCAAGAACGGCCAGGAGGCGGTGGACCTGGTTTTGCGGGGCGAGTTGTTCGACCTAATCTTCATGGACTGCATGATGCCGGTGATGGACGGTTACCACGCGACGGCGATGATTCGTTTGTTCGAGAAGGGCGCCCCCACGGCGAAACGGCACACCATCGTCGCCCTGACGGCGAACAATGTCGACGGCGACCGGGAAAAATGCCTGGCGGCCGGAATGGACGACTATATAGCCAAGCCCGTTTCCCTCAATCAGCTGCGTGAGACCATGGTGAAATATTGCGGCGAACTGGCCGGGGCGGAGCGGGCGGAATAATTTGCCTTGCGTCACGGCTGGTAAAAAGGCACAATTTTCAGTTTTCCCGTTAACGGGAAAGCCGGAGTTTTGCCCAGGCGCCGTTCAAACCGCCGTAGGGCGGTTTGGCAAGCGGAAAAACTCCCGGATTTGTAAATAAAATCCCGCCCCAACCGTCTGGTCGGGGCCGGTTGCCGTATTCGCACCTTAACATGGAGAGCTTCAATTTGGCCCGCAAAAGAGAGACGAAAGCAAAGGAATCACCCCCGGTTCAACCGGTTGCCCAGACCCCATCGGACTCGAAAACCCCCAAACGCCGCGTTCTCATGAACGTCCTGGATTCGGAACAACTCCGGGTCGCCATCGCCGGCCAGTACGGTCTGGAGGAGCTTTACATCGAGCGTTCGGCGAACAAGTTCGTGCACGGAAACATTTACAAGGGGAAGGTCCAGAACATCGAGCCGACCCTGCAGGCCGCCTTCGTGGACATCGGCGGCGAAAAGAACGGTTTCCTCCACGCCTCCGACGTCATCCTCCCCTTCGGCGGTTACGACGACGTCCTGAAGCGCCGCAAGCGGAAGGAAAAACGCAGCGGCGGCCGCCCCGGCATCGAGGACATGCTCTACAAGGGGCAGGAGCTCCTGGTGCAAATCACCCGTGAGCAGCTCGCCAACAAGGGTCCCACCGTCACCACCTACATCTCGATTCCCGGCCGCTACCTGGTCCTGATGCCAGCCGTATCGAAACGTGGCGTCAGCAAAAAAATCTCCGACGACCGCGAGCGCCACGCCCTGAAGTCCCTCCTCGAGCAACTCGAACCTCCCCGGGACATGGGCTACATCATCCGCACCGCCGGCATGGGCCACGGCAAGGAGGAACTCCAGAAGGACCTCCACAGCCTCACCCGCCTGTGGGACGCGATCAAGGATTTGGCGGTTAAGTCGAAGCCGCCGGTGGCGCTTTACCAGGAGTCCGATCTGGTGGTCCGGGCCATCCGCGATTTCGTCTACGACGACGTCGAGGAAATCATCCTGGACAGCAAGCTTGCCCACGACCAGGCCCGGACCTTCCTGGAAAACTTCATGCCCGAGTTCACGGATCGCCTCTACCTCTATCAGGACGGCGAACCGATCTTCGATCGTTACGGCATCGAACAGGCCATCGAGCGCACCTTCGACCGTTCCGTCCGCCTCCCCTCCGGCGGCGAAATCGTCATCGAGCAAACCGAGGCCCTGGTCGCCATCGACGTGAACACCGG
Organism: Planctomycetota bacterium; assembly: GCA_031548195.1. Lineage (GTDB taxonomy): Bacteria > Planctomycetota > SZUA-567 > SZUA-567 > SZUA-567 > JAJBSZ01. Next base: position 5,073 of record JAVBRG010000150.1, on the reverse strand, counting down.
CCGCTTCAGGAAGGGTGATTCGACCCGGGAGACGATCCTGGCGATCAACAAGGAAGCGGCGGTTGAGGTGGCGCGGCAACTGCGTCTGAGGGATCTCGGCGGTTTGGTGATGATCGACTTCATCGACATGGAAAACACCCACGATCGGCGCCAAGTCGAGGAAACGTTCCGTAACGCCGCCCGCCGCGATCGCGCCCGCACCACCATCCTCCCCATCTCCCAACTGGGGGTGATGGAAATGACCCGCCAGCGCGTGCGGCAATCGGTCAAGAAAACCCTCTACACCCCCTGCCCATCCTGCGACGGCACCGGCATAAGGAAAAGCCTCGACGTCCTCACCCTGGAATTCCTCAGGAAAGTCCGGGGCTTCTACGACGAGCACGAGGGGAGCCTCATGGTGCGTATGAACCCGGACGCGGCCATGGCCCTGGCGAACGCCAAGCGTTCCGTCATCGCCCAAATCGAGGCGGAGCACAAGGCCACGGTGACGATAACCGCCGACCCGAAGCTGAAATTCGGCGACATCGAATTGCAGGCGCAGGGCGAGGACGCGGTTTTCACCCAGCACCGCCATGAGCATTCGGGGAAATAGCGACTTTTCCTTTGTTTGGGATCGCGCTAAAAGCGATAATGTGAATGTGGAGATTCAACCTGTGGAAATAAAAATTCGGCGGGCGCGTCTTCCCGACGTGTCCGCGATTATGGGCGTGGTGCGCGAATTCGCCAACGCCGGCCTGATGATTCCCCTTTCCGTGGGGGACACCCTCGAGCGCCTCCGTTCCTTTCTCGTCGCCACCATCCCCGGCGGGGAGATCGTCGGTTGCGTTTGCGTCGACACCACCTGGGAGTACCTGGTGGAAATCCGTTCCCTGGCGGTGAAGAGCGAATGCCAGAAGCACGGGGTCGGCCGGCTGCTCCTTGACGCCGCCCTCGCCGACGCCGCCGCTTTTGGGGCGAGGGAAGTTTTCACCCTGACTTATGTTCCCGATTTTTTCAAGCGTTTCGAATTTCAGATCGTTCCCCGCGACTCGCTGCCGCACAAGGTTTGGCTGGTCTGCGTCAAATGCCCGAAATTCCCCGATTGCGGCGAAGTGCCGATGAAGCGTTCGCTTCCCGGGAACGAAGAGGAACCAGCCCCCGCCGCCGCGGCGCATACATGAGGTTTTCATAGATGCCAAGTTACATCGTCACCGTACGGTACGGCCTGATGGCCATCACCGAACGTTTCACAACCGACTCGGACGACTTCCGCCCCGACGACGAGGTCATCGTCCGCACCAACCGCGGCATCGACTTCGGCACCGCCATGGGGAAGCCCCAGCCCTGCCGGGAAGATGAACCCAGCCAGGGGGAACTCCTCCGGCCGGCAAACGAATCCGACCGCAACATCCTCGCCCACATCCACGACGCCAAGGAGCCGGAGGAGTTCGTCACCTGCCAGGAGTGCATCCGCGAACGCTCCCTCCCCATGCGGCTGGTCGGGGTCGAGCATTTGTTCTCGGGCGACAAAATCATCTTTTATTTTCTGGCGGAAAACCGCGTCGACTTCCGGGAGCTGGTCAAGGAATTGGCCCGCCGCTACCGCACCCGCATCGAAATGCGGCAAATCGGGGTCAGGGACGAGGCGCGGCTGCTCGCCGACTACGAGCATTGCGGCCGGGAGCTGTGCTGCCGCACCTTCATCCGCAATCTCGAACCCGTGACCATGCGCATGGCCAAGATGCAGAAAACCACCCTGGATCCGTCGAAGATTTCCGGCCACTGCGGGCGGCTGATGTGCTGCCTCAGGTTCGAGGACGAGGTCTACTCGGCCCTCCAGGCGGAAATGCCGGCCCGGGGGTCGATTTGCGTGACCGAAAAATTCACCGGCGAAGTGATTGGTTACGACATGTTCCGGCAGGAGATCCAATTGACGACGCCGGACGGCGAAAGCGAAACGGTGCACTTGTCGGCTATCAAGGAAATCCAGCCCCGCCGGGGCAAAGGCGGCGGCGGGCAGAACCCGAACCCGAACGCCGCCGGCGCCGCCGCCTTCCCCGGGCCGGGCCGTACGGAGGCGAACCGGGCCAGCGGGCGGTTCCGGGCCGGGGACAAGCCCCCCCGGCGGGACAAGCCGCCGCGCGGGGGCGGCTCCGGCGCGGGGGCGGCTCCGGCGAACCATCAGGAGGGAGCCGGGGACGCCGGCGGGTCGGCGGGACCGGCCGCGCCGGCGGAGCCAAACCTCACGGAAACGGACACGGGGCGGGACAATCATGACACCTGAACAGGTCAAGGAACGTATTGTCTTCATCGCCCGCCGGGACGGACGCTACGATCCGGCCGCGTTTTTCTTCGTGAACGAGGCGGTGGCGGCGGCGGTGAAGTGGCTGAAGTCGGGGGAAATGAAGCCCCGGGACGTCGCGACTTCCCGCGGGGAGGACGGGGTCAATTTCCACATCAGCGGCTTCGAGCTCCTGGAGGCGTTCCGACGGCTGGGGCGGGAGCGCTGGGGCTGTCTGGCCCGTATCGTTCTTGACAAATGGGGGGTGCGCAGGACCGAGGACGTCGGGGAAATCGTCTTCCTGATGGTCGACGACGAGAAGCTGGAATGGAAGCGCCGGGACTCCGACACCAAGGACGATTTCAAGGCGGGATACGAATTCAGGGACGCTTTCGACGCCTGGGAGGAGTGACCACGACATGCCCGCGAATTTTTCCTTCCTCATTTCCGGCAAACTCGCCGGCAGCGCCGAACCGGGCCGATGGGGCGATTTGCGTTCCGATCTGTCCGGCCTGCAGCGCCAGGGTATCGGCGCCGTGGTGACCCTTACGGAATACGGCCTGGACCGGGATGTCCTGAACGATTTGGATCTGCGTTACCTGCATTTGCCGATTGAGGATTTCGCGGCGCCGGTTCTGGCCCAGATACGCGAGTTCGTGGCTTTTGTCGACGCGTGCCTGGGGGAAGGGCGGGCCGTTCTGGTGCATTGCGGCGCCGGGGTCGGGCGGACGGGGACGATGCTGGCGTGTTACCTGGTGAGCCGGGGCGCGAGCGCTTCCCAGGCGCTGGGGCAGGTCAGGGCCGCCCGGCCGGGTTCGGTCGAGACCGCGGAGCAGGAGCGGGCGGTTCGCGACTACCAGCGGAGTTTGGTTCTCAGAAAGAAAAGGAATGGCCGTGGCTAACAGCGCTGCAGAGCTTCCGGACATGGAGAAGGATTTGGACTTCGCGACCCTGGCGATTGCGCACCGGGTGTTGACCCGCGAGCAACTGGAGGACGCGGAAAGGACCATCAACAAGGAAGCGGAAGCCGGTAAACCCAAGCGCCCGGTCGAGGACGTCCTTTTGGAAAAGGGCGTGTTGAAGTCGGATCAGGTTTGGGCGGTGTACAAGGCGAAGGAGCGGCTGCTCCGCGACGCCCGCGCCCGGGGGCAGCGGATTGGCGGCTACGAAATCATGGGTAAGCTGGGGGAGGGCGGACTCGGCGTCGTCTATAAGGCGCGGCAATTGTCGATGGGGCGGATTGTCGCCCTGAAGGTTCTGCACGAGCGCTGGGTGACGGACGACGAATTCCGGAAGCGTTTTCTGGTCGAGGCGCGGCTGGTCGGGCGGCTGTCGCATCCGAACCTCATCCAGGTGATTGACGTCGGCAGGTACAAGTCGACCCTGTATTTTTCGATGGAATTCGTGGACGGGGAGCCGGTGGACGCCACCTTGGACCGCGAGGGCCGGATGGACCTGCAGTCGACGGTGTCGATTGCGATTCAGGTGGCCAGCGCCCTCGAATACCTGCACCAGCGGCGGATTGTGCACCGGGACGTCAAGCCCGGGAACATCATGGTGACGAAGGGGGGGATTGCGAAGCTGGGGGATTTCGGCTTTGTGAAGTCGTCCCTGGAGTCGGTCCTTTCCACCGAAGGGGAGGTCCTGGGGACGCCTGATTATATCTCCCCCGAAGCGGCCAAAGGCGAGAAGAACCTGGACTTCCGGTCCGACCTGTATTCACTCGGGACGACCCTGTACCACATGCTGTCGGGGAATCCCCCGTTCGGGGGTAGCGTTTCGGACGTCATGGACCAGCACATCAAGAACGAGCCGAAACCGATTTCCTCCCTGGTCAAGGAACTGCCCGACAAGATGGTCGACGTGGTGGATCGGTTGATGAAGAAGAAGCCGGCCGACCGCTACCAGAATTTTTCCGAACTGCTTAACGACCTGGATGAAGTGCGGCGGCTGGCGAAATCCGTCGCCGCTCCGGCCGCTTCGGCGGCGTCGCCGGCGGGGACCAGCGGCACTGCCGTCCTCAATGCGGCGCGGGCTTTCAGCGGCGGGGCGGTGGAGCGGGAGTTGATGCAGCAGGTGAGGCGTCTTCAGATGTGGCTGGGCGTTTCCGGCGTGGCGTTGTTGCTGGCGCTGGCGGGTTTGGCTTATGTGCTGTTCTTCAGGGAGCCGCCGCCGAAGTGAGGGGCGGAGGGGGGGGTCTCCGGCTTACGGCCGCATGCAACAGGACAACCTCCCGCGCGGGAGGTTGTCCTGTTCAAAACCGAAGTTTTTTAGTAAACCGTCTTCCATTCGTCGATGTTGGCCTTGTCGAATTTGAAGGGGGCGCCAAGCATGATTTCGGTGCCGCCCGCGCCGTCGTCCGTAACCTGTTTCTTCCCCAGGTGGCCGGCGGTGAGGCTATCGCCGACATTGCCGGCGAGTTTGCCGTCCGCAAGGTTCACGGCGGCGTAACCGGCGAGGTAACCCAGGTCGATGGGGTTCCACAGGTACATCCAGGGGCAGACGCCGTTCTTGATGTAATCGGCCATTTCGCTGGGAAGGCCGAGGCCGGTGAGGAAGACCTTGCCGGCGAGGCCCTTGTCCGTCAGGACTTTCCCGGCGGCGGCGATGCCGACGGTGGTGGGGGCGATGATGACCTTGAGGTTCGGGAAGGTCTTGAGGAGCGCTTCGCATTCGGAGGTCGACTTGTCGCGGAGGTCGTCGCCGTAGGCCACTTTCACCAGGCTCATGTTCTTGTACTTCGGCAGGGCCACTTCCTTCTTCATCCATTCGATCCAGATGTTCTGGTTGGTGGCCTGGGAGGTGGCGGAGAG
>JAVBRG010000045.1:0-24008 GCA_031548195.1 Planctomycetota bacterium | reverse complement strand
AGTTTTACCTGACGACGCCCCGGGGGACGAGGTTTTGACGGGGCAAAGGTAACTGCAACGCGCGCCGCCCGTACATGGCGTCGCGCTTTCCATTTACAATTTCAACAATCCTTCGCCGGCGAACTAATTCCCTTCGCCGGTTTGTTTAGGCTTACCTTTGCCGAAAATACCCTCGATCATCAGGGCCAAGGCGCCGTCGGAGGTGACGTTGCAGGCGGTGCCGAAGCTGTCCTGCAGGGCGAATATGGCGATGAGAAGCGCGGTCCCTTCCTCATTGAAGCCGAGCACGCTGATGACAATCGCCAGGGAGGCCATGACCGTGCCGCCGGGCACGCCGGGAGCGCCGACCGCGAAAAAGCCGAAGAGGAGGATGAAGAGGATCATCGTCCCCGGTTCCGGCACGTGGCCGTAGAGAATTTGGGATATGACCAGGATGAACAGGGTCTCGGTGAGAACCGAACCGCAGAGGTGCACGGTCGCCCCGAGGGGGATCATGAAGTCGACGGTCTCGCGGGACAGGACTTTCGACTTGCGGGCGCAGGAGAGGGATACGGGCAGGGTCGCGGCGGAGGACATGGTGCCGACGGCGGTGAGGTAGGCGGGAACATAATGCCGGACGACTTCGAAGGGATTCGAACCGGAGATGATGCCGCCGATGATGTAAAGGAAAGCCATCCAGATGAAGTGGCCGATGATGGCGACGATGATGATTTTGGCGAAGATCGGGAGTTGTTCGGTGAGGAGGCCTTCATAGCCGAGAATGCAGAAGGTCGCGGCGATGAAGAAGGGCAGGAGGGGGATGACCACGTGCTGGACGATCATCAGGACGCATTGTTCGAACTCGTTCCAGATGGTTTCGAGGGTTTTCGACTTGGACCAGAGGATGGCGAGGCCGAAAAGGAGGGCGATGGTGAGGGCGGTCATGACGCCCATCAATTGGGGAATGGCGAATTTGAACAGGATGTTCGGCATTTCGCGGCCGGCGGCGACGGATTTCTCGGGGACGTTCAGCCAGTCGAAAATGGCCAGACCGCCCAGATAGGCGAAGAAAGCGGCGCCGACGGAAGAGATATAGGCGAGGGCGACCCCGGTGAAAAGCATCTTGCTGGCGTTGGCGCCCAGGCGGATGATGGCGGGGCCGATAAAGGCTAGAACGACGAAGGGAACGACGAAAAAGATGATTTGCCCGCAGAAATATTGAATCGAACCCATCACCTGCATCACGCCGGGACCGTAGGGCTTGCCGGCGACTCCCAAGCCAATGGCGGCGCCGATGACGATACATACCAGCAGCTTGACAATCAATGATGATTCCCGCTTGTTCTCTGCCATGACGATCCTCCGAAAGAAATGAAAACCGCTTCCGACCAAATGATTATAATGTGTCGACCGTATTTCATGCCGAACGATCACGCTAAATGTGCCGGGAAAAAGCAAGCGGCGTCGCAAAGACGCTGGGATGGGAATTGTATCGCAGTAAAAATCCTTATGAAAATATTTTAAAACAACCCCGCCATTTTGTCAAACCGGAAACGGCCGTCCCGCCGGTAAAAATTGCTGCCGCCTGCCCAATATGGATTGCGTACTGGACAAGATGGAGAATTCGGATATACTGATTCCGCGTCGAAACATGCCTGTCATCCTGAATATTCGCCGCCTAAGCCAAACGAACGCCGGGCCGTAGTCGCCGCCCCGGTTTCCCATATTCGCCAAACCGTACCAAACTCACCCTTGCCTAAGGAGATCATTCATGACCGCCATGCCGGATAAGCCGAAAGGTTTATTTTCCTGGTATCTTAGTACCAATCTGCTCACCCGCATTCTGGTCGGCCTGATCGCCGGAGCGATTGTCGGCATCATTCTCGGCATCATTTCCGCCGGCACCCCCGCTCCCAACGCCGCCACCACCTTCGTGCAATACACCCGTTTCTTCGGCGACCTCTTTATCCGGCTCCTGAAAATGATCGTCGTACCGGTGGTTTTCTTCTCCCTGGTGGGCGGCGCCGCCAGTATCGCCCCGGCCAATCTCGGGCGGGTCGGCGCGAAAATCATGATCTATTATATCCTCACCAGCGCCTTCGCCGTCGTCATCGGCCTCATTCTCGCCAATATGATTAAACCCGGTTTCGGCTTCCACGTCGCCGGAGACCCCAGCGCCAAGGTCGCCGCCAACACCGCCCCCAGCCTCTCCGCCGTGCTCCTGAACATCGTCCCCACCAATCCCATCGAATCCCTCGCCAAAGGCGACATTCTTCCCATCATCTTCTTCGCCATCCTCTTCGGGATCGGCATCTCCATAATCAAGGATTCCGCGAGCCCCGCCCTGGCCGCTGCCGCCCGCAGCCTCGATGAAATAATCTCCGCCGCCGCCGCCGTGATGTATAAAATAGTCTCCGGGGTGATGCAGTACGCCCCCTTCGGCGTCTTCTTCCTGATTGCCATCGTCTTCGCCGAACAAGGCCCCAAAGCCATCGGCGAACTCCTCCTGGTCACCATCACCGCCTATCTGGGTATGCTCCTGCACCTGGCCTTCTGCTACGGCGGCATCCTCGCCCTTTTCGGCCTGGGGCTGCCGCACTTCGTCAAAAAGGCCAATGAGGCCATGGTCACCGGATTCGTCACCCGCACCTCTTCCGGAACCCTCCCCATCACCATGCGGGTTTGCGAAGACAATCTCGGAGCGCCGCGTTCCATCGCCTCCTTCTCCCTCCCACTCGGCGCCACCATCAATATGGACGGCACCGCCATTTATCTCGGGGTCTGCGCCATGTTCATCGGCTACGCCTGCGACATGCCCCTCACCTTCACCCAACAGACCACCGTGGTCATCACCGCCACCCTCGCCTCCATCGGCACCGCCGGCGTTCCCGGCGCCGGCGCCATCATGCTCCTGATGGTGATGGACTCCATCAATCTCCCCATCGCCCCCGGGACCAATTTGGCCGCGGCGTACAGCATGATCCTCGGCATTGACGCCCTCCTCGACATGGGCCGCACCTCCCTCAATATCACCGGCGACATGGTGGGGACGGTGGTGGTGGCGAAATCGGAGAAGGACCTGGACATGGAAGCCTGGAACGCGCCCATGGCGAAGTAGCTTTTTTTTGACAAAGTCGCCGTGCCGACCGCCGAAGGGCGGGGTTATTGAAACTACGGCGGAAATTCAGACGCGAGGGGTTTTTCCACGGGGCGACTGGCGGTATAATCGTCCCGGGGGAAACATCGCAAGGAGCAGCACATGGCTGTAGAATCAAGCACCCGGGGGATGACCAAGTCGCTACGGAACATCAGGCTCACCGCCCTATTCACCCCCGAGGACGTCATCGTCGACTCACCGGCCGAAAGTCAGGAACAGGTGGTCCGCCAGCTCCTTGAGCGCCTGGCCATCCGCTACGGCATCGGCAATGTCGACGACGCTTACCGGGAGGTCATGGACCGCATCGACAAGGGCGGAGTGGCGGTGGCGCCGGGGGTGGTGGTTCCCCACGCGCGGCTGAATTTCCCCCTCAACCTGCGGGTGGCGGTCGCGACTTCCAGGCAGGGGATTCCCTTCGGCGAGGATCGCGCCCACGTCATATTCCTGATTATCGTGCCGGTGGACATGCCCGGCGCCTACATGCAGACCCTCCAGGGCATCGCCAAATTCTGCCTGAGGGAAAACGCCATCGACAAAATCGTCAAGTCCCGCAGCGGCAAGGAAGTCTGGGAATTCTTCGACACCGGCAGCACCAAACTGCCGGACCACCTCCTGGCCCGGCACGTCATGACCGAGGTCAAGGTCGCCCTGAAGGAGACGGACAATCTCGCCCGCGCCATCGACCTGTTCCTCGAACACAATTCCACCGAATTGCCGGTCGTGGACGAGGACGGCGAATTGGTCGGGGTGGTGACGACGAACCATCTGGTAAGGGTGTGCATGCCGGAGTATTTGATGTGGCTGGACGACATGACGCCCCTCCTCAACTTCGAGCCGTTCGCCGAGATTATCAGGAACGAAGCCTCGACCTGGCTTAACGACATCATGACCGACGACTTCGCCAAGGTGGCGGAGGATTCGCCGGCGATCATGGCCATCAAGGAAATCGGCACCCACAAGAGCAATTACGCCTATGTCCTGAGGGAACGGAAATTGGTGGGAATCATTCGTTTGCACGAGTTTTTACGGTTGGTTCTGCGTTGAGGGCGGAGCCGGGGCCGTTTGAAAAGGGAGAGTAGATGAGTAATCAGGAACCGAAAACGGGCGAGTCGGCCCGCTTTGTCGGCACCGCTTTGGGGATGGAGGCGGTGAAGCAGGAGAAGGGGACTTCGCCCTTGGCCCGGGCGCTGATACGCACGGTGGGGATGCTGGGGATGGCGGCCCTGGTGGCGCTCCTCACCCATTTGTCGCGCTTGACCTTCCACCAGGTGGTGTCGGCGACGGTCTTCACTCTAATCATCATGGCGACCCTGCTGTTTTGGAATTTCCGTCTCGCCATCGCCTTCATCGGCATCGGCGTATTGAACATGTTCGGGGTGATGGACATCCCCTCCCTCATCCACGAGTCCAAGCTCGACGTCATCCTCTTCCTAATCGGCATGATGATTACCGTAGGGGTGCTGAAGGATTTGGGCCTTTTCACCTGGATAATCCTGACCATCATCTCGGCCAAGAAGATGACGGCGAAGATTTTCGTGGCCATTGCCTGCATACTCGGGGCGGTGATGGCCTGTGTGGTCGACGAGGTTACCGCCATCGTCTTTGTCGCGGCCCTGATTTTTCAGGTCTGCGACACCCTGAAGCTGCGGCCGGTGCCGTTCATCATGATGGCGGTGATGGCGACGAACATCGGTTCGGCCGGAACCATGCTGGGGAATCCGGTCGGCATCCTCATCGGCCAGAACGCGGTGCCGCCGCTGTCGTTCATCGACTTCATGAAGTGGTCCTTCCCCCTGATGATCGTGGTGTTCGCGATTTCCTTTTTCTTTCTCCTGTGGATTTTCCGGAAAGACATCGCGACCATGGACGTGCGGCTGCAGGACCGGCGGAGCCGCAATTTGGCCCTGGGTCCGATTGTGAAGATTCCCTTCGGCCAGAGTTTGACCATCCTGGTGATTCTGGTGATGGCATTGTCTATGCACACCAGCATCGAACGCTGGCTGGGTCTGCCGGCAAACACCATGCTCATCATGATTCCCCTGATTTTGTCGGGGGTCCTGATGATTTGGCGGCATAAGGAGGCGCGGCGCTACATCGAGCACGACGTGGAGTGGTGGACGCTGATGTTTTTCATGATGCTCTTCGCGGTGGCGGGAACGCTCGAACACACCGGGGTGACGGTGGCGATGGCGAACGGTTTTGCCTCCACGTTCGGGGAAAGCCCGGTGATTCTGGTGCCGGTGATTTTATTGTTGTCGGCGATTGGAAGCGCGTTCGTCGACAACATCGTGTTTGTGGCGGCGTTCATGCCGGTGGTGACGAAATTGGAGCAGACGCCTTTGTTATGGGCCCTGCTGCACGGAGCCTGCCTGGGCGGGAACATCACCATGATTGGCTCGACGGCGAACATCGTGGCCTTGGGGATGATGGAGAAGCGCTATAGAATCGGGGTGAATTTCTTCAGCTGGCTGAAGGTGGGGGTGATGGTGGGGGCGGTTTCGTGCCTGGTGGCCTGGGCGGGGATTGTCCTGTTGTCGCCGTACATGCCGACCCAGGCGGAGCGGATGCAGGCGGTGGGGATGGTGACGGCGCCGGCGAAGGCGGCAGCGCAAACGGTGGAATGAAAAACGCCGCAACTCCAATCGGAATGCGGCGCCAGTTTGCTTGAAATGCGTTCATTGCCCGGAGGCGGCAGGTCGATATAGGAATGTCAAACGGCGCCCCGCCGTTTATTCGTCAACATTCTGCCGCGAGGCATCGACCCTTATGCGTGGAAAAATCCTCATCCTGCTGGGCTGTTTGGCCTTTTTGTCCGCCACCGCCTCCTCCGCACCCGCCTCGGAGGACGCCCTCAACAAACCCGTCCGGCCGCCCCTCACCGCCCTATTGGTGGAGGAACTGGAGTCCTGGGAGGAACGCTTGGAAAAGGAACGCTCCCGCGCCCTGGAAACGCTTCCCAGCCTGACCGGCGACTTCAAGCCCCTGCGGCCGCCGGCGGTATCGTGACTAACTCAGCCGCGCGTCCATGTCGTACACCACCCGGCCGCCGACTATCGTCCCCACCGCCCGACCAGTAAGCCGCCAGTCGCGGAAGGGGCAATTCCGGGACCGCGAATAAAACTTGTCGATGTCGACCAGCCACTCGCGCTCCGGATCAATCACCGTGACGTCCCCGGGCAAACCCTGCTTCAAGCGGCCACGGCCCAGCTTAAGAATGTCCGAAGGCTTGCTCGTCAAGGCCGGCAGCAGGCCGGCCCAGGTAAAGCCGCCCTTCTTGACGAGGGCCGTCGAAATCACCCCCACCGTAGTCTCCAGGCCAATCATCCCGCACGGGGCGTCGGCGAATTCCAGCTCCTTCTCCTCGTCCAGGTGCGGGGCATGATCGCTCGCTATCGCGTCAATCGTCCCGTCCCTTAAACCCTGGCGGCAGGCCTCCACGTCCACCATCGTCCTGAGGGGCGGCGCCACCTTGTACACCGGGTCGTAATCCTTCAAATAGTCCGAGGTCAAACTCAGGTGATGCGGCGTCACCTCCGCCGTCACCGGCACTCCCGACTGCTTGGCCCGGCGGATAATCTCGACCGAATTCGCCGTCGACACATGCTGGATATGCACCTGCCCCCCGGTCAGCCGGGCAATCGCCACGTCCCGGGCGACGATGATTTCCTCGCACTCGTCGGGAATCCCCTTCAGGCCCAGGGCCGTCGACATGTAACCCTCGTCCATCACCCCGCCATTCAGAAGGCTCGCGTCCTCGCAGTGTTCCAGAATCGGCTTCCCCAGCATCTTCGCGTAGGCCAACGCCCGCCGCAGCAGCCCCGCCGTCGGCACCGCCCGGCCGTCGTCCGAATACGCCACCGCACCCCCCCGGGACATCTGCGCCATCTCCGCCAGTTCCTCGCCCTTACGGCCCGCCGTCACGCAACCCACCGGGAAAACGTTCGCCAAAGCCGCCCGCCGGGCTTCCCGCTTCGCGAATATTATCGCCGACTCGGTGTCAATCGCCGGCTCGGTGTTCGCCATGCACACGACCGAGGTGAACCCCCCGGCCACCGCCGCCATCGCCCCCGACGCTATCGTCTCCTCCGCCTCGTTTCCGGGGTCCCTGAGGTGGACGTGCATGTCGATTAACCCCGGGGTTACCAATAGCCCGCCTGCGTCGTACTGGGCCGATTCCTTCAACGCCGCCGCCGTGGCGTCCCGCAGGCTGTCCCCTATATATTCAATCAACCCGTCGCGAATGGTCACCGCCCCCGACGGAATGTCGAGGCCCTCGGACGGGTCCAGGATGTGCGCGTTCTTTATGATGATTGACGACATGATTCGCTCCGTTTCATGGTTGTGGTTCATTCAACGCCCGCGACCAATTGCAATACCGCCATCCGCACCGCCAGGCCGTTCGAGACCTGCCTGAGAATCACGCTCTGCGGGCCGTCCGCCACTTCGGGGGAGAGCTCGACGCCGCGGTTCACCGGCCCCGGGTGCATCACCACCAGGTCGGGTTTACCCTTCCGGAGGCGTTCCTTCGTCAGCCCGAACATCTGCACGTACTCCCGCACCGAAGGAAAGGGGTTGCCTTCGCCCTTCTGCCGCTCGAACTGAATCCGCAGCATGTTCAGGACGTCGCACTCGCGTATGGCATGGTCCATGTCGTGACAGACTTCGACCCCCATCTTCTCGATTTCACGGGGAATCAGGGTCGTCGGCCCCACCGCCATCACCCTTGCCCCCAATTTCCTCAGCCCCCATATGTTCGACCGGGCCACCCGGCTGTGGGCGATGTCCCCGACAATCCCCACGGTAAGCCCGTCGACTCGCCCCCTTACCTCGCGGATGGTGTAAATGTCCAGGAGCCCCTGGGTGGGGTGCTCGTGCTGGCCGTCCCCGGCATTCACTACCGAACAGCCGACCGCCTTGGCGAGCTTCCACGGCGCCCCCGACGACCCGTGGCGCACCACCATCACGTCAACCCCCATCGCTTCGATGTTCAGGGCGGTGTCGACCATGGTCTCGCCTTTGGCGACCGAGGTGCCGGCTTTGGAAAAAGCCAGTACGTCGGCGGAAAGGCGCCGGGCGGCAAGTTGAAACGACAGGTTGGTGCGGGTCGAATTTTCGAAAAACATGTTGACTATGGTGCGTCCGACCAGGGCCGGCACCTTCTTGTTGGGTCGGGTGCAGATTTCCTTGAAGGAATCGGCCCGGTCGAGGATGAAGGTGATTTCCTCGGCCGTGAGCTCCTCCAGACCCAGAAGGTGTTTGCGTGTCCATTGCATGGGGGGAATCCTCCGATGTCAAGATTTGCCGAGTGGCGATTAAACCGCCAATCGCCACTCGGCAAGAATCATTTTTCCCTGAAATTCAAGGGTTTTGTATGGTCCCGGGTTTTCATTCCACAAAATTGCCGTTCGGCGGTTTGAACCGTGATTTTGCGAAAGTCCGATCCTTTAGGTTAATGTCCGTTCCCGGGTGGAATCACTGTGCCAAACCCCGAAAGGCGGTTTGGCATAAGCCGGGTGTTCCGGCGACCTGCATAAAAAAACGCCGCTACTGCGGCGTTCAGGTTTGCTTAGGGTTCCGGTTCTCCAGGGCCGACGACGAATACGGCGTCCCCCTGGGGGTCGATTTCGGATAGCTTGAGACGGACGAAACCGCCTTTCGAGACCTCGATTTTGACGCCAAGGTAGTCGGGGTGAATGGGGAGCTCGCGGCCGCCGCGGTCGATCATCGCGACCAGGGTGATGCTGGCGGGACGGCCGTAGTCGAATATCGCCCCCATGGCGGCGCGGATGGAACGGCCGGTGGAGATGACGTCGTCGCAGAGAATGATGTCCTTGTCGTTGAGATCGAAATCCAGCTCCGACGGCAGGACCGCCTTCAGGCCGGCGCCGCGGTTGAGGTCGTCGCGGTAGAGGGTGGCGTCGAGGTAGCCGATGGGGAGTTCGAGATTATGCCGTTCCTTGACCAGGGCGCGGACGCGGTCGGCGATGAGGGCGCCGCGGGTGCGGAGTCCGATTAGCGCCTTCCCCGTGCCTTTGCCGCGACGTGAAACCACCGAGTCGGCGAGGCGGACCAGGCAATCGTGGAGCCAGGCGGAGTCGAATATTTTGGAAGCCATTGATTTTTTCCTTTGCTGGCGGTTCAGAACCAAAACACTCTAATGATACCACATGTTTCCGCCAAGTCAAGTTTTCCACCGCCGGGGATTGCCGACTCCGGCGGCCGCTCAAGGGCAGGGCGGTTCCAGCAGCCCCTCCTCCGAAAAGCTGAAATACCGCGTCTCGGCGATAATCACGTGATCCACCAGAATCAGGTCCAGGTCCCGGCAGGCGTTAGCCAGGCGCCGGGTGTAATCCGCGTCGGCGTTGGAAGGTTTGGGATTGTTGCTGGGATGATTGTGGACCAGGGCCACCTTGCTGGCCGCTTCGCGTATGGCGGGACGGAGCAAATCCGCCAGCGGCAGATTGACGATTTTCGGCGAATGTTCGCAGAACCAGGCGTCGCGGATGACCTGGTTCTGGTGGTCGAGCATCAACAGGACCGCCGCTTCGTTGCGGTAATCCCTGAGCTCCGGTTCGTAGCGGTCGTGGATGTCCTTGGCGCAGGTGATGCGGAGGAGTTCGTTGCGGCGTTCCATCAGGAGGCGCCGGTGTATGGCGGCGCCGGCGGCGAGGCGGATGACCAGGGTGCGGGTCATTTCGCGGAGGGCGGCGAATTCGTGGGCTTCGGCGCGGAAGAGGGCGCGCATGGTCCCGTAGCGGGCGAGTAGCGTTTCCACCACTTCCTCCCGGCCCGTGCCGCGTTCGCCGAACAGGAACACCCCCAGCAGTTCGGCGTCGGAGAGGGCGACTTCGTTATTCGTGAGAAGCCGTTCGGACGGTGGTTTGGCGGCGGCGGCGGGCCGGCGGGGCTGGTTGAAGGTGTCGCATTCGCGGGTGAGCTGGCAGGAGTTGCAGAGTGGGGTGGCGCCGCAGATCGGTTTCACCTCCAGCGTTTCGTCGCCGATGGCGAAGAGCGACAGCATGAAGTGGATTTGGTGTTCGGGGCGGGAAACGGAACGGGCGACGGAGCGGGTGAACTGGTCGATGAAGAGGGGGAATTCGTGCGGATTGGTTCGGGAGCCGCCGAGACGGCGGAACAGGCGGGAGAGGGAATTCAACTCCGCCGGACCGAGGTTCTGGTCCGGCGGGTTTTTGCGGATATTGCCGAGGTGTTCGGCGAGTTGGTCGCGGCCACAGGTTTTTTCGAGGCTTTGGGTCAGGCGGGAGTAGAAGGTGACGAGGTCGCGATCCAGTTCGCTTTTGGCCGCTTCATCGGCCCCGGGATTGGCGATGGTGGCGTCGATGGCCTCGACCAGTTTGCGTTTTTTGCCCATCACATGTTTTCCACCAGGGCGGAGCCGAATTCGGAGCAGGAGAGTTTGGTCGCGCCGTCCATCAGGCGGTGGAAGTCGTAGGTGACGCGTTTTTGGGCGATGGTTTTGCGCATGGCGGAGAGGATGAGGTCGGCGGCTTCGCTCCAGCCGAGATAACGGAACATCATTTCGCCGGAAAGGATGACGGAGGAGGGGTTGACCATGTCCTTGCCGGCGTATTTCGGGGCGGTGCCGTGGGTGGCTTCGAAGATGCCGTGGCCGGTGATGTAATTGATATTGCCGCCGGGGGCGATGCCGATGCCGCCGACTTGCGCGGCCAGGGCGTCGGAAATGTAGTCGCCGTTCAGGTTGGGGGTGGCGACGACGTCGTAGTCCCCGGGCCGGGTGAGGATTTGCTGGAGGAAGGCGTCGGCGATGACGTCCTTGACGACGATTTTAAAGCCCGTCGGGGTGACGATTTCCTGCCAGGGTCCGTCGCCGATGAGTTCGCCGCCGAATTCCTTTTGCGCGACCTCGTAGCCCCAGTCGCGGTAGGCGCCCTCGGTGAACTTCATGATGTTTCCCTTGTGGACCAGGGTGACGGAGGTCCGTTTGTTGTCGATGGCGTACTGGATGGCGGCCCGCACCAGGCGGGCGGTTCCCTCGAGGGAAATCGGCTTGATGCCGATGCCGGACGAGGCGGGGAAGCGGATTTTTTGGTAAAGTTTGGGGAAGGCCTCCTCGAACATTTTCCTGAATTGTTCCGCCTCGGGGGTGCCGGCGGCGAATTCGATGCCGGCGTAGATGTCCTCGGTGTTTTCACGGAAGATGATCATGTCGACCCGTTCGGGGTGTTTGACCGGGCTGGGCACGCCCTGGAAATAGGTGACGGGGCGCAGGCACACGTAGAGGTCGAGGATTTGCCGGAGGGCGACGTTGAGGGAACGGATGCCGCCGCCGATCGGGGTGGTGAGGGGGCCTTTGATGCCGACCAGGTATTTTCGGAAAGCCTCGACGGTGGCGTCGGGGAGCCAATTGCCTGTTTCCCGGTGCGCCTTTTCGCCGGCCAGCACTTCCTTCCAGTCGATTCGTCTCCTGCCGTTGTAGGCCTTCGCCACCGCGGCGTCGAGGACGCGCACGGAAGCGCGCCAGATGTCGGGGCCGGTGCCGTCGCCTTCGATGAAGGGGATGACGGGCTGATCGGGGACGGCGAGTCTGCCGTTCGAGACGCCGATGATTTCTTCCTTCTGCATTGAGTTGGGATCCTTTTTGGGGGTCAAGGGTTGGGTGTGACGCTTGAAAACGGTAGAAATCCGTGCCTCTACTCTCCAGCCGCTTCCGCTTCCGACCGTTTGTGGAAATAATCGAGAAAACTCCAAATGACGTAAATGACCACCCCCACGACAATGGCGATGTCCGCGACATTGAAGACCGGCCACAGGCCCCGGCCGGTGGCGGGATTGACCACTTCCAGGAAATCCCGGACGCCGTGGTGAAGAAGGCGATCGTAGAGGTTGCCGACAGCGCCGCCGACAATCAGCCCCAGGGACCACAAGGGGGCGTCGGGCTCCCGGTTGTGATAGGCGGTGAGGACCAGGGCCGGCACCAGGATGGCGGTCGCGCCGAGAAACAGGAGGAGCCGCCCCGACGCCAGGCCAAAGGCGCCGCCGGTGTTGTAATGGCAAATCAGCCGGAAAGCGCCGGGCAAAATCCAAATGATGTTATCCTGGGTGTAAACATTGCCGACCGGCGCCCCCAGGGAAGCGAAGGCCCAGTGCTTGCTGGCCAGGTCCAGGGCCAGGGCGACCACGGCGGCGAACCAGAACAGGCGGATAGAGTTCAGAGTTTGCCCTCCTCTTGTTTTTTCTGGCATTCAACGCACAATGCCGCCCAGGGTTGAATCCTGAGACGCCGTTCGCCAATTTCCTTGTCGCATTCCTCGCAGACGTTGAACTTCCCCTCCTCAAGCCGCCCGAGAGCGTCGTCGATTTGCGCCAACGTTTCCGAAGAAGCGTTCAAGCGGGAGACAATCATGTCCAGTTCCTGCTCTTCGGAGGCCTGTTCCGCCATGTTGATGGGGGCGCGGGCGGTGAGACGCTGGCTTTCCGATTTCAGGCTTTCCCTCTGGGTGGATTTTTGCGACGAGGCGAGGCGTTCGCGAATGGTCAGCAGGTTCTGGCGCAATTGTTTTGGGGTCATGAACTGTTCCTCGATTTAAACGAACCATAATGCGACAAAACCCTCACGGGAATGCCGATAGACGATCTCGAGCTTTATCTTGATTGTAGAAACGCGGCAGCTGTCCGTCAATCATTAGTGGATATTCCCTGAATCAATTTGTCCCGGCGGTCCGCCGAAGTCGGGAATTAGAGCGGTTCTAACATAATTGTTAGAACCGCTCTAATGCCTGCCCTGCGGCAAGTCCATGGGGTAAACTGCAAAATAGCCGGATACCCGGTTTGCGAGTTGCTTTTCGTAAGGGAAAATGGTAAAAAAAGAAGGCATTTCACGTTTCAAACCATTAATATGGCCCATTCAGACGCCAGTCCAACGCTACAGAAGGGAAAAGCCATGGCCACAACCGTAGGTGGGGTTATCGAAGGATCCTATTACTACAAAGTCATCCGCAAAATAGCCGACGGCGGCATGGGCAGCGTCTATGAAGTCGAACAACACGGGGCCGAAGGCTTTGTCAAACGCATGGCCCTCAAAACCATCATCCCCCGTTACACCAACAACAAGGAATTCGTCGACATGTTCATCGGCGAAGCCAAGCTGGTCGGAAACCTGGTCCACCCCAACATCGTGCAGATCTACCAGCTGGGCCGCACCGCCGAAGGCTTCTTCATCGCCATGGAATACATCGACGGCATCAACCTGGAACAATTCCTGCTCCGCCACTTCGACCTCAAGCGGAAGATCCCCCTGGATCTGGCCACCTTCATCGTCTCCCGCATCTGCCGCGGCCTCGAATACGCCCACACCAAAACCGACGCCCTCGGCCGCCCCCTGAACATCGTCCACCGGGACGTCTCCCCCAAGAACATCCTCATCAACACCGAAGGCGAATGCAAACTCACCGACTTCGGCATCGCCAAGGCGAGAAATTACATGGAGCAGGACGAGGACCGCGTCCTCATGGGGACCGGCGAGTACATGTCCCCCGAACAGGCCGACTACCGCATCACCGACGCCCGTTCCGACCTGTTCTCGCTGGGAATCGTCTATTCGGAACTTCTCACCGGCAACAACGGCTTCGTCGGTACCGACACCAACGACACCCTGGATCGGGTCAAGCGCGGGGACCTCCCCAATATCACCGCCGACCGCCCGGAAATCCCCCCGGAAATCGTTAAAATCGTCAACAAATCGCTCCAGAAAGACCCCATGCAGCGCTATCAGTCCGCCACCGACATGGTCTACGACCTCGAATACCAAATGTACTCGCGCGGCTACGGGCCGACCATCGCCTCGTTCGCCAAGTACACCGCCGAACTCTTCCCCAAACACAATTTCGCCACCCCGAAACGGACGCCAATCAACAGCGGGGCGGGGCGGTAGCAGGGGCTTATCCCATGCGGCGTTATCTGGCCACCGCCATATTCATTTCCATCCTGGCCCTTGCCACCACCGCCGGCGCCGGCGAAGACCCTTTCAGCTGGCGTCAATGCGTCGGTCAATCCCTGCGGGTCGTCCTCAACAATCATCCCTACTCGGAAGGGTTGATCCGGCGAATTCACGTCTTCGAGGAACTGACCGGCATCGACGTCGTTTTCGCCATGCTCCCCGACCGGGAATATTACGATCGGCTGACCGACGCCTTCAATTCCAAGTACGGCAAACCCGATGTCTACATGACCGGCGCCTATCAAGTTTGGGCCTATGCCCCCCAAGGGCGCATGCTCGATCTCGACAGCCACCTCAACAATCCCTCCAAAACCCAGCAAAGCTACAATCCCGGCGACTTCTTCCCCAATGTCATCGGCACCTTCCGCTGGGACGGAACCACCGGCGTCCGACCAGGCTCCGGACCCCTTTGGGCGGTTCCCATGGGCTTCGAAGCCTGCGCCCTCACCTACAACCGCGAAGTACTCTCCCGCTTCCGCATCCCACCCCCGCAAAGCCTCGAGGAAATGCACGAAGCCGGTAAAACCCTTACCCACTTCGAAGGAAGCGACACCTACGCCATCGGCATCCGCGGCGCCGGCGCCTGGTGGAATTCCCTCCCCGCCGGTTATGTCTCCGCCTTCATCAATTACGGCGCCCGCGACCTGGCCATAGAAAACGGCCGCCTGGTCTCCAAGGTGAATTCCCCCGAAGGCGTCCTGGCCACCCAGCTCTGGATCGACATGGCCCGCGACTGCGCCCCGAACGATTGGGAGGACTACGACTGGAGCCGCTGCCTGGACGACATCGGCGACCGCAAGTCCGCCATGCTCTATGACGCCGACGTCCTCGGCTTTTTCGCGAACAATCCCGGCGCCACCCCCCAGGCGGGAAAATTGGCCACCGCCCTGCCGCCCGTGCCCGAAGGCGCGGATCCCGCCCAGGCCAAAAGCAATCTCAGGGTCTGGGGCCTAGCCATAAACCCCGCTTCTGAAAATATCGACGCTTCCTGGCTCTTTGTCCAATATTTCACCAACCGTGAATTCCAATTGTATTCGGTGGTGGAATGGAAATCGGTCAATCCGCCCCGTAAATCCGTATTCGAGGATCCCGACTTCCAGCGGGTCGCCCGCAGCATGAACGGTTACGTGGAAACGTTCACCACCCTTATCGACAACATGAGCATCTACTTCACCCCCAACCCCCATTTCTTCGCCATCAGCGAACAATGGGCAGCGACGCTACGTGACATCGCCGACGGCAAATACGCTTCGGCCAAGGACGGACTCGACGCCCTTAAGGAATGGATGGATAATAGACTGAAAGATGTTTCGGTCGACTGAGGGCGCATCTCAACAGGGTTACCAGGGTAACACTGTTGAGATGCGCCTGTCGACCGACCGTCCCGGCACAAAAAAAACCGGCCGTAACGGGCCGGTTCATTTTTGGGCTTGCGGGGTTTTCTCTGCAATGGCCGTTCAGGCGAGGGTCAGTTCCGCCACCACCCAGTCGTGAAGCGTCGTGGGGGGGACGTGGACGTAGTACTTCTGGCGCATGCGCTGGGTGGCTTTTTCCAGGGTCAGGGCCTGCTTTATCACCAGGTCCACCGCGGTACGGCGCACGCGATTGGTGAAGCGGCCCGAGGGCAGGGCAAGGTGATCCATCGGCAGCGAAAAATGTTTGCGGCATTTCTCGCAATAGTGTTTCGAATAAGTCACCTCCAGCATGGTCGGCCCGGAAATCCCCACTTCCCTAAGCCGGCGGCGGCCGATGGAATGACGTTTCGACAATTCGTTGCAGCGCGGACAATTCGCCACCTTGCGGGACATGTTGATCTTGCGGAACTTGGTTCCCCGGGGCACCGCCACTTTCGAGGACATGGTTTTTTCTGACACGGCCGTCTTCTCCTTGCAGTCAATTCACAAGCCCAGCCCGCCGAGTTGCGGGCAAAGCGCTCTAATCCCCCCTGAATCGCGGTCGGTTGTCGAAAACCCGGTAAACAACAGGTGTTCCCCAAAATATTCGCCCCCGCTGAAAACTGTTGTCCACAAGGCGGGAACGCTCATTTTCCCAAGGGTTCGATTTCCGGTTCCTGGCGATTCGGTCGTTTCTCGTATTCTTTTCATCGACTGTTCACGAGAAGAGCATTAGTGAATTTTACAAAAATAATCCGGCTTTACGGGCGAGGTTGATCGCCCGTAAATTATTATAGGACACCAAGTAATCCTGAAATGTTATAGGACGGACGGCTGGGATGCCGCGTAGTTGAATGTTAAAATATTTATGCAGAATATTAGCTACAATATATCGCTAATGGCAACCCTTCCCACGATCGGGGACGGTGTGTTCAGGTAATAGCGCAGGCGGCCGCCGCGCACGGCCCGGGTGAGGGCTTGCATGCCGGCGAGACGGGCCATGTCGCTGGCGACCTGGGCGGGAGGCAGGTTGCACTGTTGGGCGTACTGGGAGGGACTGACCCCGGCGGGGAAGTCTTCGGGGGGCTGGCGGAAGAGGGTGAGGAGAATGGTTTCCTGCCGCTGGCAGATGCGGTCGCGGAGACGCTCCAGCAGGCGGGATTGATTGAGGTTGAATTCGATGCGCGCCCGGGCGGTGCGGCCGGCCTCGACCGCGGCGGCGGCGAACCAGAGGAGCCACTGATTGGCGTCGTGGTCGCGGCAGGCGGCGTCCAGTATGGCGTGGTATTCGTGCCGGTATTTTTGGAAAACCTGGCAGAGGGGGGTGAAAACCTGATTGGGGAGGCCCTGGATGAGGGCGATTTCGGCGAGAACCCGGCCGGCGGGACCGCTGTTTTTGCCTAGTGGATGGATGCTCTCGAACCAGAGGTGGGCCAGGGCGGCGCGAACCAGGGGGGAGGACCGGGCGGAGTTGTCCGGAGCGATGGCGAGCCACTGGAGGAAATGCCGGAGTTCGCGGCGTTTTCCCTGTTCTTCCGGCGTGGGCGGGGTTTTCTCCCTGGGCGGTTCGGCGGCGCGCTTCTCCGCCGCGATTTCGTCTTCGGTCAGGAACCATTTCCGCCATTCCTCGAGGGTGCGGTGGGTCAGGCGATTGCCGGACCCCTGCAGGACGGCGGCGGTCAATTTCGCCAAGGCGGTTTCCTGGCAGTTCGCCTGTCCCGGGTCCATGGCGAGTCCCAGGTGGCGGCGGATGCCGGCTTCGACCCGGCTTTGATCCAGCACTTCGCCGTCGATTTCCAAATTGGCCAAGGCGTCCCGCACCGCCGTTTCGACAATGATTTCGCCCTGGTCCGCCGAAGTGAGGTGGCGGAGGAGACCGGCGGTATGACCGGTCTCCGAAAGGAACAGCCACTCGGCGCGGAGAAGTTGATTCGGATTCCAGGTGAAGGTCGGGGTATTTGGTTGGGTTTGATTCCAGTGCATTATTCCAATATTCCTTCGAGTTCTTTGAGGAAAACCTCCATGTCCGTTTCCGTTCCTATACTCACCCGGATGCAGGCGTCGACCCGCGGCGCGGTGAAATAGCGGACCAGGACGTTCCGTTCCCTTAATTTTTCGAAAATGCCCCTGGCGGTGTCCGCGTCCCTGAAGCGGACCAGGAGGAAATTCGCCCCGCTGGGATAGACCTTCAGGCCCATTTCACGCAATTTGGCCGCGGTTTTCTCCCGCGAGTCGATGATGCGGCAGGTGATAAGCTGGTGCCAGTCCCGGTCTTCCAGGGCGGCGGCGGCGCCGGCTTGGGCGAGCCGGTCCAGGTTGTAGAAATCCCGCACCTTTTCCATTTCGAAAAGGAGCTGGGGGTCGGCGAAGGCCAAACCGACGCGGAGTCCGGCCAGACTGTAGCTTTTGGAAAAGGTGCGCACCACCACCAGGTTTTTGTATTCCTTGAGGAGTCCCAGGGAAGTCTGCCCCGAAAAATCGGCATAGGCCTCATCCACCAGGACAATGCCCGGCGCGGCTTCCAGAAGCCTCCGGATATCCCGCTCGGGGAAGACGGTTCCCGTGGGAGCGTTCGGATTGGGGAGGAGAATGATTTTGGCGTTATTCAGTGTTAGCCTGTCGGGAATGCCGAATTCCCCCTCGAAATCAATAAGCCGATAATTTACGTCGTACATGGCCCCCAACGTGGCGTAATAGGTGTAGCTGGGGCGGAAGGCGACGACTTCGTCGCCGGGGTCGCAGAGGCAGTGGTAGAGGATGCGCAGGCTGTCGTCGGAGCCGTTACCGGCCATGATGCAGTCTACCGGCAGGTCATAGACCCGGGCGGCCGTTTCCCTTAAAATAAGGCTGGTGGACTCGGGATACAAGGCGAGGGAGGCGGCGGCTTGTTCAATCGCCTTTAGGGCCCGGGGGCTGGGGGGAAAGCGGTTTTCGTTCTGGTTCAATTTGACGATTTTCGGGTCATTGGCGGCTTCGCCGGGGATGTAGGCCTGCATGTTGCGAACGCACTGACGAACCGGGTTCATGGAGTTCCTTTCGCGGGTTATGGCAATGTTTCGGCAGTGGTGTTATACCGAACGCGTTCGGTATATTATTGAAGTTTTCTGGCAATTAACCTAAGGATACTATATGCGCGCGGTTGTGCAACGGGTAACTTACGCCAAGGTGACGGTGGAGGGGAGAACCACCGGGGAAATCGGCCCGGGGTTCCTGGTGTTATTGGGGGTGACGGGATGCGACGCCAAGGACCAGGCGTCGATATTGGCCGGCAAAGTGGCGCGGCTCCGCGTTTTTCGGGACAACCAGGACAAGATGAACCTGTCGGTACTGGACACGGGCGGGAAAATCCTGGTGGTCAGCCAGTTCACCCTTTACGCCGACACGGCGAAAGGGAACCGGCCGTCCTTCATCGGCGCGGCGCCTCCGGGTCAGGCGGAGGAATTGTACGAATATTTCTGCGGTGAATTGACTGCCTTGGGAGTGGGGGTGGAGAAAGGCGTTTTCGGCGCACATATGGAGGTGAGTTTACTTAACGACGGTCCGGTGACGATTTGTTTGGACACGGAAGTGTGGAAAAGGTAATAGCCTGTCAGGGGGAATGGTTATGCAGAATCATCCTTATTTATTCGGGCTCTGCTTGATGTTTATCATAGTTATTTCCAAAGAAATCGAAGAAAATACCAATTGCCTTTAATAGAACGGGGAAAAAGTGTTTTGTTGATACCAGGTATTCAATCTCTATCACCCGGGACAATGGCAAGCTTGTAGCCCATGGGGGTTAAAATCTTGAAAAGTGTGTCTATTTGCGGAGTTGCTTTTAAGCTTTCCAAACGGGCAATCGCCGACTGCTGAACACCAGCGGCTTTCGCCAGCTGCTCCTGGGTCAAACCTTTGGCCTCTCGGGCTTCAATCAGCTTGCCAATCAACTCAACTTCGAACTCGATTTTGGCTCGTTCGGAAGGCGACACGTTATTGTCGTCATTATAGAAATCCCGAAACTTGGTGCTTTCCGCCTTTTTTCTTGTCATGGTTATTTATTCCTTTCCAGAAAATCCCGCATATTGTTCCTGGCTTGTTCTATTTCCCGCATAGGCGTTTTCTGGGTTTTTTTGACAAAATGATGCAACAAGACGAATTTCTTTGCCTGCCAATGAAAAAACAATACCCGATGTGAAAGTGGACGCATTTCCCATAACACGCCGTCAATATGTTTTATCATCGGTTCTCCCAAACGCGTGCCAAAGTTTTCAAGCGCACGTATATGGGTGAGGATTTTCTCATACTGGATTCGCGCATCTTTACTGTTGTGCGACTCCTCGCGGAGTTCCTGCAATAATTCCTTCACAGGTTGTCGTCCACGCCTATCCTTATAAAAATCTACCTCATACATGTCACAAATCCTTTTTTCGCGCGCCATGTTATTATAACTAATTTGTTATAAATCGGCAAGGAAAATAAAACCGGGAAACCGCTTACGCGGTTTCCCGAAAATAGCCATGCGAGGATTTGTCTTCTAGTCATCCATGCCTTCCTTCTGGATGAACCCGCCGTCGTCGCCTTTATCCTTGTCCTTGGTCTCTACCTTGGTGGCGTCCGTGTCCGCGGGTTTTTTCTCCAACGTAACCTCGGCATTCTGGCGGCCGCTCTGATTGTTCCGCTCCTTCTGTTCCGCCGCATCGGCAAGGGCCGCCTGCTTGGCCGCCTTCAGGCTGTCCAGGGACTTCTCCTTCAGAAGGACGTCAATCTCCTCGCGGGACAGCACCTCGTACTCCAAAAGGGCCGCCACCAGGAGTTCCATGTCCTCGCGGTGCGACGACAGCAAATTCACCGCCTCGGCATAGCATTTGTCAAGAATCTTCCGGACCTCCTCGTCAATCAGCCGCGCCGTGTCCTCGGAATAACCCTTCCCCATCACAAACAGTTCATTGGAACCGCCGTCGTGGGTGGACAGATATGGCAAACCCAAAGCGTCCGTCATGCCCCATTCGCACACCATCGCCTTGGCGATGCCGGTGGACTGCTGCAAATCCATCGCCGCACCGTTGGTGATGTCCGAGAGGAAAATCTGTTCCGCCGCCCGGCCGCCCAGGCGCACCGTTATTTCTCCAATCGCCCGCCGCTTCCCCATATTGTACTCGTCCTTCTCGGGGAGCTGCATCGTCGCCCCAAGCGCCCGGCCGCGGGGGACGATAGTCACCTTATGCAAGGGCGTAACCTCCGGCACCAGACGCATCAGGAGGGCGTGGCCGGCTTCGTGGTAGGACGTAACCTTTCGCTCCTCGTCGTCCCTGACCCGTGACCGCTTCTCGCGGCCGAAACGGACCTTGTCCTTCGCCTCTTCCATGCAGTCCATGGTCACGGCGTCGAGGCCGCGCATGGCGGCGATGAGGGCCGCTTCGTTGACCAGGTTCTCGAGGTCGGCCCCGGAAAAGGTGGGCGTCCCCCGGGCGATAATCGACAAGTCGACGTCCGACGCCAGCTTGACCCCTTTGGCGTGGACGCCAAGGATCTGCTCGCGGCCGCGGACGTCCGGGGCGTCGACGTAAATCCGCCGATCGAAGCGGCCGGGGCGGAGCAGGGCGGGATCGAGAACGTCGGGGCGATTGGTCGCAGCGATGACGATGACATTGTCGTCCGACTGGAAGCCGTCCATTTCCACTAGTATCGCATTTAGGGTCTGGGCTGTTTCTATGCCCGACCCGGGCAGATCGTTCGCCCGCTTCCGGCCGACGGCGTCGATTTCGTCGAGGAAGATGATGCAGGGGGAATTCGCCTTCGCCTGTTCAAACAAATCCCGGACCCGGCTGGCGCCGACCCCGACGAACATTTCGACAAAGTCGGAACCGGATATGGAAAAGAACGGCACATCCGCCTCGCCGGCGATGGCTTTGGCGAGGAGGGTCTTCCCCGTGCCGGGGCTGCCAATCAGCAGCACTCCCCGGGGAAGGCGTCCACCGAGGCGCTGGAAGCGGGAAGGCTTCTTCAGGAACTCGACGATTTCCTGCACCTCCGCCTTCGCTTCGTCGACGCCGGCGACGTCGTCGAACGTTGTCTTGTTCTTGTCCCGGGTCACCCGCACGGCGCGGCTCTTGCCGAACGACAGCATGCCGCCGGAACCCCGCATCTGCCGGTAAACGAAGAAATAAAAGAGTAGCGCCAGGAGACCGGCCCAGGCGAGGAGGGGCAGAAGATCCTTCCAGATCCCCGGCCCTTCGTAGTTGAAGGTGACGTGGGCGTTGCGGAGGGCCGTTTCCAGTTCCGGCAGGGTACGCGGATGGGCGCTGGTGGAAAAATTCCGCCCGCCGTCGCCGGCCGGCTGGCCGGAAATCTGGTATTCGCCCCGGATGTTGCCGGTATCCTTTTCGATTACCACCGAACGGACGCGGCGCTTTTCGATATCGTCCAGAAATTGGCTGTAGCTGATGCCGCGGCCGGTGCGGGCTTGTTCGTTTGGTCCCTGCACGACCAGGTAGGCGAGAACAAAAAGGACGATAATCCCCCACATCCAGCCGGAACGCCCGACTTTCGGCTGGCGGGGGGAACGATCGTTGTCTTGGGGATTGGGCATAACTTATCCTAAAGGTCCTGGCAATTAAAGAAAATCGAGCCAACCGCCGCTCGATTTCCTTTAAGGTCGGTTTATACTATCCTTTATGCACGCAGCCAGCGCAAACAGACCAACCGGCCGATATGCAAGGCGCGGCTGACCATGAATGGCACTTTTTCAAACATTCACCACATTCCCACCGTTCGGCGGACGATTTCACCGGCCAATTGTTTGGCCGCGCCGCGTTCGCCCTGTTCCTGGGAGCCGCCCCGCGACGCTTCGTACAACCCGCCGAGGAGACCGGTGTCGGTACTCTTTACCGGCATATCCTCAATCAGGTATCTTTGATTTACATTGTCATAAAATGAAAAAACCGCTTCGATGCTCATCAGTACCGTGCCGGGTTCATTGGTGGTCGTTTCCCTCAGGGTGCGGCGGTTCACCCTGGTGATTTCGCCGGTAAGGACCGCGTCGCCGTTACGGGACACCAGACGCACTGACGGATCCATGTTGACCCGGTCGATGATGTCGCGGGCGACCCAGGCTTCGATACTGTCGTACATGGTCTTGTTTTGGAAAATGTGCACTTCCACGGTTCTGATGTGGGAGGGTAGACCGGAGTTCAGGGTGGTGTAGCAGCCGGACAAGAAAACCGCCGCCAAAACCATGAAACAAAGCGTCAACGGCACCGCCGCCGGATAGCCGCGGAAACAGGCTCGAATAAGGCGCCGCATATTCCCGTCCCCCGTTTGCCTTCCCCATATTAAAGTCTGTCGCTCGGCAAAGTGAGCGACAGACCTTTTATCCCGCCATTATCGCAGATCATCGGAAAAAGTCCAGCCCCCACTTCCGGACGACCCCGAATATGTACCGGAAGGCTGGGGATAGCTGCCGCCGTTCCCGGAATCATAACCGTCCACAAAGCCCGGGGCGCTGGTGGAGCCGCCGTAATTGGGGTCGTTGTAATAAAAGCCGCCGCCGGCATTACCATTGCCCGCTTCGGCATAGGTCCCGGATGGGGCGCCGGAACGGGGAACGGGACCCACCAAATCCGAGAAAGGAACGTGGTATTCGTCAGGACGACCCAGGCTGGCGCTGCCGTCGGGATTGCGGATATTTTGCCGCTGCGGGGCGGGGGCGCCGGCGGGATAGGCGTTATAGGCCGAATTGGTGCCTACGTTGCCACCACCCGCATAGACGCCGCCGGATTGATAGGGGTGGGTATAATCGTCCTGGGCGTAGGAGCCTCCGGAGTTTTGGTTTTGCGGAAAACCCGGGTTTTGATTTGGCTGGAAACCGACGTTCTGATTGCTGAAACCGCTGTTCTGGTTTACTAAACCGCTATTCTGATTGGCGAAGCCGCCGTTCTGGTTTCCGAAACCGCCGTTCTGGCCAAATCCGCCGTTGACATTGAAACCGCCGTTATCCTGTCCGTAGGCGTTTTGGGAACTGAACATGCCGGCCGGGGCGGTGGTGCCGATTAAATCGTCCTCGGAGACCGTGCTGAGGGGGTTTTTGGGAAGGGGCGGGGGACGACGTTCCAGCGGGGGCGGCGGAGCGCTTTGCGGTCCGGGAGCCATCCCGCCGAAGGCGTTGCCTCCCATGCCGGCCGGGCCGGGCCGGTTTGGTCCCATACCCCCGGGTCCGTTTCCTCCCATGCCGCCCGGTCCCTGGGCCAGATTGTTCGGTCCGGACGGGAAATTTGGGTCGCTCGAATAGACGCGGGACGGCGCTGGCATGGGTTCGTTGCCGGGCATATTGCCATGGAAGGCAGGACCGGAACCGGCGCCGGCGCCAGGCGCGGGGCCGGCGTTGACGGGAGAAAAAGCGCCGCCGCGGGTGACCGGGCCGTCGCCCCGGAGCTGGACGCCGCCCTGGTCACCCATGGTGGCCGGTCGGACGCCGGGGGAATAGGCGGTGGCGGGGAGTTCCATTTCCGGCACGCCGGAAATG
>JAVBRG010000010.1:0-5342 GCA_031548195.1 Planctomycetota bacterium | reverse complement strand
AAGAAGGACAGGAAGAAGGACAAGAAGAAAAGGAGAAAATAGGTGTCTGTCGTCATTCGTTTGTCGCGCGCGGGCCGCGTGCACCTTCCGTATTATCACATTGGTGTTTACAACAGCCGCACCCGTCGCGACGGACGTCCGGTGGAGGACCTCGGGTTTTACGATCCGGAGTCGGCCAAGGAGACGGTTCGTATCGACGTGGAGCGGGCGAAGTACTGGCTCTCGGTCGGAGCCCGTCCGTCGGCGACGGTGGCGAAGATCCTGAAAGGCCAGGGGGTGAGTTCCTCCCTCTGGTTGAAGAAACCTCTCCCGGCCGCGGCCAAGGAAAAGAAGGCCACGGCGAAGAAAGAGGCGTCGAAGAAGGTCGCCGAGAAGAAGAAGGCCGCGAAACCGGCGGCGAAGAAGGCGGCGGCGGCGGAGGGCGCGGCCGCGCCGAAGCAGCGCAAAGCCCGTACCGCCACCTCTAAGGCGCGGGGCGAGAAGAAGGCGAAGGCCGGCGCCTGAATTTGCGAGAAGGAGTCCCCATGAAATGCTGGTTTTGCGACAATGAGGCGCGGGGGGTGTGCGCGGCGTGCGGGCGGGCGGTTTGTTACGATCACGCCCACATTCACGACGCCATGACCCTGGCGAAGACCGACACCTCGAGCGGCTACACGAGTTATTACAATGTCCTCAATTCCTTGAAATGCTCGGATTGCCGGCTGGAATGGACGTACCACAAGCCGGGGGATTGAACGCCGGCTGGGGGAGCTGGCGTATAAACAACTTGAAAAGCGACGGCGGCTGGTAGGGGCCGCCGCCGCTTTTTTTTTAATTTTCAACCCCGTTTCGGGAGGTTTCGGCGGGGAAATTCTTGACAAGATTCGCTTGAGGGTTTATTGTGGGTGGGAGTGAATATTCACGCGCAGTCGATTTTTTGGCGTCAAACCTCGCCACCCCCTTGCCGCTTCGCCGCAATCCCTTTGCCCATTGTCGCCCCAACCTCACATGCAAACGCAGGCGATATATCCTTTCGTGTGGTTTTTCCGACGGTTCCCCAAATGGAGATCGCAATGAAAAAGAATGCCCTGTTTCAGTTGCTGTCACTGGTGGTGGTCGCGGTTCTGCTGACCGGCGCAGCGTTTTCGGCGGAGAAGAAGGGTCCGTTCAAGTTCGGCTACACCTGCATGGACGGCTCGAACCCCTTCTTCGTGATTATCGAAAAGACCATGCGGGAAATGGTCGAGGCGAAGGGCGACCAGCTCATCGCCACCGATCCGGCCAATGAGGTGCAGCGGCAGATCAACCAGGTCGAGGACATGATTGCCCAGAACATCGACGCCATTTTCCTGAACCCGGTCGACGCCCAGGGGATCCTGCCGGCGCTGGATCAATTGAAAAAGGCGGGGATTCCGATTATCAACTTCGACACCGAGGTCGGCGACCTGTCCTATGTGACCTCCTATGTGGGTTCCGACAACTATAATGCCGGCAAGGTCTGCGGCGAGGACATGGTGAAGCGCCTGCCCAAGGGCGGCCCGATCCTGGTCCTGGACAGCCCGACCATGCAGTCGGTCGTGGACCGCACCAACGGCTTCCTGGACGCGATCAAGGACAAGGGCTTCACCATCGTCGGCCGTCAGGACGCGCGCGGCAATCTCGAACTGTCCATGCGTTTGTCGGAAGACCTCCTGCAGGCGAACCCGAACGTGGTGGCGATTTTCGGCGGCAACGATCCGACCGCCCTCGGCGCCCTGGCTGCCGCCAAGGCGGCGGGAATGAAGACCGTGCTGATTTACGGCGTGGACGGTTCCCCGGACATCAAGGCGGAAATCGCCTCCGGCAAATCGCTGATTGCCGGTTCCGGCGCCCAGTCCCCGGTGACCATCGCCAAGGATTCGGTCAACATCATGTATAAAGTGATGGCGGGCGAGAAGGTCGCCGCGCGTTACCCGGTTCGGACCTTCATGATCAACGCCGACAACGTCAAGGAATACGGCACGACCGGCTGGCAGTAGGATTTTTTCGGAGGCGACAGATCATTACCAAAAAAATGGGGACGCTTTGCCGGTCCCCATTTTTTTGGCGGCGCGGCGGGGTGTGCGCGCCGCGCCGCCCGGTTTGGTCGAGACAGAAAAAAATATGGTAATCCGAGGGTAATCCGTCGGTGAATTCCGCGACTCAAAGCAAGCCAGCCCAACAGGTGAACCCCATGTCCGAGCCCCTCCTGGTAATGAAGAACATCCACAAACGCGTCCCCGGCGTGCATGCCCTGAAGGGCGTCGACTTCGAGCTTAAACAAGGCGAAGTCCACGCCATCATGGGTGAGAACGGGGCGGGCAAGTCGACCCTCATCAAGGTCCTGGGCGGCATATACGCCGCCGATTCGGGAGAGGTTTTCATTGAGGGCCGCAAGGTGCTTATCGACAGCGTCGCCGCCTCGAAGCGGGAAGGCATCGCGGTAATCCACCAGGAATTGGTCCTGGCGCCGTACATGACGGTGGCCGAGAACATCTTCCTCGGCCGCGAGCCGATGCGCGGGCCGTTCGTCGCCCACGGGGTGATGCGGGAGAACGCCCGGCGTCTCCTCGACTCCTTCGGCATGCACCTGGACGAGGACGCGGTAATCCGTGACATCCCGATAGCGCAGCGGCAGATGGTGGAAATCGTCAAGGCCATTTCCCAGAATTCCCGCATCCTGGTGATGGACGAGCCGACTTCGTCCATTTCCGACAAGGAGGTCGACTTCCTCTTCGGGGTGATGCGGAGCCTCACCGCCAAAGGGGTGGGGATTATTTACATTTCCCACAAGATGAGCGAACTGGAACAGGTCTGCGACCGGGTCACGGTCCTGCGGGACGGGGCTTACGTCGGCACGGAAACGGTGAAGGAGACCACCAAGGACAAGCTCATTTCCATGATGGTCGGCAGGGAACTCAAGAGTTATTATACCCGGGATTTTCAAACTCCCGGCGAAGTGCTTTTGCGTTGCGAAAACGTTTCCGACGGCAAATTGGTCGAGAACGCCTCTTTCGAACTCCGCGCCGGGGAGATTCTCGGCTTCGCCGGCCTGGTCGGCGCCGGCCGCAGCGAACTCATGAAATGCCTGTTCGGCCTGAACAACAAATACAGCGGAAACATTTTCGTGCACGGCGAGGCGAAGCGCATGGCCTCGCCCTCCCGCGCCATGAAGAGCGGCATGGCCCTGGTCCCGGAAAGCCGCAAGGACGAGGCGGCCTATCTCCAGCAGAGCGTCCGTTACAACACGACGATTGAGGTTTTGTCCGAATTCATACGGGGCATATTCGTCAATCACGACAAGGAGGACGCCATCACCAATCGCTATATCGATTTGATGTCCACGAAAACCCCCTCCCTCGACCAGAGGCTGATTCACCTTTCCGGCGGCAATCAGCAGAAGGTGATTATCGGCCGCTGGCTGGCCAGCAATCCCCGCATCCTCATCCTCGACGAACCGACCCGCGGCGTCGACGTCGGGGCGAAGTCGGAGATCTACGCCATCATGAACCGGCTGGTGCGGGATGGCATCGGCATCATCATGATATCCTCGGAAATGCCGGAAATCATCAACATGTCGGACCGGGTGTATGTGATGAACCAGGGGCGGATAGCAGGCTGTTTGAAGCGGCAGGACATTTCCCAGGAAAACATCATGAAGCTGGCGGCGCAGTGAAAGGGCGACCATGAACGCAATTGCGGAACCAAAACGGCAATCCCGCCTCGGACGTTTCGTGCGGGGCTATTTGAAGGGGAATTTCGGCATTCTGGTGGCGCTCCTCGTTCTTTGTGCCTTCCTGGCCATTAATCCCGGCACCAGCGAGTCCTTCTGCACCCAGCGGAATTTCTTCAATGTCCTGCGCCAGCTTTCCACTAATCTTTATCTGGCCTGCGGCATGACCATGGTGATTATCCTTGGCGGCATCGACTTGTCGGTGGGTTCAATTATCGCCCTCTCGGGTTGTGTCGCCGCCGGCGCGGTGGTTCGCTGGCAAATGCCCATTCCGGTGGCGATTCTGGTCGGGGTGATCATTGGCGGCTGCGTGGGGATGTTCAACGGCGTGGTGATTGCCAAGACGACCATTCCCGCCTTTATCGTGACCTTGGCGACAATGAACATTGCCAAAGGTCTTGCCTACGTTTATACCGGCGGTTCGCCGGTGCGGGTGGTCAACAGCGAGTGGCAATTTTTGGGGGCGGGGTATATCGGTCCGGTGCCGACGCCGGTGGTGCTCTTGGTGTTAATCCTGCTGATTAGCGCCATCCTGATGAACAGTACCCGGCTGGGCCGTTACATGTATGCGGTCGGCGGCAATCCGCAGGCGGCGGAGTTTTCGGGCATCAATGTCCGCCGGGTGAAATTCCTGGTGCATACCTTTACCGGTCTGATGGCCGGCATTGCCGGGGTGGTTTTGGCGTCCAGGATGTATTCGGGTCAGCCCACGGCGGGCGAGGGTGCGGAAATGGATGCGATTGCGGCGGTGGTGGTGGGTGGCACGAGTATGCAGGGGGGGTCGGGTAAGATTGGCGGGACGATTATTGGGGGATTGATTATTGGGGTTTTGAATAATGGGTTGAATTTGATGAATGTCAATTCGTTTTGGCAGTATGTGGTGAAGGGGATTGTGATTTTGTTGGCGGTGTTTATTGATTTTTGGCGGACCAGGAAGGCGTCGCGGTAGGGGGCGGTAGAATGGCGGTAGAATGGCGGTAAAAAAGCGGTTCAATAAAATCCAGCCGAATGGCTGGTTGCGGGGTTCCAAAGGGGGCGCAACCAGCCCCCTTGTCGAAACGCGGTTACAGTTTTTTAATGGACAATGAAATTGTCCCATTAAAAAATTTCCTCTACGGAGCAAAGCGTCAGCGTGCTCCAAACGAAGGGGCATCGGCAATCAAGAACGCGCCTGTATCTGTTACTATGTCGCGGCCGGTCGGCGGTAGGTAAGCAGGAATAATTCCCTCCTCCCCTTTGGAAAGATCCGGATGCAACATTCGGGTGTTATCGCGGCTCCCGATGACTTCCCCGCATGGCGCCCGCTCAGGCGGGCGCCGCGCTAGGGCGTGATGCGGAGCCGCGACATCACCCCAGGTTGCATCCTCATCTCTCCAAAAGGGAGGAGGGAATTATTCCTGCTTATCTATCGCCGACCTCGATCGCGGCATAGTCATACATGCAGACGCGTTCTGGATCGTTGATACCGCTTCGTTTGGAGCACGCTGACGCTTTGCTCCGTAGAGGAAATTTTTTAATGGGATAATTTCATTATCCATTAAAAAACAAACCGCGTTTCGACAAGGGGGCTGGTTGCGCCCCCTTTGGAACCCCGCAACCAGCCATTCGGCTG
>JAVBRG010000084.1:0-59659 GCA_031548195.1 Planctomycetota bacterium | reverse complement strand
CGCGAGGCGAAGGATGCGGTCGGTTCCGCCGCCGGTGCGGTGGTTGATGAAGCGGGTGCAGCGGCTGGGGCGGTCGGTTCGGCGGTCGGTTCCGCCGCCGGAGCGGTGGCTGATACGGCTAAAGCGGCGGTCGGGGCGGTCGGCGACGCGGCCGGCGCGGCGGTGCACGGAGCCGGCGAAGTAGCCCGCGACGCCAAGGACGCGGTCGGTTCCGCCGCCGGGGCGGTGGTTGATGAAGCTGGCGCGGCGGCCGGGGCGGTCGGTTCGGCAGTCGGTTCCGCTGCTGGCGCTGCGAAGGATGCGGTGGGTTCTGCCGCTGGCGCGGTGGCGGATACTGCGAAAACAGCCGCCGGCGCGGTCGGCGATGCGGCCGGCTCGGCGGTGCGAAGCGCCGGCGAAGTGGCCCGCGATGCGAAAGATGCGGTCGGTTCGGCCGCCGGGGCGGTTGCGGACAAGGCCGGAGCGGCAGCCGGGGCGGTCGGTTCGGCAGTCGGTTCCGCCGCTGGCGCGGCGAAGGATGCGGCCAGTTCGGCGGTGCGAGGCGCCGGCGAAGTGGCCCGCGATGCGAAAGACGCGGTCGGCTCGGCCGCCGGGGCGGTTGCGGACAAGGCCGGAGCGGCCGCCGGTGCGGTCGAATCGGCAGTCGGTTCCGCTGCTGGCGCGGCGAAGGATGCGGTAGGTTCCGCCGTCCACGGCGCCGGTGAAGTGGCCCGCGATGCGAAAGACGCGGTCGGTTCGGCAGCCGGGGCGGTCGAATCGGCGGTCGGTTCCGCCGCTGGCGCGGCGAAGGATGCGGCCAGTTCGGCGGTGCGAGGCGCCGGTGAAGTGGCCCGCGATGCGAAAGATGCGGTCGGTTCGGCCGCCGGGGCGGTTGCGGATAAAGCTGGCGCGGCAGCCGGGGCGGTCGAATCGGCAGTCGGTTCTGCCGCTGGCGCGGCGAAGGATGCGGCCAGTTCGGCGGTGCGAGGCGCCGGTGAAGTGGCCCGCGATGCGAAAGATGCGGTCGGTTCGGCCGCCGGAGCAGTCGCGGATAGAGCTGGCGCGGCAGCCGGTGCGGTCGGTTCGGCAGTCGGTTCCGCCGCTGGCGCGGTCGGTGATAGAATTGGCGCGGCAGCTGGTGCGGTCGGCGATGCGGCCGGCTCGGCGGTGCGCGGCGCCGGTGAAGTCGCTCGCGACGCGAAAGACGCGGTCGGGTCCGCCGCTGGCGCGGTCGGTGGTAAAATTGGCGCTGCCGCCGGTGCGGTCGAATCGGCGGTCGGTTCCGCCGCCGGCGCGGCGAAGGATGCGGCCGGTTCGGCGGTGCGGGGCACGGGCGAGGCGGCCAGCGACGCGAAGGACCTTATCGACAGCATCATCTCCTCCGGTGAAAAAACCCTCGGAACGCCTGCCCTCGGCATTCACGGGACCGACGCCTCCGGCGCCACCATCGGCAAAATCGACACCGGCTCCGCCGGCGACGCTTCCCTGGATATCGTCAAACCGCTTTCGGTCAGCGATTTCCTCAAGCAACTCGGCGCCGATCCCGAACTCGACGCCTCCGGCTACAGTTCCGACATCTCCGACGCCGACGTAATCACCTACGATTCGGAAGATCGCGACTCCGTCGGTACCGTCGGCGCCCGCGTCAGTGAAGGCGGCGCGGCCGGCGCCTTCGGCAAACTCCTCGACGCCATCGAGGAGGAGCAGAAAGGCCAGGGCAACCGGTAGCGACCCGGGTCTCGGTGCGCTGAATATGAATTTCAAAAAAGGTTCCTTTTATTTTGTCTGTTCCACCATTTGCCAACAAGCGAGAAGAAAACATGCCCAACATTGAATCGGCGAAGAAACGCATGCGTCAAAGCGTCAAGCGCACCGCCCGCAACCGGGTTCGCAAAGAAAAATTGAAAAAGGCGGTCAAGTCCTACAAGTCCGTCCTCGCCAAGGGCGACAGCGCCGCCATCGGCGAAGAATTGAAGAAG
The DNA here is from genome assembly GCA_031548195.1 of Planctomycetota bacterium. GTDB lineage: Bacteria > Planctomycetota > SZUA-567 > SZUA-567 > SZUA-567 > JAJBSZ01. The sequence continues at coordinate 57,701 of JAVBRG010000084.1, read as the reverse complement.
GTCACCCGCGCCATCGACAAGGCCAAGGTCAAGGGCATTCTCCACAAGAATACCGCCAGCCGGCGCCAGTCCCGCCTGGCCAGGGCGGCAAATCGCGCCGTCGCCGCCAAGGCCTGAAGGCAATAAAACAGCACGGCTCCGAGGTTTTTCCGCTCCCTCCCTCGCCTTGCGGCGGGGGAGGGCGTTTTCAGGTAGTCGGGACACGGCGCCGGAACAGTGGCTTTGGGACATGAGTTTTCCGAAGTGCAAAAAAGTGGAGTTTTAAAAGGAAACCAAAACAGCCGCCGTCCGGTTCTCCCCGGCTGCCCCGCCATACCGGTTATAAACATGTTCACGCCGGGATGCCGGAAAATTTGCTGTTAATCCTGCGCATTTATTGAAAGGCCCGTCCATGCCGCTTCTTGACGATTTGGAAACACTCCGCCAGCAGGCCGAACAGGAGTTCGCCCAGGCGGATTCGCCGGAAAAAATCGAACAGGCGCGGGTGCGCTTTCTCGGCCGGTCCGGCGGGCTGAAGGACCTGATGGCCCGCATCAAGGAAGTCCCCCCAGCCGAGAAGAAGGACGCCGGAGCGCGATTGAACGCGGTGAAGGTCGAGCTGGAAAGCCTGTGGGGGAAACGCCGCGACGCGATCGCGAACGCAGCTCCCGCCGTATCGGGGCCGCTACCGGATCCGACCCTTCCCGGCCGTACCCAGGACATCGGCACCCTGCACCCGCTCACGCAAGCGATGGAGAATTTCGTCGGCATTTTCGAGCGGCTCGGCTTCACGGTCAGCTACGGTCCGGAAATCGAGGACATCTTCCACAATTTCGACGCCCTGAACATGCCGGACGACCACCCGGTCCGGGACCAGGCCGACACCTTTGTCCTCGAGGACAACGCGATTCTCCGCAGCCAAACCTCCACCGTCCAGGTGCGGGTCATGGAAGAGCACGTCCGCCGCCACGGCGGCGGCGCCGACATGCCCCCGGTGCGGATCCTTTCCCCCGGCCGGGTCTACCGCCCCGATTCCGTCGACGCCACCCACCATTACGGCTTCTCGCAAATCGAGGGCCTGGCGGTGGACCGGAACGTCACCATGGCCGACCTCAAGGGCTTCCTCGCCCTCTTCGCGCGGGAGACCTTCGGCGCCGGCACCCTGACCCGCTTCCGGCCCTCCTTCTTCCCCTTCACGGAACCCTCGGCCGAACTGGACATCTCCTGCGTGTTCTGTCAGGGCAGGGGCTGCCGGGTCTGCAAGCATTCCGGCTGGGTCGAACTCGGCGGCTGCGGCATGGTCGACCCGAACGTCTTCTCCGCCGTCGGAATCGATCCCGAACTTTTCACCGGCTTCGCCTTCGGCTTCGGGATTGAGCGTGTGGCCATGTTCATGCTCGGGGTCGACGACATCCGGCGTTTTTCCGAAAACGATCTCCGCTTCCTGCGGCAGTTCTAGCTCCGCCAGTTCTCATGACAAAGGACAATCCCAAATGCTCCTCTCCTATAAATGGCTCAGGGAACTGACCGGCACCCACCTTTCCCCCCAAGAGCTCGCCGACGCCCTCACGAAAGCCGGCCTCAATGTCGAGGAAGTGAACCCGATCGGCGACGACTTCGCCCTGAACGCCGACATCACCACCAATCGCCCCGACTGGCTCTGCCACCTCGGCGTCGCCCACGAGATCGCCGCCGCCAGCGGCGGAACGGTCATGAAACCGGTCGTCAAACTGAACGAAACCGGCCCGGATGTGAATACACTCTCCGGCGTCACCGTCCTCCCCGGCGCCGAGGGATATTGCCCCCGCTACACCCTCCGGGTGCTGCGCGGGGTCAAGGTCGGACCTTCCCCCGCCTGGCTCCAGAACCGCCTCGTCGCCATCGGACAACGACCCATCAACAATATTGTCGACGTCACCAACCTGGTCTGCTTCGAGATGAACCAGCCTCTCCACGCCTTCGACATGGACAAGCTGGCCGAAGGCCGCATCGTCCTCCGGCCCGCCGTGAAGGGGGAAATCTTCGACGCCATCACCGGCGAACGCTCCCCCCTCGAACCCGACATGCTCTGCATCGCCGACGCCGCGAAAACCGTTGCCCTCGCCGGCGTGAAAGGTGGCGCCAACACCGAGGTCGACCTGAACACCAGGAACGTTCTCCTGGAGAGCGCCTGGTTCCAGCCCGCCGGCGTCCGCCGGGCCAGCCGCCGCACCAGGATGGCGTCCGAATCCTCCTACCGGTACGAGCGGGGCATCGACCCCGGCATGACCGCCCGCGCCTCCGCCCGGGCGATCTCCCTCATGCAGGAATTGGCCGGCGGCGAACTGGCCGCCGGAGTGGTCGACACCAATCCCTCCTTCGGCCTGCCCTGGCAGGTGACCATGCGTTACGCCCGCTGCAACCGGCTGCTGGGAATGGAGGTCCGCCCGGACGAGGTTCTCGGCGCCTTCACCGGCCTGGGTTTGAAACCGGTCAAACAGGATGCCCTCTCGATAACCCTGGAAGTGCCCTCTTTCCGGCAGGACCTGAAGCGCGAGGTCGATCTGATTGAGGAAGTCATCCGGCTGATCGGTTACGACCGGATACCCGAGAAGATCACCATGCCTTTGGCGCTGGCGCACGAACTGCCATTGACCGCGGCCCTCCGCGCCATTCGCCGCACCCTGACGGGACTCGGCTACCACGAATGCATTACCGACGCCTTCGTGCCGGAGGAATGGGGCAGGGGCTATGCGTCCGGCGCCATGCCGTATGTGATTCGGAACCCGATTAACGCCGAGCGGCCGGTACTGCGGACCGCTCTCGCGCCGTCCCTTTTGGAGGTGCGCCGCACCAACCGTTCGGCGCCGGAAGGGCGCTTTTTCGAACTGGGCCGGGTTTACCGCCAAGGGGACGGCGCCGGCCCGGTCGAGGAGAACCGTCTGGCCATCCTGGACGATCGGGGCGGGGAATATGTGCGCGGAGCGGTCGAGGCCTGCGTGCGCGCCCTCAATGTTACCGGCGCGGTCGAGGTGCGGACAGACGCTTCCCTCCCCGGATTGGCCGAAGGCACGGACGGTGTCCTCGCTTTGGACGGCAGGAATTTCGCCTTCTTCGGCGCGGCGTCCCGTGAGGAAGTGAAGCGGTTCGATCTGCCCCAGGCGCCGGCTTTGGCGGAGGCTTCGGTCGATTTCCTGGCCGGCCTTCCCAAGGCGGCCCGGCGCTACCGTCCCCTGGCGCGTTTCCCCGGCGTGCGCCGGGATATTTCGCTGTCCCTGCCCGAAGAAGTGCGTTGGCGTCAAATCGAGGAGGTGGCGAAGACTAGCGCCAGTTTATTGGACAATATCGCCTTTGAGAGTTTGTACCGGGGCAAGGGTCTCAAGCCCGGGATGAAGGCGCTGGCGTTTTCGATGCAGCTCCGTTCGCCGGAGCGGTCCCTCACCGACGAGGAGGCGAACGCGATCCGCGACCAGGTCGTCAAGGCGCTACTCGAGGCGTTTCCCGCGGCCGAGGTGCGGTGATGGGCGGTTTGGAGGGAGTGACGATTCGCCCCGAGCAAGCGGCCGAGTTTCCGGCGCTTTACCAATTGGTCAAGGCGGCTTTCCAGACCGCCGAGGTGTCGGACGGGACGGAGCAGGACTTTGTCGAAGGATTGCGGGCGGGGGGGAATTACCTGCCGGAATTGGCGTTGGTGGCGGAGCGGGACGGAGTATCGATTGGCCACGTGATGTTGACGCGGGTTCCATTAAGGACCGACGACGGGAGGGTGGTGCGCACGCTCCTGCTGGCGCCTTTGTCGGTGGTATGGTCGGAGCGGCGGAAGGGGATTGGGGCGGCGTTGATGCGGGAGGTTTTGGACAGGGCCCGGGCTTTGGGCTGGCAGGCGGTTTTTCTGGTGGGGAATCCGAATTATTACCAGCGCTTCGGTTTTCGCGAGGCGGGGGAGTACGGGGTGGTGTTTACGGAGGATATTCCCGCCAAGTTTGTTTTGGCATTGGAGCTTGAGCCGGGGGCATTGTCGGGGGGCGAAGTGGGGCCGCTGGGCGGCAAATGAATTGCCCAGCCTCCATTCCTCTCCAAAAGAAAGGAATGGAAATCCCGGCGGATCCTTCCTCGAGGTCCGAAGAGTGTGGTTTGGGGCGATGGGGTCAACATAGCCCCGGCGTGCGTTGGGGGGCCTCACCACCCGCCTCTCCCCGGACCGGTAAAATTGCACTTGCACGCCGTAAAAAAAACCCTTCGGACCCCGCATGACCGGGATTTCCATTCGGGCACCGCGAGCTTCGGCCGAAGCTGTGACTCGGTTTCAAAGGCCAGCGAACCAGCCGCCGTTCGCTTTGCTTTAAAGTACTCTTTACCACACCCCCCTTTTATCCGTGTTCAGGCGGGGGAATAGGGATTTTTTATTTTTTTCATGTTTCAGCATCCAGGCTTTCCCCTTCATTAACCCCCAAACCCACCGGAGGCCGCTCATGCCCCCCTTCGTCTTCACCATGCAAAACGTCTCCAAAACCTACGGCGGCAAACCTGTCCTCGAAGACATCTCGCTTTCCTTTTATCTCGGCGCCAAAATTGGTATCGTCGGTGAAAACGGGGCCGGAAAATCGACACTGCTGCGCATCATGGCCGGGGAAGACAAGGACATAACCGGCGACGCGCAATTAATCAAAGGCATGAAAGTGGTCATGGTCCCTCAGGAACCGCGCCTCGATCCCACGAAAAACGTCAGGGGAAACCTGGAGGAATCGGTGAAGCCGATTAAGAATCTGATCGCCCGTTATGAGGAAGTCTCCGCCAAAATGGCCGAAGACCTGTCCGCGGACGACATGGACAAGGCCATGGAGGAAATGACCCGCCTGCAGGAGGAAATCGACGCCAAGGACGCCTGGGAAATCGACCGCGCCCTCGACATCGCCTCCGACGCCCTGGTCCTCCCGCCCGACGACGCCGATGTCCAGACCCTCTCCGGCGGCGAACGCCGCCGCGTTGCCCTGGCGAAGGCGCTACTGGAAAAGCCGGATCTGCTGCTCCTCGACGAACCGACCAATCACCTCGACGCCGAAACCATCGCCTGGCTGGAGGATCAGCTGCGCGAATATCCCGGCACCGTCATCATCGTCACCCACGACCGCTACTTCCTCGACCACATCACCAAATGGATCCTCGAACTCGAAAACGGCCGCGGCATCCCCTACGAAGGAAATTACTCGTCCTGGCTGGACCAAAAGGCCGAACGCCTCCGCCGCCTCGAGAAAAAGGAGACGGACCGGCAGCGCCTCCTGAAGCGCGAACGCGAATGGATTGGCGCCAGCCCCGCCGGACGCCTCAAGAAAAACCTGGCCCGCATCGAACGCTACGACGCCCTGATGAAGGAAACGTTCGAGGCCGGTTCCGGGGACGTCCTTATCCAAATCCCGCCGGGACCGCGGCTCGGCGAAAAAGTGCTGGAATTCAAGGACGTCTCCAAGGGCTACAACGGGGGCGAACTGATTTCCCACTGCGGTTTCGACCTCCCCAAAGGCGCCATCGTCGGCATCGTCGGCCCCAACGGGGCCGGAAAAACCACCATGTTCCGCATGATCGTGGGAGAAGAAAAACCCGACGCGGGACAAGTAATTTTAGGACCCACCGTGGTGCTATCGTATGTCGACCAAAACCGCGACGCCTTGAACGACGCGAACACGATCTTCGAGGAAATCTCCGGCGGGCAGGACGAAATCGAACTCGGCGGCAAACGCATGAACGCCCGGGCCTACGTCTCCCGGTTCAATTTCCGCGGCCCGCAACAACAGAAAAAGGTGGGGCAGCTCTCGGGCGGCGAACGCAACCGGGTGCACCTGGCGAAGCTCCTCAGGACCGGCGGCAATCTGCTGCTTCTCGACGAACCGACGAACGACCTGGACGTAAACACCATGCGTGTCCTCGAAGAAGCCCTGGCGGCCTTTCCGGCCTGCGCCATGGTCATCTCCCACGACCGGTTTTTCCTGGACCGCATCTGCACCCACCTGCTGGTGTTCGAGGGGAACGGGGAAATCAAGTGGTTCAACGGCAACTTCCAGGCCTACGAGGAACAGGTGCTGCGGGCCGGCGGCGGCGAACGGCTGGAACACCGGCGGAACAAATACAAGCGCCTGACGCTGAGGTAGCTTTACCTTGAAAACCTTTACGCAAAGGATCCCGGCATGAGCCACGATCACGGCGGCATGGAGGAAATCGAGGCGGACATCCTACGCAACCTGCTTGACGCCCTGCTGGGGGAGGAAAGCGCCCGGTATGTCGGCGACGGCGTGGCGGCGATGCCGGAAAACCGCCGCGCCAATGTGGTGCGGATTTGCAATATCGCCCTGAAACGCCTGGGGGACAAGGCGCACGAACCCGGCTCGGTCCCGCCGGCGGTGGTGAATTGCCTCCTCGGGGACGGGTCGTTCTGCCGGGACGCCGCCGGCTCCGAATACTGGGGCGGCATCCTGGCCTCCGCGAGAAGCCAGAACAACCGCGACGACCGCGCCGCCCGGCGTTTGAAGCTTTTGGCCCGGCTGGGCGAATACGCCTTACGGAGCCATTACCATTTTTACAGCGCGCTCCGGCTTTTGTTAATCAACACCAGAAACGTCGACAAAGTGGATTTGGAAAACAACCGTTTCAACCTGGTCACCTTCATCCCCGCCGGATTCTACATTCTCGCCATGGATTATAACCGCGATGAAATAGCCCGCATGCCCCGTATCGTCTCCGACGTCCTCTACACCCTCGGGCAGGAATTCCTCGTCGACGGCTCCAACACCGGTTCCGACACCTACCTCCGCGGCCAATTCACCAAAAACACCACCGGCGCCATTCGCGGCGAAGGCATCGTTTTCGCGCCATCCCTCATCGGCATTCAACTCTTTCTCTGGGCGTTCGGACACCGCGACGCCAATCATTCGCTCTTTCTGGACAAAAGCCTGTCCTGCCGCATCGAAGGCGTACAGGAGGGGGTCGACGAGGCGGGTTTGGTTTACAAGGAATGACCGCCGGATACCGGCCGGGGCGGCGCGGCGGTTCGGGGGCGGAGCGTTTCTTTTTTTCCGGTTCTTTTACTCTTCCGGTCAGACAGCACGTTGTAGTATAATGCATCTTTTACCTGTTCCGGCTTTAACGCTGTTTACAGTTCCGGTTTTAACGCCGTTCAAGGAAGCGCCACAAGGAGATTTCATGGCGAAGCCGCTTTACCGCGCCATCGACGGAACCCAGGATTTTTTCGACAGGGACGTCGAACGTTTCGACAAGGTGATTAATTTCGCCGCCGACATGTTTGCCCGATACGGTTACGCCCGCATCCGCACCCCCATTTTCGAGGCCACCGAACTCTTCTCCCGCTCCATCGGGGCGGTTACGGATATCGTCGAAAAGGAAATGTACACCTTCAAGCCGGGTTCCGAGTCGATAACCCTGCGGCCCGAAGGAACGGCCGGAACGGTGCGCGCCTATCTTCAACACGGCCTGGACAACCAGGGCGGCCTGGTCAAACTTTGGTACGACGGGCCGATGTTCCGCCGTGAACGCCCGCAAAAAGGCCGCAAACGCCAGTTCCACCAGATCGGGGTCGAGGCCATCGGCTCCGCCGATCCGTTGCTGGACGCCGAAGTAATCACCATGGGCCTGCGCTATTACGAATCCCTGGGCATCGCCGACGTCGGGCTGAGGCTGAATTCAATAGGCTGCCGGAATGAGGACTGCCGGCCGAAATTCCGCCGGCTCCTTCGCGAGGCGATTCAGCCAAACCTAGAGAAGTACTGCAAATCCTGCCAGACCCGGTTCGAGCGCAACGTACTGCGGATTATCGACTGCAAGGACGAGAACTGCCAGAGACTCAACCAAGACCTGCCGAAAAGCTACGACCACCTTTGCGGCGAATGCGCGGATCATTTCGAAAAGGTCAAGGAGGGGGTCACCGCCCTCGGCGGAGCCTATGTGGTCGACCACAGCCTGGTGCGGGGGCTGGACTATTACGCCCGCTCGGTCTTCGAATACACCCACGGCTCTTTGGGGGCGCAATCGGCCATCGGCGGCGGCGGACGCTACGACGGCCTGGTCGAGGAACTCGGCGGCAAGGAAACGCCGGCTGTCGGCTTCGCCCTGGGGGTCGAACGCATCCTCATCGCCCTCGAAGCGGCCAATGCCTGCGCCTGCTCCTATCCCCTGCAGGTCTACGGCGTCACCCAGGGCGAAGCGGCGCACCGGGCGATGGCGGGGCTTCTGGCGCGCTTGCGGGCGGCGGGTTTTTCCGCCGACATGGATTATGACGGAAAGTCCCTGAAGGCGCAGATGCGCACGGCAAACCGCCGGCAGGCGTTGTGCTGCCTCATTCTCGGCGACGACGAATTGGGCCGGGGCGAGGTCACCCTCAAACGCATGGGCGAAGCCGGCGGTCAGGAAGCGGTCAGCCTTTTCGACAGTATCGAGGCGGTCAGGAAAGCGGTGAGCTGGGGCGTATAAAAGCGTTTGGATTGTTCCACCCGGACTATTGCGACATCACCATTCAAACCGCCGCATAAGGTATATACACCCTTACTCATGCCACGGTTGCGGATGCGGTTACCGCAATCGTGGCGTTGTAGGATTAGGTAATTGGATAATGAACAGGCCAGACTCCGTGGCGAACGGTTTGATTCGCTTGCTCCTGATAATCTTCCTCTGCCTCTCTGGATGCGGCCTCGCCCGGTCGGGGGACGGCGTGCGCACCCCCCGTATCGACATGAACGCCACGGGGACCATCACCATGGCGTTCCAATACGCTTCCGAAGACGGCGGTTATTTCGAACTTTTCGACACCACCGCCGACGATCCCGCCCAGGTGGTCCGTTACGGACGTTTCCACGGCCGGCTGGCCGGGGTCGCGACCACTCCCGACAATAAACACCTGGCCCTCACCCGCGAAGGGTCGCTGGCCTATTATCATGACGACATGCGTCCCCTGGCTTTTCCCAACAGTCTGCTGGACATGTACGCCCTGTGCTGGTGGGACGGCCGGCCGGTGGCGGCGGGGCATGAGAACGGCAAAGTGGTGTTGTACACTCCCGGCGAGAACCATTCCTGGATAAAGCTGCCGGGTTCGGCGGATCAGGTCGGCCGGATCCTGAGGATTGAACTCCTGCCCATGAAGGACGGCCTGCACGTCTTTTGGAGCGGCCGAACCGGCAATTTTTCCGAAGGGACCATTCGCCACGTGCTGGTGAACACCCAGGGCGCCTGGAAGGAACTGCCGCCCCTGGCTCTCGGGGACGTGGCGGTATTCACGATTTATGCCCGTTTGGGGACGAATCCGGCGGTCACGGCGATGGTGCCGGATTCCCTGAAGCCGCAAAATCGCAGTTTGCGTTCCTATTCCTTCATCGCCGGAGAATGGCAGGTAACCCCCCTCAAACCGGAATTGGAAAAGATTCTCAACAAACAAACCAGTTTCGCCGCCTCCGGCGTAGGCTCGGGCTTCTGGGTCTGGCTCCTGACCGGATCCGACGGTGCGACCCTCTACACCTCCTCGAACAAACGGATCAGCCTCGCCCCCAGTTCCGAGGCGATCGGCCGGGACTGGTCGGCGTATGCCGGCCTGGCGGTTATCCTGGGGCTTACCGTGCTGGTGGCCCTGTACTGCCGGCGCTCGCGGATGCTCTCGGCCCTTTACCCGGCCCGGCCGCCGGATTTATTGAGCCGTGGCGCGGCGCTGGCGGCGGATTGGCTGCTGGTGTCTTTGGCGATGGGGACGTACCACCTGGCGAACGGCGATTTCCGCATCATCCCCCAAATGCTCGCCTCGGGGCAAATGCAGGAAATGTTTTGGGTGAACCTGGCGGCCCTGGTGGTGTTCACCACCCTGTCCGAAGGTTTGTTCGGCAGGAGCCCGGGGAAACAATTGGCGGCGCTGCGGGTCAGGAGCACCCAGGGGGGTCCGCCGAGCTTCGTGCAGGCGGCGATTCGCAATTGCTTCCGGGCGGTGGACATGTTTCCGGTGGCGGGGATTCCCGGCGTCGCCGGACTGGTGGCGGCGTGCCTGAACCCGATGCGGCAGCGGATTGGCGACATCCTGGCCTCGACGATGGTGCGCCGGCACCTGCCGCTGGCCCGGCGGCGGTTTTTGCTGGCGAGCAAGAGTCCCCGCCGGCTCGAGCTGCTGCAGGCTCTGGGGGTGGAGGTGCGGGTGCTGCCGTCGGACATCGACGAGACGCCCCACCCGGGGGTGAATCCGTCGGAAACGGTGCGGGGTTTGGCGCAGGAGAAGGCGCGGGTGGCGGCGGAGAAGGTGCGGGACGGGGAGATCGTGGTCGGAGCGGATACGGTGGTGGTTTTGGACGGCGCGATTTTGGGTAAACCCCGGGATGTGGCGGACGCGACTTCGATGCTGGAGCGGCTGTCGGGGCGTTCGCACACCGTTTTCACCGGGGTGGCGGTGTGGGATTCGGCGACCGGGCAGGGTCTTACCGACGTCGAGGAAACGGAGGTCGAGTTCAGGAGCCTGTCGGCAGGGGAGATTTCCGCCTATGTGGCGACGGGGGATCCGATGGACAAGGCGGGGGGGTACGGGGTGCAGACGGGTAATTTGGTGAAGCAGGTGCGGGGGAGTTTGTCGAACGTGGCCGGACTGCCGATGGAAAAGTTCCAGAATCTTCTGGAATTGCTGGATTCATGACATTTGCCGCGGCGCTTCGCGGGGGCCGCTGCCAGTTTGGGGAGAGGTTATGCTTAGGACGCTCGTGGGCTGGCTGGTTTTGCTTGGATGGGGGGTTGCGGTCGGACATGGACAGGCGTTCCCCCAGGAGCGGGAAGTGGTGAGGATCGGCGTTTCCGTCTCCCTGACCGGCGAATTCTCCAGCTACGGACCGGTGAACCTGGCGGGGATGCGGATGTTTGTCGCGGATTACAACGCCCAGCCGGACGCGGGCCGGGTGCGGATGGAACTGGTGATTCGCGACGACGAGTCGAAGCCGGACCAGGCGGTGCGGATTATGGAGGAGTTCCACCGCGAGGGGATTCAGGTGGTGGCGGGGGCGGTGACGTCGAACATCATGCTGGCGATGATGGAACCGGCGAAGAAGCATGGCATGGTGTTGATTTCGCCCGGTGCGACCAGCCCCAAGATTAGCCCGGCGGATCTGTGGGGGTTCAAGATTCTCCCCGGCGACGATTATCAGGGCGGAGCGCTGGCGCGATTTTTCAACAAGCAAATGGGCATAAAACGGGCGGCGGCGGCGGTAAACGAAAATTACGAGTACGGGGACCACATTTTCCAGGCCTTCAAGCTGGAGTTCGAACGTGATGGCGGCAGGATTGTGGCGGAGGAGCGCTACAATTGGGATTTGGACAAGGAGGAGCGGTTCGATTTTTCGCGAATTCTGGGGCGTCTCGAACAGGCCAAACCGGAGATGCTCCTGCTTCCCGGTTACACCCGGGACGCGGTGGAACTCATCCGCCAGACCGAAGCCATGAAGTGGGAGGTCATTTTCTGCGGCGGCGATTCGTGGTTGAACCACCGGGAAATTTTCCTGGCCGGTCCGCGCCTGGACGACTCGTATTATATCGGCGGCGCCGAAGCCTACGCCTCGACCCCCCAGGCGCGGCATTTTGTCGATCTCCTGGACGCCTCGAAGGATCCCGCGGCCGAGACCTACAGCATGGACGGCTACGATGTGATGCTGATCATTTCCGGCGCCCTCGAGAGCGGCGCCCGTAGCGGCGCGCAGATTCGCGACTGGATTGGCGCGAGGCGGAACTTCGCCCTGGCCAGCGGCAAAATGACTTACGACCGCGTGCACGGCACCAGCAAAACCATGTACATCTACCGGATTCGCAAAATGGGCGACGACTTCTTCACCGAAATGGTGGCGGAGGTCGAACCGGAGTAGCCGCGTTTTTTTTCCAAAAAAGGCTTGCGTTATCCGCCGCTTTTCCTATCATTCTCCGGCAGTGCCGTTCCCGAACGATACCGGGAAAAGCAAACTTCGTTCACAACCCAATCTTCGTTCATAAGGCCGATGCCAAACCCATGACCGCCCACGACCGCGACCTTTCCAGCCTGGTAGCACCCGCCGCCTCCCCGCGGCGCGCTCCGGGCTTGACTGCCGCGGCTCTTGGCCTCGGCGGCAACAATTGGCAGCTGAACAACTGGTGGCGGCGCTTGCCGCCGGCTGTTCCGTTCGCCTCCGTTTTTGGCCGCCAGGCATCCGGGTGACACCCACCGGAAACACGGTCGAAAAATTCGAGTCGATTGTCTACGGGACAGCCTGCGGGCTGTCCCGTTTTTTTGTTTCCGGCTGTTTTGCCATCGGGAGAAAGTCATGTTGCCATTGGTCGACAAGGTTCAGGGCGGTTCCACCGAGCTTATGGATGATGCGTGCGAGGGTAATTTCGGCATGTTCGGCGGGGCGTATGTCAACAAGGATCTGGCGGCGGCGCTGGAGCACCTCAAGGGGGCGTTCCTCCACACTTCCGCCGACCCGGCTTTCCAGGCGGAACTCAGAACCCTCCAGAAAACCTGGATCGGCCGGCCGACGCCCCTGCTGTATGCCGAAAACGCCACCCGGGTTCTGGGCGGCGCCAAGATCTACATTAAAATGGAAGGCCTCGCCCATACCGGCGCCCACAAAATAAACAACGCCCTGGGCCAGGTCCTCCTCGCCAAACGCATGGGCAAAACCCGGGTCATCGCCGAAACGGGCGCGGGACAGCACGGCCTCGCCAGCGCCGCCGCCTGCGCCAAAATGGGCCTGTCCTGCCGGGTCTACATGGGCGCCCACGACGTGGCCCGCCAGCGTCCGAACGTCTACGCCATGGAACTGATGGGAGCGGAAGTGGTGGCGGTCGACAAGGGGGAGCGGGGCCTGAAGGAGGCGGTCGACGCGGCGCTGGCGGATTATTCCGGCACTTACCGGGACACGCATTACCTCCTGGGTTCCGCCGTCGGCCCGGCGCCTTATCCGGACATGGTGCGCATGTTCCAGACGGTGATCGGGGAGGAGACCAAAAAACAGGCCCGGGAGGCGGGCGAGGTCATTTACGCCATGCTGGCCTGCGTCGGCGGCGGCTCCAATTCCATCGGTTTCTTCTCCCCCTTCCTCGAGTCCCCCAATCCCCGCCTGATCGCCGTCGAAGCCGGCGGCCGCGGCCCCGGCCCGGGCGACAACGCCATCCGCATGTCCGGCCCGGCCCGCACCGGCATCGCCCACGGCTACAAGAGCCGCTTCATCATGAACGACCGGGATGAAATCCTGCCGACCCACTCCATCTCCGCCGGCCTCGACTACCCCGGCATCGGTCCGCAACTGGCCGACCTGGGCGTGCGGGGCCGGGTCGAATTCACTTCCGCCAGCGACGCCGAGGCCCTGGCGGCGGTGCAGTTTTTCGCCCGGCAGGAAGGGGTCCTCTTCGCCCTCGAGTCCGCCCACGCCGGCGCGGCGGCCATCCGCCTCGCTCCGACCCTGTCCCGGGACAAGGCGCTGGTCGTCAACATGTCCGGACGCGGCGACAAGGACCTCTTCATCACCGCCCCGGTGTTCGACGGCAGGAAATGGTTCGCTTTCCTGCGGGAGGAGGCGGCGCGGGGGGAAACTTCCCGGTAAACCGCCGCCGCCGGCAATCCGAAAGTACCCGGTTGCCATTCAACCGGATAGCCAAGCGCCGCGATCGTCTCCGATCGCGGCGCATTTTTTTATACCGGTACCGGTATAGTTTAGATAAAGCACCCGGTTGCCGATCCTACAGCAGCTCGGCAATCTGCACCGCATTCAGGGCCGCACCCTTGAGAATCTGATCGCCGGCGACCCACAGCCACAGCCCCCGCTTCGGCAGGCTGATGTCCTCGCGGATGCGGCCGACGTAAATCTCGTCGTGGCCGGTGGCGTCCAACGGTTGCGGCGAACGGTTCTTCGCCCGATCGTCCATGACCTTTACTCCGGGCGCCTTCGCCAGAATGGCCGTCGCCTCCTCGGGAGTAAGCGGATTGGTGAATTCCAAATTGATCGACTCGCAGTGCGCCCGCATGACCGGCACCCGCACGCAAGTCGCCGCCACCATGATTTCCGGGGCGTGGAAAATTTTCCGGGTCTCCAGGGTCATCTTCCATTCTTCCTGGTTATAGCCCTGTTCCCCCAGTTTCGAATTGTGGCTGAACACATTCATGAACAGGGTGTGCGGGAAAACCGTCGGCTGGAAAGCCTCGCCCCTGGCCCAAGCCTTGGCGTTCGCCTCCAGTTCCTCCATCGCCGGGCGGCCCGCCCCCGACGCGGCCTGGTAGGTCGAGACGATAATCCGCTTGATGGGATTCGCCCGGTGCAAGGGCCAAACCGGCACGTTCATGATAATGGTCGAACAATTCGGATTGGCGATAATCCCTTTCGGGCGGTTCTTCGCCGCTTCGGGGTTCACCTCGGGGACCACCAGCGGGCACTCCGGGTCCATCCGGTAGGCCGACGAATTATCCACCACCACCGCTCCCGCCTTGACCGCCGCCGGGCTGAATTCCTGCGACTGGTCCGACTCCACCGCCATCAGGGCAATGTCCACGCCTTTGAAGGATGCAGTGGTAGCTTCCTCAATAGTCACGTCCTTCCCTTTGAACTTGACGGTTTTGCCGGCGGAACGGGAGGAGGCGAGCGCTTTGATGTTCCCGACGGGAAAATTGCGCTTCTCGAGACAATTGAGCATTTCCTGACCGACAACCCCGGTCACGCCGACCACAGCGACATTCTTGGCCACGGTATATCCTCTCTTCTGTAAAAATGCGCCCCGTTGCGGTGGCGCACAAAATATCCGCCCCCTGGGAGCGGTTTATTTTCCGTTCCAAATAATATGAATTCCCACCAGCGCCGCCATCATTTTTTCCCCCGACCGCCCTGTTTTGCCAACAGACTCCGCTCCCCAACGGCCGATAACATATTATACACTCCGCACCCCACCAGGCGCAGAAAGGTTTATCGCATGCTCACCCAGATTATCGACCGTTTCCGCAGCATGGATCTCCTGAGCCGTAAAAAACCGCTCGCGGCGACGGAACTCTCGCGCCTGCTCCTGCGAAAGGTCAGGGAGGAAGGGGTGGTGACGATGAACTGGGAGCTGGCGGTCTGTCTCGGGGCGGGACGGAAGCTCCTTTATCGGACCGCCTATCAATTGGTGATCAAGGAAAGCATTTCCATGCTTTCTGATCCCGACCTCGGGATCCTCCTGATGACCAACGCCGAATTCAACCGATTTCTGGCCCGCCGCGGCGGCTGGACGGAGGAGGAGGTCGTGCGCCATTACGGCCGGCACGAATCCCCGATCCGGGCCGTTCCCCTGCATGAGGAAGCGGGTGAGACCGGGGACGAGGCGGCGCTGGCGGGAGAAACGGTGACCATGGAATCGCCCGAACCGGCGAAAGTGGCGGCGATGCTGTCGGAAACGGAACAATTGTCGCTGGGCGGCGTGATGCTCGGCAATGCTTACCGGCCGGAAGCGCTGTCGGCCCTGCCGGATGAGGCGCTCCATGACGAACAGGTATTGACCCTGCCCAAGGAACCGGCGGCGGCCAAGCAGGCGGGGCGGTCGACCCAAGCGTTTCTCCGGCGGATTGTCGGCCGGGTGTTCGGCAAGGCCAAAGGCGAGCAGAGCCCGGCGAGCGAACTGTATATCGACAGCGACCCCGGCGAATTGGGCTGGTTTGACCTGGAAATCGGCGCGGCGGATAGGGCCACGCATCAGCCGGAGGTGGCGTGGCCGGCGGATAAGGGGGATAATTTGCCGGAAGGGGATAATATGCCGGAGGGTCCGGGAAAGCTCCGGCAAAGTTTTCCGAATCGCGGCAGGGAACTTTGGGATGAAAAAGAATTTTCTGAAAAAAACCGGGGCTAGGTAAAAAATTCTGCAGGATATGGCAATTTAATCCGATGATATAAGTATAGGAAAACAAACTTATTGACGCGAAAGCGCTGAAAAATAACCAGACTTCCTCCTCCCACGCCCCTGCCTCGGAAATGTGTCCCCGGCGGGGGTTTTGTTTTGGCAAGCCGATTGCTTTCTTAAATTGCGTCAGAACTAAAGACGACCAAAAAGAGAACGCGGCAAGCCGAAGGGAAAGGGAGGCAAAAACATGCTTATCGGAAACTATCAAAACTACCTCTCCGCCTATAATAAAAACGCCCCTGCCGCCCATCCCTTGACCGCTTCGACAAACCAGGCGAACGACACCTCCAGCCTCGACGCCCTGCTTGGCAATCGGTCCGGAAACGGTTCTTCCGCCAATTCCTTTTACAGCGCCGAAGACTCCGCCTCCGTCTCCTCCGTCGCCCGCGACCTGCGGGAGCGGATTCAGAACCTCGACGTCTTCTCGATTATCTATCCCAATAATGACGCCCGGAAAAGCGCGAAAAGCCTCGACGACGTCCAGAACGATTTCTTCGCCGATTTCGCCGACTTTTCCAGCGCCTTCTCCAGCATCTCCGACGCCCTCGCCCTCGACGGCCAGTCCTACACCATTGGCCTGGACGGCACCGGCGGACTCACGGTCAACGGCGACGACCCGGCGAAGGCCGAACAACTCGCTTCCACCCTGAACGGTAAAACCGGTTCCACCTCGGTCATGACCGCCCGCTACGCGGTGATGGCCGCCCGGGCCGCCTTGGCGGACGCCGGCGACAGCCTCGACGGCTTCAAAGAAGCTTATCAAAACGACCCCTACGCCGCCATTCAGAATAACATCGGAGCCTTGAAGGAACGCCTCTTGGGGTTCAGGACCGTCTCCGGCGAAGATGAAATGCAGTACGGGTTTATGCGGGACGGCGAACTGGACCTCACTTCCGCGGCTTAAACAAAGTATTGCAAACTCGAACCGCTTGTAACAGCCCAAACGGCTATAACACTATTAAATATGGATGATGCTTGGATCAAGGACTCGGGCCACGGCCCACAAAAGCGGGGCGAAGGATAGCCTCGGATCCGGAAAGGACGGTGGATGATGAGCGTTATGGAAGAAACCATTTGGAACGAGACTGTCGAAGCCAATTACGCCGTTGAAGAAGCCATTCAGCAGGCGACCCAGGAAGAACAGCCGACCTATCAGACCGGCACGGAAATCTTCTTCGTCGAAGGCAACGCCAGCCAGGACTCCGACGCTCTGGTCCAGAACCAGGTTGATATTTGGAGCCACAACCAGGCCGCCATGCTGGTCGACGAAGAGTCGGTGCAGGCGTTCCTGGACATGCTCTACTCCGCCGATCCGGAATATATGGACGCCGCCGAATACGTCAATGTCCAGGCCGAACCGCAGGCTTTGGTGGATTGGGGTTCGGTCGACGCCGCTTTGGGCGAATCGCAGAAAATCCTCCAGGGCGTGCAGAGCCTCCTCTCCAGCATCCTCATGGAAATGGGCGTCGAAGATTACCAGTATCTGCGCGTCTACGCCGATACCGAAGGCATGATGCGTTTGGTCGGCGGCCACGACCGGGCCGAAGAAATCGAAGCGGTCCTGAACAGCCCCGAGCACCACGAGTTCCGCGCCATGTACGCCGCCGCCAATGTCGGCATGGGAATGGCGGGGAGTCTGGTCGGCCGGGTGTCGGTGCCGCAGGAAGTTTTGGAACAATACCAGGCGAAGGTCGCGGCGGCGGTTTGAGCCGGCGGCTTTTGGAAAATACCTTACAGGAAAAACCCTGACGGAAAGGCGTGCCTTTCCGTCAGGGTTTTTTGTACATGCCCCCTTGATCGAAAGGCCGTTATGCGTTCATCATTCCTTCCCCTGCTGTTTTGCCTCGCCGTCGCTTCCGTAAACCCCGCTTCCAGCGCTGCCGCCGAACCGGTCACCCTACTCATCGCCGCCGCCGCCAGCCTCCGCCCGGTTTTTGAAAACGAGCTGATGCCACGCTACGAAAAGACTCACCCGGGGGTTACGCTGCAGGGCACTTTCGACGCGTCGGGCAAACTGCAAACGCAAATTGAAAACGGCCTCGCCGCCGACCTCTTCATTTCCGCCTCCCCCAAGCAAATGCAGGCGCTATCGGCCAAGCAATTCATCCGGCTGGAAAGCGTCTTCGATCTGCTGGAAAACCGCATCGTCTTGATCCTCCCCGCCGCCTCCCGCCTGAACCTCGCCTCTTTCGAGGATCTCGCCAAGGTGAAAGGGGTGGTCGCCCTGGGCGATCCCGCCAGCGTCCCGGCCGGGCAGTATGCCCGGGAAGCGCTTACCAGCCTGGGTATCTGGGACCAAGTGGCGGCAAGGGCCAGCTTCGGCACCAATGTGACCGAAGTCCTGCATTGGGTCGCCGAAGGAAGCGCCGAGGCGGGGATTGTCTACCAGACCGACGCCGCCCGGGAACCGAGGGTAAACGCGGTGGCGGAAGCGCCGGCGGGCAGCCTCAGGAACCCGGTCATTTATCCAGCCGGGATATTGTCCGGCGGCAGGCATTTGCCGGAAGCGGAAGCGTTTGCCAAATTCCTCCGTTCGCCGGAAGCGGCGGCGCTCTTCCGCCAATACGGATTTACGCCGTGCGATTGATTGAAATTCTGTAAAACCAGCAAAAAACCCGAACCGCCACCCACTGGGGCGGCGGTTCGGGTATGGGTCGGGAGATGTTTGTTTGCGGAGCGTTTTCCAGACACGCTAGCGAATTCTACTGATACCAGCAGTTGCCGTACTGGTCGCAGACCAGGGTGGGCTGCTGGGGCTGGACATAGACCGGCGCCGGCTGGACATAAACCGGAGCAGGCTGGACGTAAACCTGTTTCTTCGGTTTCGACGCCGCCGCCACAATGGCCGCGCCCAAAAGCAGGCTGCCGGCGACAATGGCTCCGGCGCTGCCGCTGCCGCCGTGATAACGCCGGCGGCGATAATCGTACCCGCGCCAACGATTGTTTTCGGTTACCTGCTTGTCCTTGCCAATCGGTTCCACCGCCTGAGCACCGGAAATGAACGGGCTAACACACATCGCGGCGACCAAAACAGCAATCAGCATCTTCTTCATTTTTTGCCACTCCTTCTTGAGATGGGTTGTTTGTTTTGATAGTCTAGCGGGTTTTCCAGCGCCCAGTTTAACGCGCTCGTCTTCCCCTCACAAACTTATAGTACCACCACGCGGCAGTTATTACCAACCACTTTCAAACTTTTTGCCGGAATAATTCCCCATCTCCGTAAGTGGGAAAGGGTTTCAAGTTAACTGTACCGGGCGGTACAGTTATTTTTTGGGACTAGCGATTTTCCAGATATTTTTTCAGTCTGTCCAAGGCTTCTTCCAGATTTTTTTCGGAGTTGCAGTAGGAAAACCTGAGGAATCCTTCGGCGCCGGGGCCGAAGTCGATGCCGGGGTCGGTGCCGACGCCGGCTTTTTCCAGGATGTCGAAGGCGAGGGCGTAGGAGTCGTGGGTGAGGTGCCGGGCATTGGCCAGTATATAAAAAGCGCCGGTGGGTTCGACCTTGACGCCGAAGTCGAGTTTTCGGAGGCCGGAGAGGAGGAGTTTGCGGCGGCGGTCGTAGGTTTGGCGCATTCTTTCGACGTCGTCCCAGGATTTTTCCAAGGCGGCGATGCCGGCTTTTTGCACGGCGGCGGTGGTGGAGATCATGAAGTTCTGGGTAAGGATCATCATGGTGCGGATGAGGTCCCGGTCCGGGGGGAGGATCAGGTAGCCCAGGCGCCAGCCGGTCATGGCGAAGAGTTTGGAAAAGCCGGAGACGACGACGGCATTATCGGTGAATTCGAGGATGGAGTGTTCGGGTTCCGGTCCGTAGTTGAGGCCGTGGTAGATTTCGTCGGAGACGACCAGGGGTCCGAGTTTGGCGATGGCCTTGAGGCGTGCCTGGTCGAGTACGGTTCCGGTGGGGTTTGCCGGGGAGTTTATGACGAGGGCTTTGACTTTGGGATCGAGTTTGGCCTTGATGTCTTCGGGGCGGTAGAGGAAGCCTTCGTCTTCCAGGACGGTGACGGTTTGCGGGGTGGCGTCCTGGAATTTTACCATATTGTCGTAGCAGGGATAATGCGGATCGGACATGATGACTTTGTCGTTCGGGTTCAGGATGGCGGCGAAGAGCAGGGTCATGCCGATTGAGGAACCGGGGCAGACGAAGAAGCGTTCGGGGGCGATGTCAACCCGGTAGCGTTCCTTATAGTATTTGGCGAGGGCGGTTTTGAGTTCCGGATCCCCGAGCGAGGGGGTGTAGTGGGTGTGGCCGTCCTGGAGGGCTTTTTGGTGGGCTTCCTTGATGACCGCGGGGGTGTCGAAATCGGGTTCGCCGATTTGGAGCTGGATGATTTTTTTGCCGGAGGCTTCGAGTTGTTTGGCGCGTTCGAGGATGTCCATGACGATGAAGGGGGAGATGGAGTGGCAGCGGGTGGCGATTTGCATGGGTGGCTCCTGGCGGGGGATTATGGTATTTTCAACTGGATTTTTGCAACATCAAAAACCCTGAAATTCCAGAAAAAATGCTTGTCATGCATGCGTTCTGAAATTATATTATACATTGACAATCATGGAGGAGTCAATGATCAGAACCTTTGGCAGCAGGGAGACGGCGGCCGTGTGGGATGGCAAAAAACCAAAGGGGTTGCCGCCAGACATCATCGCTCCGGCCTTGAAGAAGTTGAACCTGCTTTCCAGCGCCACTCAGTTAAAAACCTTGGCCGACATCGCCAGCAACCACCTTGAACAGATTCATTCCATCCCCGGGTTATGGAGCATTCGCATCAATCAAAAGTACCGGATAGTGTTCTGGTGGAATGAGGGATGGGCCGAGAACGTCGAGATTGTCGATTACAAGCACTAGGAACGGGGCCATGACAACCATACTTAAGCCTACCAAAGAGGGCATTCCCGCCGGTCCATCCGGCACCGCCCCACACCCCGGCGAATATCTCCTGGACGATTTTCTAACCCCGCGCGGAATTACGCAAAGAGCCTTTTCCAGGCACATCGGGGTGGCGCCGGTGGTGGTGAATGATATTTGCATGGGACGCCGGGGATTGACCCCGAAGCTGGCCATGATGATCGCCAATGCCCTTGGCACCGAGTTGCAATTCTGGCTCAACGCGCAAATCGCCTGGGAGTATGCGCGGGAATACCAGCGTCTGAAGAAGACCGGGGAATTGAAAACGATCAATGCCATCAAGCCGATTAAAAAGTTGAAACCGATCGGAGCGGGGATTTGACCATTCCGGGATACCGCCCCTGTCCCCGGAATCACCCCCGCCTCTTCAAAAACGCCAGCGCGCACAGGACGATGTTCACCGCCACAATGCTCGCCCCCGCCGGCCAATCCGTCGCCAACGAAACCACCATCCCCACCAAACACCCCGCCACCCCCACCACCCCCGCCAAAACCACCATCGACCGGTAACTCCACGCCAAACGCCGCGCGGTCACGGCGGGGAATATAATCCAACCGGAAATAAGCAGCGTCCCCACCCTGCGCATGCCGACCACCACCGTCAAGGCGGTGAGTAGCGATACCAGGAATTGATAGAAGGAAACATTCACTCCGGCCGACCGGGCAAAATTCTCGTCGTAGAAAACCAGGAACAACCGGTTGTGGAACAGGGGAAACACCCCCGCCACCAAAAGGAAAACCGCCAGCGCCAGCCACACGTCCGCACGGGTCACCGAGAGAATCGATCCGAAAATGTAATTCTGCACATCGACGTTTATCCCCGGCCCCGCCGCCGCAACTATTATCCCCAATCCCAAAGCGCCCGTAGACCCCACCCCAATCGCCACATCCCCCTGCGCTCCATAACGCTGCGACACAAACATGATGACCACCGCCGCCAACACCACCACCGGACCGGAAAACAGCAGCGGCGGCAAACCCAACGCCAAGGCAATCGTCAAGGAGGCGAACCCGACCTCCGACAACCCGTGGCCAATCAAGGAATAATGCTTCAAAACCAACACCACCCCCAACAGCGCCGCCGACACCGACACCAGCAACCCCACCAGCACCGCCCGTTGCACAAACGCATAGGATAACGCCTCGGTCAATGCGTGCATGCCTGGCTCCTCGCGGCAAGGGGAGTCTTATGGAAGGTCGCCAGCCACTCCCGCACATCGCCGTCGAACAAAAGCGTCCCGTCCACCACCAACACCCGGCTGGCATTGGCCTGAACCGCGCCGAGATCGTGCGAACTCATGAGAATGGCGATGCCGTGCCGGACGGACAAATCGGCCAGCAGCGCCGACAAACCCTCCGCCGCCTGGTAGTCCAGCCCGGTGTAAGGCTCGTCCAACAGGAGAAGCCGGGGCCGGCCGCTGAGACAACGCGCCAAAAAGGCCCGCTGGCGTTGCCCACCGGACAAATCGGCCATCCGCCGCTTACGGAGATCCTTGATGCCCAACAACTCGAGGTTGCGCAGCGCCACCGCCTTGTCGTCCCGCGAATAAAAACCGAACCGCCCGCTCCGGCGGCTCCCCGACAACGCCACCTCCCACACCGTCGCCGGAAAGTCGCCGTCCGACTCCTGGTTCTGCGGCAGGAACGCCGTCGACCCCAAACCGTGCGGCAGCAGGACCCTGCCGCCCCGGGCCGGCAACAGCCCGAGAATCCCCTTGAAGAGGGTACTCTTGCCGCTGCCGTTCCGGCCGATGAGGCAGACATACTCGCCTTCGCTGACACTGAAGGAAACGTCATGCAGCACCGCCTTCAAGCCGTAGCCCAGGGACAATCCTTCGACCTGCAGGACAACCTCCGGCAGCAGTCGCGCCGGGGCGGATGCGGCGGCGTCCGGGGGGGGCCCCCCCTGTTTCGGGGTCGAACTCATTTTTCCCCTCCGGCGCCGTTCCCCAAACCTCGCGCGAAAGCCTCCATGTTCCCTCGCATGCCGGCGAGATAATTGATGCCGGCGGCGCGCTGTGCGGCGGAGGGATTGTGCAGGCTGTCGACGGTGAGGATGTCCGCCCCGGTCTCCTCCCGAAGAATTTCCGCGATGCGGCTGACCGCCAGCGTTTCCTTGAAAATATAACGAATGCGCTTCGCCTTGATTTCCCTCACCACCTCGATGACCGACTGCAGACCGGGTTCGGAACCCGGGGCGCATGATTTGT
The DNA here is from genome assembly GCA_031548195.1 of Planctomycetota bacterium. Lineage (GTDB taxonomy): Bacteria > Planctomycetota > SZUA-567 > SZUA-567 > SZUA-567 > JAJBSZ01. The sequence continues at coordinate 34,718 of JAVBRG010000084.1, read as the reverse complement.
AGGGGCCAATCTCCGTCAAGCCGTAACGGCGGAAAAAGTAGCTGAAGGCGAAGCGCTCGCCAAAGACCAGTTCGCGCCGGGGCGAGGCCGCGACTGCCGCGGCAAAATCCCGGTCCAGGCGGAGAAGCTCCCGCCGGTATTTTTCCGCCCCGGCCCGGTAAATTTCCCCCCGCAGCGGGTCCACCCCCTGCAGGGCGGCGGAAATATTCTCGACCATCACCGCCGCCAGCGCCGGGTCCAGCCATATATGCGGGTCGAGGCCGCCGTGGTCATGGGCGGGATCGTGCGTTAAACCGGATTCCCCTTCCGCATGGCCGGAGCTGTCCTCGGCATGGAGGTCGGCGTCGCTTTCGCCGGAGCGCTCGAGGGCTATACCCTTCGCCGCGTCGACGATGCGCACCGGGCCGTCCTTGTCGATACTGTCGGCGAGACGGTCGGCCCAGGGTTCCATCGCGGGTCCGGTGAAGACGAAGAGATCGGCGCGGGCGATGTCGACCAGATCCGAGGGGGTCGGTTCATAGGAATGGCTTTCGACGCCGGGCGGCAGGAGCAGGCGAACGCGCACGGCGTCGCCGCCGATTTGCCTGCTGAAATCGTATTGCGGGAAGAGGCTGGCGACGATGACGATTTTACCGTCGGCGTCCCGGGCCTGGGAGAGTGGACAGAAGAAAGCGAAGCACAACCACAAAAGAACGGCCGGAATCGCCGGGATTCGGCCGTCGAAGCTTGGTGCGGACATTATCTCTCCATTGCTCGGGCGCACGGAAAACGTTATCCCGGCGCCTTCAAAACCCCTCGCATCCATTATGTGCACGGGGGGAGGAACAGTCAAGGGGTGGGCATGCCGTGTGTCTCACGGGAGTTTTGCCGGGTGACGCTTTACCAGGTAAAAATCGCGGGGAATTCGGGGACATGACCCTATTATTCGGCGATTTGAACAATAGGGATGTGCCGCCGAATTTCCCAGGATCTCACTTGACAATGTAATCCAGCCTGACCCACTTCGCGCCGTCGAAAACCTTCAGGCCGTCCGTTTCGGTCAAGACCCCGTAACGCCCCCGGTCAAACCAGCCGGAAGGAAAATTACTCCCGCCGAAACCGCTCACCGCCACCCGGCGAAAGGGTAAACCCTCCGCCAGCCTTTTCCGGCCGGGGCTCCGCCCCGGCGTGCGTAAGGAGAGAAGGTCCACCCATCCCGGCCCTGCGCCCCGCGCCTCATCGCCCCGCGCCAGCGCCTTTGCCAAATCCTCCCAGCCCGCGCCCCGGGCCAGGGCGGCCGAAGCCGACCCCGCCCGCACCGCCAGCCAGGCCACCTTGCCTTCGGCGTCGCGGCCGTAGGCGTAACGCACCCCCTCCGCCTTCTCCACCGCCCGCCATAAAACCGTCTCGCCCGGCCGGCCGGCGGCGCCGGGGATCAGGACCGCCGAGGACAAGGGATAATGATACGCCAAATCCGCCGCCAGCTGGTTTGCCGGACCGCCGTCGCCCATTTGCGCAACGTTTCGCGCTAAATCGTTTCTTGCCGGCCAGTCCCTGGTTTCATCAAGCGCCACCAGCCCGATCGACCCGGTCCGACGTAAATAATGCAGCCAGCCCGCCTCGCCGATGCCACCCCGGCGTACTTCGCCCAAAACGGCCATGGACCCGTCCGGCGCCTCCGCCACCAGCGTCCCCATTCCGGCTCCCGGCAGAACTGCCACCCGCCCCGTCGGAGGCGGTGGCGACGCCGCTTGCATTTCCACTCCCATCGCCGCCAGACCGATTATCCCGCCGCCGACCGCCGCCAGCGTCCACCCGCGGCGTTTCCTCCGGTCAATCATGCCCCTGACCAGGTACATGCCGGCGAACAGATAAAACACCGTCACCCAGAACGGCCCCGGCGCCTGCACCGGAAAAGAGGAATAGTGAATGCCGTCCGACCACCACGCCAACGCCTCCAAAGCCCGACAAGGCGCCGTAAGCAGCCAGCCCGCCCCCGGCAGCCAGCCGAACCACGGCAGGAGGAGTCCCCCGGCCAGAACCGCCGCCATACCCGGGATGACCAGCATGTTGATCGGCAAGCCCATCGGGTTCACTTGATTGAACACCACGGCGATAATCGGGAGGAGCCCCAGCCAGGTCGCCACGCTCAAGCGCGCCAGCGATTCCGCCTCCATCCCCAATTCACGCAGCCAATAGGGCCGGTCGCTCCGGCTCCGCGCGAACGAATCGGGGCGTCCGTCGCCCAGACGCGCGGAAGGGGTGTCCGGCAGGCGGTGCATGGCGGCGAAGATGAAGACGACGGCGGTGAAGGAAAGCTGAAAGCTGACGTCCAGTGGCGATTGCGGATTCACGGCGGTGATGAGGAAGGCGGCGGCACCGAGAGAATTGAGCATGTCCGACTTCCGGCCGCAGGCGATCCCTCCCAGGTGAATCGCCGCCATCAGGGTGGCGCGGGTCGCCGCGACCTGCATGCCGGTGAGGCCGAGATAAAACAGCGCCAGCACCAGACAAGCCAGCGCCCGCGCCCTGAGGCTCCACCTCACCCAGCCGCCCAGCCACCACAGGAGCCCCACCACCAGCCCGACGTGCAGACCGGATATGGCCAGCACGTGACCAATCCCGACCCGCCGGAAAGCCCCTTGCAGCTCCCTATCCATATCCTTCCGGTAACCGTAAAGCATGGCGGCGAGAACCGGACCGGAACTTCCGCCGTACCTGAGGGTCAAGGCGATGGCGCGGGCGCGAACGGCGTCGGTGCAACGCAGCAAACGGATGGCGAGGGACGGCGTCGCGACCGGTTCGACCCGGTAGACCGCCGGGGGCGCTATGCCGGCGGCGGCGTCCCCCCCTTCGGTGAAGTCCGTTTCGGAAGCGGCTGTTTCAGCGGTGCGTCTTTGCACCAGGCTGAGCGAGCCGACCAGGCCGTTACGCTCCAGCAAGGCCTGGTAATCGAAGGCGCCCGGGTGGGCGAGGACGCCCGGGCGATCTTTACGCATCCGCCCGACAATCAGGTCGCCCCGGCGGAAATCCGGACCGTCGGGGCCGAACAGGCGTACCGGCGTTTCCCCGGGAAAAGGCTTGCCGTTCACTTCGAGAATCCGGGCGGATGAACTCCAGCGTCCCGCTTCGCCCGAATGGATGCGCGCCGGTTCGGTGGCGAGGAGTCGGGCTTCGAACCAGGGTTCGGCGGGAATTTGCCTCGGGTCCAACTGCCGCTCCCAGACGTTCTGCCGCAGACTTCCCAATAAGAAAGCGGCCAGGCAGGCGACGAGGATGAAGCGGTTCAAGCCGCGCCGGGGCAGAAAACCGGGTTCGGGGACAATGTGGGTGCGGTAAGCCGCCGGCATGGATTCGAAGGCGGAGGGGGGGTCGAGCGGCGCCGGTTCAAGCGGCGGGGATTCAAACTGCGGGCCGGATTTCGCGGCGGGATTCAGGGCGAACCAGACGGCGAGGACGGCGAAGAGCGCCCAGCCGTAGCCGCGACAGGTGGCGACCCAGGGCAGGAAACGCGTCGCGATCACGCCGGCCATCAGGGCGAGAGCGAAGCAAAGCATGGGGCGGCGGGCTAGCATGGGCTATGGTTCACCTGAACATTGGCAAAACTGCGGTTTCACTCCACCCGCACGCCGGCCCTGACCAGCTCCCGATCGAAAAAATTCACGCTCATGCCGGCGTCGATGACGTGGCGCTGGGCATTGATGCCGCTGGCGCGCGGACTCAGTAAAAACAGGGCCAGGTTCGCGACCTCACCCGTTTCCAGGGCCCGGTGGCGGAGGGTCGCCTTTTCGGCGAAGAGGTAATTTTCCAGATAACCCGGGATGCCGGCCGAGGCCGAGGTCTTCAGGAGGCCGGCGTTAATTGCATTGAAACGCACTTCCGAAAAGGCGGCGAAACTTTTGGCCAGGAACGCGACGGACGAATCCAGGGCCGCCTTCACCGGCGCCATGTAGCCGTAGCTCTCGGCCGCCATGCTGGTGTGGGAAATGGAAATGGTCACCACCGACGCGTCATTCGCGAAGCGGCCCTTGAAGGCGTCGGAAAGGGCCAGCAGGCTGAACATGCTTATGTCCACCGCCTGCAGGAAATCCGCCCGGACCGTCTCGTGGAACGGTCTAAGCCCCCGGCTGTAATTAGCGAAGGCGATGGAGTGGACCATGCCGTCCAACACCGGGTGCCCGGCCGCGACCTTCTCCGCGAGGCGGAGGATCTCCTCCTCGCGGGTCACGTCGCAGGGGAATATGTCCGCGTCGGGGAAGAGCTTCGCCACCGACCCCGCGGCGGCCGCGTCCTTCACCGCCAGGACCACCTTCGCCCCTTCCCTCCGTAGGCCGTCGGCGATGTGCCAGGCGACGCTCTTCCGGTTCGCCACCCCGACCACCAGGAAAGTCTTCCCCTCGATTTGCAAAAACGACATGCCTACAACCCCGCTTTCTTCAGGTCCTTCGCCATCCGCCGCACCGAGCGCCGGTCGCCAAGGAAGGACGGCCGCGCCGTGTCGAGGCGGATTGTCCGTTCCGCCAGATATTTTTCGAACGCCGCCAGCGTCCGGTTGACAATCAGTTCCTCGGGGAAATTCCATTTGTCGAGGAGATCCAGGGCCGGCTTCACCGAACCCACCATTTCGTCGAAATGCGCGTCGGAGGAAACGGCGACCCGGGCATCGTATTTGCGGCACAGGCCGACAATTTCCTCGACCCTCTCCCGGCTGCCCTTGCGGATGAGCAGGGAATTATTGTTTACCTCGATAATCCGGCCGGCGGCGGCCGCCGCCTGCACCACCGTTTCGAAATGGTTCGGCGTCTTCAAATCGTCGATGTGGCCAAGCATGTCGACGGCCGGATGGCGGAGGGTTTTCAGATAGGCGTCGGTGTTTTCGTCGGCGCTGCCCGGGGTGATGCAGACGTCGTGGATGCTGGCGATGTTCCAGTCGCTGATGAACAGCATGCGGTCCTCGATATCGAGGGAGCCGTCCATCCCCATGATGTTCGCCTCGATTCCGTAAAAAATGCGTATCCCTTCCAGCTCGGCCGGCAGCATGCGCTGGGCGGGAACGATGAAAAAGGGGCCGGAACCGGGCATGGCGTGGCCGTGCTCGGTCAGGCACATGCCGTCCAGGCCGTGGCGTTTGGCGGCGGCGGCGTTTTCCCTGAGGGTGCTCCAGGCGTGTCCGGACAGTACGGTATGGGTGTGGGTGTCGACCTTGATGCTGATTGACATGTTGAGAAGCCTTTATGTTGAAAACCGGGGGAAAAGGAAGGCGTAGGCGCGAGGCAAAAGTTTCGCCGCAGTACATTGTCAAGCCGCGAAGGGCGCTTGTCAACCGCAATTGCGGGTCCAAGCTTGACTCGGGCGGGGTAATCGGCTGTAATTGTACGATCAAATTGCCCCGACTTGCTAAATTGATCCGGCCTAATCACACCATCGGGCGGCGACAACATGCGCCGCCCAAGACCAACTGCCTGGAGGGAAAAATGGCGGAAATCATCCTCGACGAGGGAATCACCTTTGACGACGTGCTCATGACCCCGCAGAAAAGCGATATCGTTCCTTCCGAAGTGAATACCGACAGCGTTTTCTCCCGCAACATCCGCCTTCACATCCCCATCGCCTCCGCCGCCATGGACACCGTCACCGAAGGCCGCCTCGCCATCGCCCTGGCGGAACAGGGGGGAATCGGCGTCATCCACAAAAACCTTCCCCCGCTTCTCCAGGCCAAGGAAGTCGAGGAAGTGAAGCGTTCCGCCAACGGCATCATTTCCGATCCGGTGAAATTGAATCCCGACGACCTGGTATCGGTCGCCAACGAAATCATCGCCAGCCGCAAGCTTTCCGGCATACCCATCGTTTTCCCCGACAACACCGTCGTCGGCATCCTCACCCGCCGCGACCTCCGCTTCCAATACAAGGACGACATCAAAATCGGCGAAGTCATGACCAAGGAGCACCTGGTCACCGCCCCCCCCAACACCACGCTGGAACAAGCCAAGGAACTGCTCTTCAAGAACAAAATCGAGAAGCTGATTCTGGTCGACGACAAGCGCCGGCTCCAGGGTCTCATCACCATGCGGGACATCAATAATTTCGACCGTTATCCCCTCGCCGCCCGCGACCGCCGGGGCCGGCTCCGGGTCGGCGCCGCCGTGGGGGTGAACGACGACGAACGGGTGAGCCTCCTGGTCGAGGCCGGGGTCGACGTCCTGGTGGTGGATACCGCGCACGGCCACAGCCAGAACGTCGTGGAGGCGGTGAAGCGCTACAAACGCGATTTCGGCGGGCGGGTCGACATCGTCGCCGGCAACATCGCCACCGAGGAAGGGGCGCGGGACCTGATCGAAGCCGGGGTCGACGCCGTGAAGGTGGGGATTGGCCCCGGTTCCATTTGCACCACCCGGGTCATCGCCGGCATCGGGGTGCCGCAGATGACGGCGATTTGGGCGGCGGCGCGGGCGGCGAAGGGGACGGGCGTGCCGATCATCGCCGACGGCGGCATCAAGTATTCCGGGGACATCGCCAAGGCGATTGCGGCCGGGGCGCAGTGCGTGATGATAGGTTCCCTACTGGCCGGCACCGACGAGGCGCCGGGGGAACAGATTCTGCATCAGGGCCGGATTTACAAGGCTTACCGGGGCATGGGGAGCCTGGGGGCGATGACCGCCGGCACATCCGGCGAGCGTTACCGCCAGGGCAACAAACCGCTCGACAAACTGGTGCCGGAGGGAATCGAGGGCCGGGTGCCGGCGAAGGGACCGCTTGAACCGTTCATTTACCAATTGGTGGGAGGCTTGAAATCGGGGATGGGCTATACCGGGGCCGCGAACATTCCCGAATTGCAGACGAAGGCCAAGTTCATCCGCATCACCCAGGCGAGTTTGACCGAGAGCCATCCGCACGACATCACGATCACGAAAGAGGCGCCGAACTACCGTTTGGATTGACGGTGTTTTCAAGGAAACCGAGCGCACCGCCGTTCGATTTCCCTGAAAAGTCAACCGCCGACGAATCACCTCAGGGCAACCCAAAACATGACATTTTTGGAGCTTCCCCTTACGCCTTCATCCCGGCCTTGACGTAACACTGCGGCAACTGTTTCTTCGGCAGGTGGTACTGTACGCATTCGCAGCAAACGCCGTGGCGCTCGCAGTCGGTGTAGGGGCAGGTGCAGAATTCGTTGTTCAAGCCCCGGTTCGGGCAAACTTTGCGTTCCGGCATGGTGTTCTCCTGAAAAGGCGGATTATAACGATTCACGATTCCAATACGCGGTCGGTACAATGATATCCGCCGCGGGTCGTTTGATAAAGCGCAATTGCCGGGTTCTCCAGGGAATTTTGAAAAAGACTTGACCCGGCCCCCTAAAAAGTCGATACTATTTCGACCGAAATTCATTGAGGGCAGACGGCCGTCCCCAAAGGGAACGGCCATTTTAAGTGGCACCGGGAAGGGGGTGAATACCCTGATTCGTTTAGAGCTCAAGCCCAACGAAGGTCTCGACAAAGCCCTGCGGCGCTTCAAGAAAATCTGCGACCGCGAAGGTCTGACCCGGGACATGCGTAAACACTCCTATTACGAAAAACCGTCCGAAAAGAACAAGCGCAAGGACCGGGAACGTGAAAAGGAACGCGCCAAAGCCATCCGCGTGGCTGAAAAGAAGAAAAACAAGGCCCGCAAGGCGCGCGCGAAATCGCTGAAAAAACTGGCTTCGTCCGGTGGGGATCGGCGGTAACGGTTTGCAAAGCGTTTGTGTCAGGCATTTGCCATGTGTCAACCGAAGAGCCGCCGGTGAGAACCGGCGGCTCTTTGTCAAGCCACTCAATCCACCCGCTCCCAGCCGCCCGGCGACTTCATCTTCGGAATCACCTCGGTAACCCGGCCCGAGGAACGCCGACCCTGGGGCAACGGCTCAACCACCGGCTGCATCACCGGCGCCACACCCGCCGGCTGCACGACCGCCGCCGGCATCGGCTTCGCGAACATCGCCGCCGGACGCACCCGCTTCGCCAATTCCCGCAGCAATTGACTCCGCGCCTGGTCCAGAACCATGCTCCCCGCCCGACCCCGGCCGCCGCGATGCCGCTCCTGCAACCGGAACAGGCTGCCGCTGGGAATCCGGTAGGCGGGAACCAGAACCGGTTCCTCGTCCTCATCCCCCGCCGGTTTCGCCGCCCCGCTTAAACCGGAACGGATATGAACCCCGTCCGCATCGATGTCCGCGACAATCACCTCGCGCTCTTCGCGGCTCTCGCGGCTTTCGCGCGGCGGCGGGCCGCCGGCCTGGGCCTCCCGCGCCGGACGCTCGCCGCCACCGGCGGCAATGCCCCCGGGAGCGCCGGCGGTATCGCCGGACAACCGGCCATTCCCTGCCGCCGCCCGCCGGGGCGGCGCGCCTTTCACCGTAAAGACCTCGTCGGATCCGGCGGAGAGGCCGCGCTGGACCTTTGCCGCCGCCCCCGTCTTTGCAGCCAGGCCGTCCTTTACCGCCCGGATGTCGTCACGCAAATAATCCGGACGATCCGGCATCCGCCCGGCGGCGCCGGCTTTCTGCCCGACTCCGGCGGCGCCCGCATACAGGGACGCCCGCGACTCCGCCGCCAGCCGCCGCCGGTTCCCCCACAGCGCCCAGAAAAACCAGGCCCAGCCAATGACCGACAAAACCGACAAGGCGGCCAGGGTCAACGCCCAGCGCCCGTCCCGCTCGAATTCCTCGCGAATGGTCGGGGCCGACGCCGGCCGATCAATCGACACCGACACCCCGGCCGAATACTCGCCGGGCGCTTCGTTAAGCCGCGCAGCGGAGCCGTTCCCGGTCCCGCGCCGCTCCAGCCATACCAAACGCCGGCCCTCGATGTCGACCCATTCGCCGGGCCGATTTATGAAAGGCGGCGCGTCCTCGATTACCCCGGCGGGAAAATAGGCGGCGGCCTGCCCCGACGTTCCCACCAGCCAGCCCCGCCACACCACGTTGGCCAGCCGGGACGCCCCCAATTTCTCCGACAAATGCGCCGCCAGTTCCGCCGCCGTCGGCGTCGGATTTTCATCCGGTGCGGACAGCCGCACCTGCAGGGTCCAATTCCGGTTGTCGCCCGCGTCCTCCCACATGAAATCGCGGGACATCCCTTCCGTAAGCGCGTTTTCCGGCCGATCGCCCCCCCCCAAGGCCAGGAGCTCCTCGAAATTGTTCCGCACCACCGTCAAGGTTCCGCCGGCGGGAAGGAGCGCCCCCAATTCATTGGCGCAGGCGCGCAGGGCCTCTACCCCCGGATCGGCGCGGTCCTTGCCGCCGCCGGCGATTTCCAGATAATGCTTCACCCCTTCGAAGCCGGAGGGAAAATCGCCCACTTCCCGCCGGGCCACGGCGTTTGCCCGGCTCTTTTCCAGGTTCGCGGTCAGGAGCCGATAAAGATTGTCCGTGAGGGCGCGGAGTTCGGTCCTGAGGCTCCGTTCCTGCTCCCGGCGTTTCACCGCCCGCTCCTCGACGAAGGAGGTCAAGAACCCCTGGGCCCGGTTCGCCAAATCCGCCGCCTCGACCCGGGCGTAACCTTCCAGCCGCAAGGCCGCCGCCTCGCGCTCCTCCTGATCCGACTGCACTTTGTTCACGAACAGCCACGTCGCCGCCCCCAGCAGGAACGTCAACCCGAGTGGCCCCACCACCGCCGGCCAGATGCGCATGCGCCGCACGGCCCCGGTTCCATCGCCCTTTGCCATAGTGTCCGCTTCCGTTCAAGTCACTTCCGCTTAACGCCGGTGAAGAACCCCCCCGACACCCCCCGGATGTCGGCGATGTAGAGAAAACCGCCATAGTCCTCGGACAACCGCTTGACCTTGTCGAGGTGTTTCCTTGAGCAAATCACCTTCATCACCAGACGCGGCCCCCCGCGGCCTTCGCCGTGGATGACGGTGGTCCCGAGACCGGCGTTCCTGAGTTCATCCACCAGCTTGTGCGCGTCCGGGCCTTCCTCGGCGATGATTTCCGCGACCACATAGGCGTCCATCAGTTTGCTTTCGAGGAAGGAGCCGACGATGTTTCCGGCGGCGAAGCCGCCGCAGTAGGCGAGGAGCTCCGGGAGGCTCAGGGATTTGCCGCCGCCCATGATGATGTTCATGACCGAAATGAAGACCATGACTTCGAAGAATCCCAGCAGGGCGGCGAGGATTTTCTTTCCTTTCACCACCAGGAGTATGCGGAAGACGCCCATGGAGACGTCGGCGCAACGGGCGAGGAAGATGACGAGAAGGGTGAGGGGGAGGGACATGAAGGATTCCTTGCCGCCGGGGCGGGAAAATGCCCGTAAAATTGAGAAAATTTCGGCACAAATTGACGCCGCAGGAAGGTTCGATTATACGGTTGGGGAGGAGGGGATGCAATAGGATTGAAGGGAGGGGGAAAAAAACGCCGCCCGTTCACGAAACGCCGCCGCCCGGCCGGCCGGGCGGGGCCGGGCAAAGCGCCGGAGGGCGGAAAGGCCGTTGACAAGCGGGGCGGATTTGTTTATGCTATTAGATATCGTAATCATTACGATAAGTAATGCATCGCAACCGCTTTTCAGGAAAACCGATTTTCCGTGACGCCCCCGGGCCCGGACCGGCGTTGCCCAAATCTTCGCAGGATAAGCAAAGGACCCCGTTCCATGCAGCACAAATTGACCTTCGGCCGCCATGATTACGCCAATTGCCTCGGCATGGCCGCCTATGCCGGCTGTTCCATGGCCATCCCCATGTGCCTGGTCTTTATCGCCAAGGATCTCCATTTCCCGCTGGGGGAGGGGGGGATGGGCGCCGGCGGCGCCCTGCAGCTGGGCCGCTCCATGCCCATGGTGGTGGCGATGGCGGCGTGCGGGGTCATTGCCGGGATGTGGGGGAAGAGGCTGAGCCTCGGGGTAGCGCTCCTCCTGATGTGCCTCGGGATCGCCGGCGCGGCCCTGGCCCCGTCCTACGGGATATTGTTCGTCGCCCTGATGGCGGCCGGACTGGGGGAGGGGGTGATTGAAGGTTTGGCGACTCCGTTCGTCCAGGACCTGCATGCGGAGGAGCCGGGGCGGTACCTGAATATCGTGCATTCCTTCTGGAGCATCGGGGTGGTCGGCCTGGTGCTGTTGTCCGGAATACTCCTGGATGCCGGGGTATCGTGGCGGATGGTCGTGGCGACGGCCGCCGCGGTGTGCCTGCTGCCGGTCATCCTCTTTCTGTGGCCGAGCCGGAAAGGGGCGATTTTGCCGTCCCGGGAGGAAAGGGTGCACTGGCGGGACATCGCCGCCAAAACCCGCGCCATCATGAAGCAGCCGCGTTTCTGGCTCTTTTTCACCGCCATGTTTTTCGCCGGCGGCGGCGAGTTCTCGCTCACCTTCTGGTGCGCCAGCTATATCCAGCTCGAATTCGCCTCCTCCGCCCGCGCCGCCGGTTTCGGCACCGCCTGTTTCGCCGCCGGCATGATCGTCGGCCGCATTGCATTCGGACTGTGGGTGAAGCAGGCGAGTTTGAAGAAATTCCTGGTCGCGGCCACTTTTCTGGCGGTCCTGGTCTGCCTGCCCTTCCCCTGGCTGGAAACGCGCCATCTGCTGTTCCCGCTCCTGTTCGCAGCCGGGCTGGTCGCCGGACCCTTGTGGCCGAGCATTCAATCCGACGGCGCCCAGCGGATCCCCGGCGACTACACCATGATGATGATCCTCTTTTCCTGCGCCGGAATTCCCGGTTGCGGCGTGTTCACCTCGCTCATGGGCCTGGCGGGGGACTGGGTCGGCCTGCGGTATTCCTTCCTGCTGGTTCCGGCCTCGTTCGCCCTGGTGTTCCTGCTCCTGGCGTATGATCTGCGGGTGGAAATTCGCGAAAGAAAAAACACCGAACAGGCCAGTTGTGCGTTATAATGAAGTTACCCCCTTGCACTGGCGGCGACCTGGAAACCACCGCATCGGGCGGGGATTTTTTACCACCCTGACGCGAAGGACGCCCGGCGGCGAGGACAGATATACATTGTCGAGCGAACAATCTAAAAATTGCCCTATACCGCCACAGGAGAAGTGAATGGATTTGTCCAAGCGGGCGAAATTATTGTGGGACCTGTTCACCAAAGGCGGCATGACCAGGACCGACAAGATTATTCTTATCGTCGCCCTCTTGTACTGCCTTTCGCCCATCGACATCGTCCCCGATGTCGTGCCGGTGGTGGGGTGGCTGGACGATTTGCTGGTGGTGCTGTTGTCGCTCAGATCCGTGACCAACAACAAATCCGGCCCGCGCGGCAAAGACCATAACGGCGGCGGCGGCGAATTGAAGGACGTCGAGGCGAAGATATTGTGATTCAGGCCGGGCAAATCAACCACTGGAGTTTGGCCGAACTTCAGTCTCATAGATCGGTCGTGTCCCGCAGTTTTTACCGAATCGCCATTCAAACCTGCGAATGGCGATTCGGTAATAACTGAACTTTTGCAAAGTGGCGATTAAACCGCCAATCGCCACTTTGCAAAAATCGTTTTTGCCCGAATTTCAAGGGTTTTTGATTTTACAAAATCGCCATTCGGCGGTTTGAATGGTGATTTTGCAAAAGTCCAGTAATAAATTGCACCTCCTGAAAATCCGGCCAATGATCCCCTTCGCCTAGAGCGGTGCTCAAAATGGCATAGAATTGTTAGAACCGCTCTAGCAGCCAGTCTCCGGCATTTTCCAGGAAAGGCGGCGTCCTAATCCACCCCACTATTTCTGTCCCGTGCAGAAATATTATAAACCCTTCGGCACCGGGCCGAAGGGTTTGTGTTTATATTGGAGTTTTACCAGGCTTGCAGTCAAGCCCCCGCTTCCTTCACCCGCCCCAGCAAACGCAGCAGCCCTTCCAGAATGACCAGGGGATGCGGCGGGCAGCCGGGGATGTACAGGTCGACCCGGAACATTTCGTCGAGACGCCCCCGGCCGTCAGGATTGGTTGCGTAAATTCCGCCGGACACGGCGCAAGCGCCGACGGCTATCACCACCCGCGGCGTGGGAACCGCGGCGTAAGTTTTCTCAAGAGCCAATTTCATATGATCCGTCACCGGACCGGTGACCAGAATCCCGTCCGCGTGTTTGGGCGAGGCGACAAAGGAGATGCCGAAGCGGCCCATGTCCCAGGCGAGGGTGCCGAGAACGTTCGAGTCCGCCTCGCAGGCATTGCAACCCCCGGCCGACACCTGCCGGAGCTTAAAGGATTTGCCGAACATCCCGCGAATCAGGGCCAGGCGTTCCCTTTTTTCCGGCGGGAGCGTTTCCGCCTTTTCGCCCGCGCCGGTGACCAGCAGCCCCTTGCGGCTGAAGCGGGCCAGGGCGTAGCGCCGGGAAAATTCGACCCCGGCCTCGGCGCATTCCCCGCAGAACAAACAGCGCCCCATGTCCAGGGCCGGCCCGCCCCCCGGGGAAACCGCCCCGGTGGGGCAACACGCCGCCGCTTCCGCCGCCCGCATGCCGGCGACGTCCGGTTCCCCCCGCCAGCGCTCGGGCAGTTCCGGCGCCGGACCGTCGGGATAAGCCATGGTGCGATATTTTTGCCGCAGACGTTCGCCGATTATTCCCATCGCGTCCCGCCTTCAGAAAATCGTTTGTTGGCCATTTATACCGGTATAAAAAAGTTGTTGCAAAAATTCAGTTCGCACCCAGCAAGCCCAGGATGTCCCCGGGAGAATCCGCCAAAGCCAGCGCTCCGGCGCCGCGCAATTCCTCGACCGGCCTGAAACCCCACGTCACTCCCACCGTAAACATCCCCGCCGCCAGCCCCGTCTTCATGTCGGTATCGGAATCGCCGCAATAGGCCGTTTCCTCCGGACGCACTCCCAGGCGTTCCGCCAATAAGAGAGCCCCGGCCGGATCCGGTTTACGCGGAATCTCCGCCGTCATTCCCTTCACGGCCCCGAAAATTTCCCCCGGGAAAAAATGCCTGACCATGACCTGGGTGAAAACGTCCGGCTTGTTCGACAGCACCGCCAGCTTGACCCCGGCCCGGGAGAGTTCCCCCAGAAGCTCGGGGACGCCCGGGTAGGGGCGGGTTTTCCTGGCCCAGTTCCGGTCGTAAATCTCCCCCATGCGGGCCAGAATCCGCTCGCGCTGCTCCGGTTCCGCCTCCGCCGGAGCGGCGTTTTTAACCAGATTGACAATCCCCGTACCGACGAAAAAACGGTAAGCGTCGACCGGATGCCCGGGTAAACCCGCCCCGGCCAGCGCCTCGTTCATGCTGTCCGCCAGATCCTCCAGCGTGTTCAAGAGCGTCCCATCCAGGTCGAAAATGACGGCACGATAACGCATGCGAATCTCCCGAAAAAACCCCGCCGGCCCATCCGGAAAAACCATTATCACTTTGCCGGCGCCAGGGTCAAGAGGCGGAGCCGTTTCCGAAAATCCTTCCGAATCGGCTCCCGGTTTAATATAATCGGGTTAAACCCAAACGTGGCATACCGCAAGGAGACGACGATGCGCAGTAAAATCGGAACGAAAAGCCGCCTGACCGCCCACCTGCTGGCTTTGGCGCTCCTGATCCTGATGCTGGTCTACGTCGCGCCGCAACGCGCCGGCGAGACCCATATGAAAAACAGCCGGCAACATTCCAGCCAAAGCTCCGGCGCCCAACCCATGGCAAACGACCCCGGAACCGACCCCGCCAGCCTGCTCGTCACCTCCCAATCCGCGCATGCCATACTGCCCCGGACGGATCAGGAAATAACCCACGACGCCACCGCTACCCTGGACCAGATCCGCGTCCCGGCGGAAGGCCGAAAAACCCCGCCCCAGCCCCTCCGCCCGCCGGACAGAACCGGCAAGACCGCCGCCGACACCCCACCGCTCCCCCATGAAGCGGCGGCGACTCCCGAACAGGCCGTCCCCGCCGTCCCGTCGGCGCACCAGGCGGTGACCGTATCCTCCGTCCCGGCCGCCCATTCCGAAACGGTCGAAGGGGCCAGTGTCCAGTCCGTGGCCGGCGCTCCGGCCCCGGCGGAGGGGGAAGCCGCCGCCCCGGCCGGCGACCAGCCGGAGGCGGCCGACCTCGCGCCTACCGGCGGCATTTCCTCCAGCCGCATCGCCTCCTCGGAGAGTCTCGGCATGGCGGTCAATCCGCTTCCGGCCGACGGCCAAACCCAGCCGCCGCCGCAGCCCCAGCCGGATGAATCCGGTTCTTTGGTGGTCGTCGACCGCCAACCCCTGGCCGCCCTGGCGCCTTTGGCCAATGCGAATCTGGAAGTGCTCGGGGACGGGGTCTACTGGCTGTCGTCCCGCCACGATTTGGAAAAGGAACTGGCGGCGGTGCCGGAGATCGGTGTCCTCATTCTTCTCGCCCCCATGCCGGGCTATCATTCCGCCGGACTGGATCATGTCAGGACCGAGGTGATTCCGGCGGATCCGGGCGATTTGACGGCCGAGGAAGCGGAACGCTTTTTGCATCTGACCACCGAGACCCGGAAGCCGGTGGTGGCGGCGGCCCTCCCGGGCGCCCGCGGCGCGGCATTTTTCAAGGGCGCTTATTTCCTGGCCAAACGGAATCTGTCCTTCGACGACATGCTGCGGGAAATAGATCCCGAACTGCGTGAAGCCGGCGACGATCGCGACGATATCGTGCACCGCCTGCACCGGCAGAACGAGGCGGCCGGAAAGTAAAGAGGCAGATCATGCGGGTGGAAACGGCGGCGGAAGTCGGTTTTTGCGAAGGGGTGAAGCGGGCGATCGAAATCGCCCGGGCGGCCCGCGATCGCCACGGCGGCGTCCGTATGGAGGGGCCGCTGGTCCACAACCGGCAGGTGACGGAATATTTGACCCGGCTGGGAATCAGCCCCGACGCGGGGCTGGACAAGCCCTATCTCATCCGCGCCCACGGCCTGCCGCCGCAGGAACGCGCCGCACTGGAGCAGGCCGGCGTCCGCCTGATTGACGCGACCTGCCCCCACATCATCCGGAACCAGGCCCTGGTCGGCAGGGCGGCGGCCGAAGGCAGTTTTATCCTGCTGGCCGGAGATCCCGGCCACGCCGAAGTGCTGGCAGTGGCGGGTGCGGCCGGCGGGGCGTGCAGAGTGATTTCAAGTGTGAAGGATCTGGCGGATCTGCCGGCAGGGGCCGTAAGCGGCGGCGTCTTCATGCTGGCGCAGACCACTTTCGACGTCGACCTGTTCCAAATAATGGCGGAGGAATTGACCCGCCGCCGTCCCGGTGCGGTGATTGCCGATACGATTTGCCGGGCCACGCACCGGCGTCAGGCCGAAGCGCGGCGTTTGGGGACGGCGCACGGGGGGGTGATCGTGGTGGGGGGGGTGACGAGCGCGAACACCCGCCGCCTTCTCGAAACGGCGGCGGCAGCGGGCTGCCCCCGCTGCATCGGGGTGGAGACGGCGGCGGAACTCCGGGCGGAGGACTTTGCCGGCTGCCTATCCGTGGGAGTGACGTCGGGGGCGAGTACGCCGGACTGGTGCGTCAAGGAAGTGGTGGAATGGGCGGAGCGGCTGTGAGGATTCTGGCGGGCGTCGACGAGGCGGGCCTGGGGCCGACGCTGGGGCCTTTGGCCAGTGCCGCCGCCGCTTTGGCGGTGCCGGATCACTGGCGGGAGGATACGCCCTGGCGGGAACTGGCGGCGGGCGTGGTCAGGGACTGGCGTAAGCGGGACCCGCGCCTGGCGGTGGCGGACAGCAAGGTTTTGTACCGGACCGGCGGATTACGGGAGTTTGAAAAAACCTTGGGGGCTTTTGCCCGGGCGGTAGACGGATCCTGCCTGCCAAGTTTTTCCCTGGCCGATCCCGGTGCGCCGACGCATCCGGCTTATCTGGAAACTTCCGGGCCGGGTAATCCCCAAACCCCGCCGGCATTACCCTGTCTCGAACCTTTCCCGGTTTTACTCCCGCAGCATGAGCTTGACGCCGCCGCCGCGACGTTTGCGGTTACTTTGACAGACCATGGCGCGCAGGCGGCGTTTCTGGGGATTGATTGCCTTTTCGAACCGGCCTTGAACCGGCGCTTTGCCGCGGGCCTGAACAAGAACCAGGCGCTATTGGTGGAAACGGGCCGGCATTTACGGCGGCTGGACAGGCTTTTCCCCGATTTACCCATCACGGTGCTGGTGGACAAACAGGGGGGGAGAAACGACTATGCCGCGTTCCTTATGGAACTGTTCCCCGGCGCTTGGCTGGACACCATGGAAGCGGGGAGGGAGCGGTCGCATTACCGGCTTCACCGCCCGGGCGGGGATTTCGAGCTGATATTCCAGGCCAAGGCCGACGCCGGCTCATTTCCGACCGCCTTGGCCAGCATGGCGGCAAAGTACGCGCGGGAACGTTTCATGGCCGGTTTGAACCACTGGTTTGCGAAACTTTTCCCTGGCCTCAAGCCCACGGCCGGGTATCCGGAAGATGCCCGGCGCTGGTTGCGGGAGGTCGAGGCGGAGGGTTTGTCGGCGCGGGCGAAAGTGGAATTGCTGATAAGGGAGCGGTAAAAAAGCGGTAAAAAAAGCGGTTCAATAAAATCCAAAAAAGCGCCGCGAACCCCCGGTTCGCGGCGCTTTGCATACACTCACATGTCAAACCCCGACAAACCCGCCTCAGAACCCCACCTCAACTCCGGCATAAACCGTCTGCGTCGTGGTCTTACCCGCCAGATTGATATTGTAAGACAGGTTGAAACCGAGAGTCGTCCCGCCCCCCATATCGGTAAGAGTCTTCAAAGCCGCCGAAATGTCCGCCGAATCACGGCTGGTATTGCCGGAGGCTAGACGGAAAGATCCGCCCGGGGCATTGTACGAATAGTGGCCGAAAGTCTCGTAGCTTCGATCGCCATAGTCATGCCGCCAAGCCACGCCTACGGTCGGGGTGAAGGCAGTGCCGTAAGTGTAGAAGTCCTTGCCGACTTCGACCCCCAAACGGGAATTGAAGGCATCGGTGGAAGGTCCGTCGACAACCGACAAGGTCGAGCTGCTGCCGGCTTCGGACAAGCCGCCCTGGCTCAAGTCGCCGTAACGCAATTCGAAATGCGGAATCAGGTTCACGCCCCCGACCCTGAAGATATGCTCGACGCCGACGCCAAAGCCGAACAAGTCCTGATTGAAGGAGGAATGCGCTTCGTAACCGTAACCGACCCCGCGGTTGTAACGGTTGCGGGCATAATGGTAGCCGATGTCGGCATAGAGCGAAAACTCGCGCGCGCCCTCGAAGGGGGAGAGCCGGCCCATCAGGCCCAGGTGGGCGTTGTCGCCCCGGGTGTGTTCGTCGGTGGCGCGGGAATTGGTGCGGGTGTGGGAGTAACCGGCGTAGAAACCGACCGACGCCATGGCGCCCCAATCATAATTCAAACCGACCAGAAAACCGTGCCGGGTCGTCTTGTAGCCGATGTAGCCGTCGTCCGACGATTTCGAACGGAAGTCGCCGAGGTAGCCGGCCCAGAGCCGGAAGCCGTAGCCGTCGTAGAGGCTGGCGCAGTCCATCAACCGGGCCGAAGGGAAGGCGGAACCGGAATTGTAGTTGTAATCCCCGCCGCCGGCGGAGACGCCGCCGCCGACCATGCCCCCGGGCAGGCCCACTCCCCCCTGGACACCCACGCCGCCGCCCTGGACTCCGGCGGAGTAGCCGCCCTGGAGACCCATGCCGCCGGCTTGAACCCCCGCCTGCGCACCCATGCCGCCGGTCTGGAAACCGTTGGAGTAGCCGCTCGAGAGCCCGGTCGCCGGCATGCCGGCGGTAGGGGCCAGCGGCGCGGAGGAACCGGAGGGATAGACGTAATCGGTGCCGCGGGGATACATGGAACCGGAGTAGGAGCTGACCCGGCGCCGGTAGCGGTCGCGGCCGGCCTGGTAGTTTTCGTTGTACAGCTTGGCCCGGTGCGCCTGCTTCAGGCCGGTGTAGACGGCCGTGTGGGCGACGCGGTCGGCGCCGTTGAACATGATGTCCGCCTGCTCGATGTACAGGTTGGGAACGACCGAGAGCGGGCTGTCCAGCCAGTAGCCGATTTCGGCGTCGCTGATGTAGCGCGGGTCGTTGGGATTACTGTATTGGCTGATCAGGTTCTGCAGGGGATACTGCGCCATGCGGGCGTTGGGGCCGGCGAATTCGAAGGGGCTGGTGTAATCGACCTTCGCGAACAGCGCGCTGTTGTTGTAATCAATATCCCCGGTGTAGTAGCGGCTGTCGATGAAATCCAGGTTCGGGGCCAAATTGCTGTAGTCGTCGAGGCCGGTGACCAGGTTGTAGACCCGATCGTAGAAGCTGGCGACGCTGCGGGCGTAACCGGTGGCGTAGACCTTGGTGTTGGTGTCGGCCTGCATGTTGCCGTCGGCATTGGGGTCGAATTGGAAAGGGGCGTTGCCCGGATCCCGCGACAAATCGAAGCTGACACTTTCCACGCCCCGCAAATCGACGTTCAAGGCGGTGTTGCTGTTCTTGACGTTGTAGGCGGTGAAGTTGTTGCCGAGATAAAGTTTGCCACTCTTTATATCCATGCTGCTGGTGGCGTTCGGGGTGGAGAAGCGGTATTCGCCGTCCAGATACAGGGCGCCGGAGGTGGCGGGGTCTTTCTGGAAAGTGAAACCGTAGTGCGTTTCCTGTCCCGTGGTGGTGTCGTTCAGAATCTCGACATTCAGGCCGTTCAGGAGTTTTACCGTGCCTGCGCCACCGACATTCAGGGTGGCGTTGGTGGTGCTGAGGGTGTTGGCGAAGTCGTCCGAGTGGCGGCCGAAGTAGATGCCGCTCTTGCTGAAGTTGCCGCCGGTGCTGTTGCCTTCGACGGAGACGGTTTTACCGGCGTCGGCCAGAATGGTGAGGTTCGCCTCGTCACCTTCGGTGCCGATGAAGATGGCGCTGCCCTCGGCCCGGTTCCCGCCGGACACGGAGTTGCCGGTTACGGAGGTGTTATGCAGGGTCAGGTCGCCTTCCGTGAGAAAAATGGCGCCGCCGAAAGCGTTGCGGTTCGAGACGGCCTGGTTGCCGGAAAGGGTGCTGTTGGTGATGCTGTTGGTGCCGGCGCCGAAGACAAAGGCGCCGCCGGCCGCCAGTGTTGTGCCGGAGCCGCTGGTCGTGACGGTGTTGCCGGTGGCGGTGATGTCGTTAAGGGTGTTGGTTGTGCTGTTGTCTTCGTAATCGAAGTGGGCGGCGCCGCCGCCGGCCATGCCGTTGTAGCCGAAGTTGTCCGTCGTGGCGGCATTGTTGCTGCTGCTTAACAGCACGGTATTGTTCTTGAAGGTGATGTTATCAAGGGTGTTGACTTTGGCGCCGCTGGCGAGGCCGCCGCCGCTGACCTGCACGTACCCGACGTAGGCGCCGTTGTTAAGGGCGACGCTGTTATCGGTCACGGAGCCTTTGTTGTAGGTGAAGGACTGGCCGAGGTTGATGGCCGCGCCGCCGCCAGCGACATTGACGTCATTGACGCCATAGTCCCCGCCCTTGGTGAAGGCGATTTTGTTTTCGGTCAGGTTGACGTTGTCGAAGCCGGTAACGGTATTGGTGGTTTGCACCACGTTGCCGGTGTTGTCGATGCCGTAGGCATTGACCAGGATGCCCGCGCCGTAGGCGGAATCGGCGTAGGTGGCATTGGTGAGGGTGATGCTGTTGCCGGTGGCGCTGAGGTTGTCGACATCGATGTTGTCGGCCGCGCCGACGGCGCTTCCGTTACCGGGGTAAACCCCGTTGGAGCCGATGGTCAGGCCGGCGCCGCCGGCGGTTTTACCCATTACGTTTTGGTTGCCGTTACGGATGTCCTCGTAGGCGAACTTGCCGCCGGAGAGGACCAGATTGGCGGCGGAGATGTCGCCGTCGGCGTTCAGGAGCTTCAGGAGCATGGTGTTCTGACCGTGGGCGTCAAGAGTGGTCTTGGAGGACGAGGATCCGCCGCTGATGGCGAGGTTGTCGAAACCATAGATTTTGTTGGCGACATAATCCTTTTTGCCATTGTTGTCCACTGTGGAACCGTCGAAGACCCAGGCGCCGTAAGGGGTGCCGCCGGGGGTGCTGGAGGGGCTTTTGTGGACGGTGACGACGGCGCTGTTGTTGCCGGTTTGGTCGGTTACGACATATGCATTGACTTTCTTGGCGGCCTCGTCCAGGCTGTCGGCGGATTTATCCTGATCCGTTCCCACCGAATAGGTGACGTTAGCCGCCTGGACCGAAGCCGCGAGTCCAAGCAGAAGGGCGGCCAAGGCCAGAAAGCCACGTTCAAGGCGGTTCGAATTCTTTTTCATGTTGAGCGCCCTTTCCAGTAATAGTCGCCGCATGATTCTTCTCCCATGATAGATTCCCGTCATCTAAGTTTTCCTTTTAAAAAATTATCGCTTGAAATTGAAAATAGATTAAATCCAAGCAAATCGCGCCCCCCGAACAGGAGACTTAGAAGCCTTATCGACAAAGAAACCGCGGAAGAATCAGCCAAAACGGCGTAAAAAAAACCGCCGGTTCCCGCGGCGGTTTCCGATAACTTTTTTTCAATCCAGGGCGTAGCGGTAAAGCCGTTCGGCGCCAGTTCCCAAACAGGATCCCATAATAAACGGGCGAACTTTAAATTTTATTCGGATATTTTGCCTTCGCTTCCCGCCGGCGCCCTTTACTCATTCCAGGCAAAAACTATAATAAGCAAAGCGACCGATGCTCAGCCATTCCCCCTTCCATCCCTTTTTTAATCGGAGAATCCGCAATGGCCCAAGGCGAACGCTGTCTCCTCGTCCACGGACACTTCTACCAGCCACCCCGAGAAAACCCCTGGACCGGACAAATCGACCCCCAGCCCTCCGCCTCGCCCTGGGAAAACTGGAACCTGCGCATCGCCGACGAATGCTACCTACCCATGGCACGCTCGCGCATATATAATAGCGACGGACAAATCACCGACCTCTACAACAATTACGCCCACACCTCCTTCAACTTCGGCCCCACCCTCCTATCCTGGCTGGAAAAATACCATCCCGAACTTCTCCGCCACCTCCAGGACGCCACCCTCATCGACCGCACCTTCGCCATGGCCCAAGCCTACAGCCACATGATCCTCCCCCTCGCCGACGCCCGCGACCGCCACGCGCAAATCACCTGGGGCCTGCGTGAATTCCAGCACCGTTTCGGCTTCACCCCCCCCGGGATGTGGCTGGCCGAATGCGGCATCGATCCGGACACGGTCCGCGCCCTCATCGACCACCAGGTCAAGTTCGTCATCCTTTCCCCGCACCAGGCCAGCCGCGCCCGGCCCTTCGGCTCCTTCGATTGGCGGGACGTCTCCATGGGAGCCATCGACACCCGCCGCGCCTACCGGCTCTTCGACCTGGACGGCGGCGGACGCACCCATTTCGACCGCCACCTGGACGTCGTTTTCTACACCCCCGGCCTGAACATCAAGGTCTCCTTCGATCATATCCTCAGCCGTCCGGACGATCTCAAACGCGAGCTCGAAAATTGCTACCTGCGGGACTGTCCCGAAGCGCAATTGGTCTCCATCGTCACCGACGGGGAAATCTACGGCCACCACGAGAAAAAAGGGGAGGAAGCCCTCTCGCGGCTATTCCAGGACATCGCGCCGGCCCTGGGCCTGAAAGTCGTCTCGGCCCACGAATTCATCCGCGACCATCCGCCCGGCTGGGAGGTAAAGCTGTGGAATGGCGATGACAAACGCGGCTCCAGCTGGTCCTGCGCCCACGGCGTCGGCCGCTGGTTCCGCGACTGCGGCTGCAAACCCCCCTGCCCCCAGAATTGGAACCAGGCCTGGCGGGGACCCCTCCGCGAAACATTGGACGCCGTCCGCGACCGCGTCCGCCGCGTCTCCCGGCGGGTATTGTCGGAACTGGTCCATGACGACGACGACGCGGTGAACGACTACATCGGCATTGTCCTGAAGCCCAGCCTCGAGGAACGCCGCAATTTCGTCAAGCGTCACGCCCGGAGGGAACTCACCGCCGCCGAAACGGAACGGCTGTGGGCGATAGTGGAGGCGAGGCACAACGCCATGCTCATGTACACCTCCTGCGGCTGGTTCTTCGACGAACTGTCGGGCCTGGAACCGGTCCAGAACCTGCGTTACGCCCTCCGCGCCGCCGAACTCGTCCAGCCCTGGCACGACGAGGACCTGGAGAAATTCCTCGAAAACGCTCTGGCCAAGGCCGATTCGAACCTCGATTGCTGGCGGGACGGCGGCAAGGTGTTCCGGGAACTGGTGCTCCCGACCCGGCATTCGAACCGGGAAATCGCCGCCGCTTTGGCCTTGTGTCTCGCCGCCGAATTGCCCACCGACAGCCTGTCCTGGCGCATCGTCGAAAAAACCGAAACCACCCGTTATACCGATTCGGCCGAAAACCGCCTCCTCTGGGGCTCATTCGTCTGCCACGACCCGCGCCTGGACCGCTTCATCAAAACCGCCTGGTTCATCCGCCTGAACGATTTCGACAATACGGTGGTGATCCTGAACGGCTACGCCGAGGAACAAGGGGACCCCCTCCGCGACGTCGCCTGCCCCCTGCATCCGGACGCCGATTTCGCCTGGCTGCACGGATTCCGCGATAAAATCCGGAACCTGCCGACTTCGCAATTGCCCGAACTTCTCGACGCGGCCGGCGCGGTATTGCCGGACCGCTTTCCGGCGGCGATTCGCGCCGCCCTGTTCCGCCGCTTTTCCAGTTCCGACGAACGGCGGATTTTGGCCGACTCCGCCCGGCTCGGCAAAAGCGCCGTGCCCTTTCTCGCCAATGTCCGGCGGCACGGACTGCCGGCGGCGGAAGAAATTGAACAGAGCGTCCGACGCGCCTTCGAAAGGGAAATGTCGGAAACGGTCATGGGGTCAATCGCCCTGCTGGACTTCGGAAATGAAGCGCGGCAAAAGGTGCTTGCCGCCCGGGATTCGGCCCGGCAAATGGGGCTGGAGCCGAACCGGGATCACATCGGGCACTGCCTGTTCCTGACCGGCATGGAATTACTGCACTGGTTACGAAAAGCCGGCGAAAAAGGCTGGCTGGAGTCCCTTCAGCCGCTTCTCCACCCGGAAGCGGCCTCGAACACCGGCACCGGCTGGCTGCCGCCGGCGGCGCCGGCCAATCGGCATCTGCGTTATCCCGAGGCGGGGGATCCGGCCTGGGCTTTGGGGAAGGGCCTGTGGAAATTACGGGTGATGCTCGGCAAGGAAAATGATTCCGGCCGGGCCGCCGTCCGGGTGGTGCCGTTCCTGGAACTCCTCGAGTACATGGACGGCCTGGGTCTCGACCCGAAGGGCCGGGTCGGTTTGGGAATTGCCTATTGGGATTTCCTCGACAAGCCGCTGGCGCGGCTTTGTAAACCTGCCGGCCGCGAGGCGCTCGCGGGCGAAGTCGGCGACCGGGTGCGACGGATGGGTGAATTGCTCGGCTTCCAGCCGGAAACGGTGACGGAACGCATGGAGGCGGCATGGGCATGACGGACGGCTTAATCAAACTCAAACTGCGGACTCTCCCCGAACTCGCCGCCGAATGCGAACAATGGCGCCGGGACCGCCGGCGGGTCGTTTGGACCAACGGCTGTTTCGACCTGCTGCATCCCGGCCATCTCCGCGCCTTGACCGAAGCCCGCGCCCTGGGGGACGTTCTCATCGTCGGGCTTAATTCCGACGCCTCGGTCCGGAGGCTGAAGGGGCCGTCCCGGCCTCTCCTCGACGAACAGGAACGCGCCGAAATGCTCGCCGCCCTGTCCTGTGTGGATCGGGTGCTCATCTTCGACGGCACCCGTTGCGACCGGGAGCTGTCCCTTCTCAAGCCCGACATCTGGACCAAATCCGGCGATTACAGCCCCGATTCCCTCGACCCCCTCGAAAAGGCGGCGGTCGTCGACCACGGCGGCCGGATTGTCATCACTCCCCTGATCCCCGGCGTCAGCACCACGCTGCTGGTCAAAAAAATTCTCCGCCACGATCCCGAGAAAATCGTCTCTGCCGCCTGTACGCTCATCAAGAACCGGCGGGACGAACTTCTCATGGTCGCGACCCAGTATCCCGATCGGGTGAAGTGGGGTCTTCCCGGCGGCGGTCACAAGCATGGGGAAAGTCTCCCCGAGGCGGCGCGGCGGGAGGCGAGGGAGGAGACTGGGCTGGAGGTCGGGATTGTCCGGCATATGGGGGTGATTGAGCGTATCGAGCCGGGGTTCAGCCTGCATTTGGTTTTGCATATTTTCGAGGGGAGGATTGACCTGCGGGACGAAGATCGGGGGGATTTTTCCGGGCGTTGTTCTCAGGCGATTCGGGAGGTGTGTTGGTTTGATCGGGGGAGGATGGAGGGTGAGGCGGGTTTGGTTATGGGGCGGAGGTTATGGTTGGAGTGGGGGTTTAGGCCGGAGAGGTGGCCGCCGTACATTTTGATGGAAGTGGGGGAGGAGTGAATGGGCGGTAAAAAGGTGGTTATAAAGGCGGTTCAATAAAATCCAGCCGAATGGCTGGTTGCGGGGATTCGAAGGGGGCGCAACCAGCCCCCTTGTGATATGCGGTTTGTTTTTTAATGGATAACGAAGTTAGCCCATTAAAAAATTTCCTCTACGGAGCAACGCGTCAGCGTGCTCCAAACGGAGGGGGATCGGTAATAACGAACGCGTCTGTATCTGTTACGATGCCGCGTCTCGGGGGCCGGTAGTGGAAGGGGAGTAATTCCCTCCTCCCTTTTGGAGAGATCCGGATGCAACCTGGGGTGTTGTCGTGGCTCTCTCGATTACTCCCCCGCATGGCGCCCGCTCAGGCGGGCGCCGCGAGACGGCGCAATAAGGAGCTGCGTTAACACCCCAGGTTGCATCCTCATTTCTCCAAAGGGGAGGAGGGAATTATTTCTGCTTCCCTACCGCCGACCCGGATCGCGAGATAGTAACTGATGCAGACGCGTTCTTGATTACCGATCCGACTCCGTTTGGAGCACGCTGACGCTTTGCTCCGTAGAGGAAATTTTTTAATGGGATAACTTCGTTATCCATTAAAAAACAAACCGCATATCACAAGGGGGCTGGTTGCGCCCCCTTCGAATCCCCGCAACCAGCCATTCGGCTGGGTTTTATTGAACCGCCTTTTAACCACCTTTTTTACACCTTCCCCAATCGGAACGCCTCCACCATCTCCGCCGTCAAACTAAACGCCCCCGGATTCACCGGCAAATCCCCCCGCTTCACCCACGCCGCCTCCTGAAGCTCACGCTCATCCAAACAAATCTCCCGCGAACCCTCAACCTCAGCAAAAAAACCCGCCAAAATCGAACCCGAATACGCCCAAGGCTGACTCTTGTAATAACGAATATTCACCGCCCGCATACCCACCTCCTCGAAAACCTCCCGCCGAACCGTGTCCTCGAATGTCTCCCCCACCTCCATAAACCCGGCAATCAGCGCGGTAAGCTTCGCATTGGGTCGATTCGCATATTTACTGAGCAAAATCGCGTCGCCGTCCACCACCCCGACAATCACCGCCGGCGATATGCGCGGATACTCCACCGAACCGCAACCGGTACACACCAAAGCCCTTTCGTCCGGCTTAATCATGAAAATCTGACCGCAGGTCCCGCAATAACGGTTCGCCTGATACCACTTCATGAGGTGGTGGGCGGTGAGAGTTATGAACGCCTGCCAGGCGGGCTTGAAGTCCCGGAGCTTGTCCACATCCAGGCAGGTGAACCCGGGGATATCCATGGTTTCGCCGCTGTACAGGAAAAGGCCGGTCCCGTCCACGGAAAACAGGTAAAGATAACGCGTGTCGCCGGTGTCGTCGATTTCCTTGAACTGACCGTACAGGGGAAGGGTCAGGCCGGCATCCGTCTTATTCAGGAGGACCGCATCCGACTTTCCATCCTGCCGGAAAGCCGCGACCAGATCCGTGTCGGCAGGGATGCGCGGCTGGAAAGTCATCTGCAGTTGATGGGGATGAATGTCCTGGATCATGAACGCTCCTTGATGAAATCAATTCGCCGCGTCCGGAAAAGCGAAATTCCACCTCTTCGCCTCGTCCTCGATTTCCTGCGGCAATGCCACCGCCGTACCGATTTTACCCACCACCACGCCCGCCGCCAAAGTGGCCAGCTTGGCCGCCAATTCCATGCCGCCCCCGACCGCCAAAGCCGCCGCGGTCATCGCCACCACCGTGTCGCCGGCGCCTGACACATCCGCCACCTCGCGGGCCAGGGCCGGAAACGCGGTCGCGGAAAAGACTCCGCCATCACCCCGCGCCACCAAAAGCATCCCCGCTTCACTGCGGGTGACCAATAAATTGGCGATGTCGTGGCGTTCCAGAAGTTCCCTGCCGGCGGCGGTGATTTCCTCCGCCGTATACACCTCGCGGCCGGCCGCCTCCGAAAGTTCCTTGCGGTTCGGCGTCACCACCGTGACCCCGGCGTACTTCCCGTAATCCACACCCTTCGGGTCGACCACCACCGGAAGCCCTTTTTCCCGCGCCAATGCCGACACCGCCTCCGCCACCCGGGGCGTCACCACGCCCTTGCCGTAATCCGAAAGCGCCACCGCCCGGACACCGCCGATGTGCCGTTTGACAGCTTCGATCAGCTTTGTTTCAGTGTCCGGAGCCAGCGGGGTTTTCGCCTCCTCGTCGAAGCGCACCACCTGCTGCCGCCCGGCGATGATGCGGGTTTTGACAATGGTGGGCCGGTCGGGATCACGGATGATGATGGGGGGGAGCCAGCCGGACTGGCCGAAAAGGCGGGCCAGGGCGTTCGCGTGTTCGTCGTCCCCCGACACGGAAACGGCCAGGGGCAATACGCCCACTTCCCCCAAATTCCGCACCACGTTTCCCATGCCGCCCGGGACGGAAATTTTCTTCTTCACCAGGACGACCGGGATGGGCGCCTCCGGCGAGAGGCGTTCGGCGGAGCCGTAGACGAAATTGTCCAACATGATGTCGCCGACGCAGAGGACGGCGGCGCCGGGGAGTTTACGCAGGATGTCGATGGCGGTGAGCATGGCGCTGACGGCTTTCCAAACCAGGCATACGGTCGCATATAGGCATTGAGCGAACAATCCTATCCGAACGGACCGCCACTTCCAGCAAAATCCTTGGCAGGGACTCAGTCGAGGCTGCCTTACGTATGTCAGATATTTACTTACGAATGAAATGTTGTATGCTATACTTGTCAAGAAGCGAATTTCTAACTTCAGTTGAGAATTATGACCACATCCTTTCTTTTCAGTTTCTCTGTGAACCTCTGTGGCCTCTGTGCCTCTGTGGTGAAAAAAGGATTTTAGAAATTCGCTTCGCGACAAGTTTACTATACTGCCGAGGAGGCCCGGCATGAAGGCGACCCTTTTCAACATCCAAAAATTCAGTTTGCACGACGGCCCCGGCATCCGCACCACGGTTTTTTTCAAGGGCTGCCCTTTGCGGTGCGCCTGGTGCGCGAATCCGGAGTCGCTTCGGCCGGGGCGGGAATTGTTGTGGGACCGGGGGAAATGCGTGCGCTGCGGGGCATGCGTGGCGGTCTGTCCGGAGGGGGCGCTCGAGTGGCGGGGCGAGCCGCCGGAGCTGCGGCGGCGGGATTGTGGAGGCTGCGGCAAGTGCGTGGCCGGTTGTCCCGCCGCAGCCCTGACCTGGTCGGGGCGGGAGTACGACCTCGGGGAAGTGCTGGGGCTTTGCTTGCGGGACCGGGATTTCTATGAGGAATCGGGCGGCGGGGTGACTTTGTCCGGGGGCGAGGTGTCCATGCAGCCTGAATTCGCGATTGCCTTGCTGGAGCGGCTGCGTGATAACAATGTGCATACGGCGGTGGAAACAAACGGATTCGCTGCGGCGCAGATTTTCCGCCGCATCATGGAAACGGCGGACCTGCTGATCTTCGACCTCAAGCATCATTCCTCCGTCCCGCATCTTGAAGGGACCGGCGTTCCCCTGGTGCCGATTCTCGACAATCTCCGCCTGGCCGTGGCGGAAGGCAAGGATCTCCTGGTGCGGATTCCGGTGATTCGCGGGTTTAACAGCGGCCTGGACGATGCGCAAAAATTCGGCCGGCTGTTGGGTGGGCTGGCGGTGAAGAGGGTGCAGCTGTTGCCATTTCATCAGATGGGCGAGAATAAATACGCGCAACTGGGTTTGCCGTATCGCTACGGCGGTTTGGCGCCGCTCCACAAGGAGGATTTGGCGGATTACCGCGAAGTTCTGCGGATTCAGGGCGTCGATGCGGTGCTGCTGTAAAGAAGGCGCCGACCACATCAGTGGCCGGCGCCAACATGCCGGATTTCTGGAAGCGGTGCCTGCAAGTCCGGCCCTGCCTCAATTCATGTTCGCGAGAAACTTCGTCACCATTTCTCCACTCTCCTCCGACACCCCGGCCAGCTTCACCGCGATGTCCGCCGCGCCGGACAGGCTGGCCAGCTCCTGCCGCTTCGCCTCCGCCGCCTGGGCCATTTCCCGCAGCCGCGCGACTTCGTCGTCGGAACGCACCACTTTCGGAGGAATGTTGTCGATGTACGCCAATTGATCGATAGCTTCGTCGGCGTCAATCTTCAGGCCCGCCGCCGGGAAACGGCCGGTGATTTCCCCGGCCATCGCCAGGAAGTGGGTCATCCCCGACAGCCCCGCCTGCTTCTGCGCCTGCGCGAGCATCGAGGTGTAGTCGATTCTTAAACCTCCGCCGGCGAGTTCCGGCGGCGGCGGCGGTATCAGGTCGAAGTCCTCCGACATGATCGTAAAAACCCGCTCGAGAATCGGGTCGAACAATTCCGCCTGGAAACGTTCCAGCACCGGACCCAGAACGGCGGCCTTTTCCTCGACTAGGTGCATCACCTCCGTCGCCGTCATCTGCCCCCGCCGCATCTGCACCATCAAAAACAGCGGATTGTAGAAGGTCGCCTGGATACGCTCCTGGACATCGATGATTTTCAGGCGAATATTGGCGAAATCGAATTGCGGCCGCATCAGCGGGCGGAACAGGTGCTGGGCGTCCGAGGCGTCCGCGCCGACAATCGCCCCGGGGCGGATTTCCCCCCGCGCCAGCCGGTCCTTCATCGAGTCGGAAACGAGCCAGGCCGGATCGGAAATCCAGTTCACTGCATTGACGTAAGCCCGCTCCTGGGTCTGGAGTTGCCGGATGTCGGCGAGTGCCATTTGCCCCGGACTGTAGCCGTAGACGTCGTCCCCGATCACCCCCCAGCGCACCGCCACGAACGGCTTCGAGCGGTAGCCCCGGCGCGCCACCGCCAGGTCCTCGCCGCCGTCCTCGAAGAAATACACCGACTCGTACTTCCACTCCTCGTGACTGGAACCGTCGAAAAAGCCCCAGGGCTGCACCGCCTGAATCAGGAAGAAGGCCTGATCGAAGCGGCCGTCCGCCAGCGCCCGGGTCACCGGCTCCGGCAGGCTCTCGCGGCCGAAGGATTCGACAATCTGCGCCGCGGTCATGGCCAGGCGGCGGTAGACCGAATTGATGCGGAGGTCCGCCCCGTTCGCCAGGCGGTATTCCCCGCAGGTCAGGGTGCGGAAGCGGACCACTCCGCCGCCGGGGTCCTTTTCCATCAGGGTGACCCCCTGGCCGTAAGCCAGCGCTTCATAGTACAAATCCTGAACCGCCGCATAAAAATTCGACTGGGCCAAAACCATCCGCTGGCGGTTCTGCACCAGGTGAATCCAGCTCCGCACCCGGCTGTGCTCCAATAGTTCCTCGTCCGGGTGACTCAGTTCGAACCAGGGCCGGGAAGGACTCGTCAGCCCGCCGTGAAGCCCCGACGCGGCGGTGTGAATCGCATTGTACGTCACCGAATTATGCACGTTCTGCCCCCGCCGGACCTCCTGCCGATCCCGGTGCGAATGCAGGAAGCGTCCGCTCCAGGGGAGGACGTATTCGTTCACCTCCCGCCACAGGGGCTTCCAGCCCTCGGCCAACCGGTCCAGTTCCTGCCAGCGCCGGCGGTACGGCGCCGCCGCCACCGGTTCGGGGACGGCCGGCATTTTTCCGTCTAAATCGAATTCCATCGCTTCATCCTCCCAGTAAACTTTTCTTGGCCGTCTCGGCGAGACCCGACGCCCCCAGGCCGGACGTGAACACCTCCTGCGCCTGCTGCATCCTCAAGACCGCCTTCTGCCTTTCCTTCTCCCGCTCCGCTTCCATCAGCGCGTTCGCGGTCAGGGCCGTTCCATCCCCGGCGGTGACCGGCATGGCCGACACCGGCGCTTCCGGCGTGACCGGCTTCGACGGCGCCATGCCGGAGTGCACGTCCGTCGCCAATTGCAGCGTGCCGCCGCCCTTGTTCATGCCGCTGGCCAAACCCAAACCCAATAACGCTCCTCCCACTACCGCTCCCATCGTCAGTTCCTTTCCATCCAATCGTAAATGTTGTAGCCGCCCGGCGGAACGACCACCGGCGGCGAGTCCTTCCGGCATAACACCGGCATGGCGAAGGTGAGCGCCAAGGCGTCGCCGAGATCCGGCGAGGCCAGACCCCGCCGGCGCATGGCGTCCTTCGGCTCCAATTGAATCTTGCCGGTCGAAGTGAGGAAGTACTCCGGCGCGACCAGGTCGTCCCGCACATCCGGATTCGCTTCCAGAAACGGCTCCTGTTCCAGCCACTCCTTCACCTTCCACCACATCTCGGCGCGGCGATTGACAAAACGCTCCGGATCCGCCGGCGTCTGCGAGAACGCCACCCCGATCGCCGGATGCCGGGCGCGCTTCAATTGATCCAGCACCCCCGCCCCGACTCCAGTCTGATCCACGAAAATCGCCTCCGGTTCGTATTGGGCGGAACGCGCCGCGACCAGTTCCGTCAAACGCACCGTATCCGCCCCCCGTACCACCGCGAGGACCCGCGCCTCGAGGCCGCGGCGCATCACGATGGCCGAACGGTCCGTCCCCAGCCAGGCCGGGTCGACCCCGAACACGCGGGCCGCCGCGTCCCGGTAGCCGGCCGGGGCTTTCCGCTCCATCGCCTTTTCCACCAAATCCAGGGAAATAAGGTTGAGGATCCCCGATTTAGGAAATTCCCCCAAGACCCGCACCCGGTACATGTCCGAGTCCTCGCCGTATTCCTTGGCGATGTCCCGCGCGTACTCCGGCGCGACCAGCGGGGAATCGTGGCAGGAGAAGGCGAGCCGCTTCCAGCTGTCGCGGGCGAGGTGAAAGGCGGCGTGGAAGTACCCGGACAGCCGGGTCGGGTTCCCGGTCAGGGCCACTCTCGCCGACGGCGTC
Source organism: Planctomycetota bacterium (assembly GCA_031548195.1). GTDB lineage: Bacteria > Planctomycetota > SZUA-567 > SZUA-567 > SZUA-567 > JAJBSZ01. The sequence goes on along the minus strand of JAVBRG010000084.1, from coordinate 2,674 downwards.
GACAAGGCTCCCCGCGCCACTTCGAAAACCGCGTCGGCGACGCCGGCGGCTTCGTCGATGATGAAGAGAATCTCCGGCGCGTGAAAACCCTGGAGCGCGTCCGGGTTTTCCGGCCGGGCAGTCCGGGCGACGATTAACCCGCCCGTTTCCTTCACCAGAATGCGTTCGGCCGTCACCTGGTACCTGCCGCGCCAATCCTCCGGCATTTGCCCGATGAGCCGGCGCATTTCCCGCCAGAGGACGTCCTGCAGCTGGTGCCCCGTCGGGGCGGTGCAGGGCACCAAGGCGTTCTCGCGGGTCGACACGAACCACAGGGCGGCGACGGCCAGGGCGGTCGATTTGCCGGTCCCGTGCCCCGAACGCACCGCCACCCGGGCGCCGGGGCGGGCCAGGGCGAGGAGGAATTCCTCCTGCTGCTGGGTGGGCACGAGGTTCAGGAATTCCCGGGCGAAGCGGACCGGGCAGTTGGCCGATCCCGGCGCGGATGGGGCGTTTCCCTCCTCTTCCCTCAGGTTTTTCTTTTCTGGCACATTTTTCCTCCATTGACTTTGCTTGAAATTTTATCAGTGCACAAACCGGCGCCGCGCCGGTTTTGCCATGTCCTGCTTCGCTTGTAGCCGGGTTCACGCGGAGGGGGAGAAAAATTCGGGAAAATGCACAAAAAAAATCCCGCCGGTCCAGGCGGGATAATGGTTGGGGGAGACGCGTTTTTTTGTGACTACTCGGTGTACAGTCGTTTCAATTCGCCCCTGTCCACCGCCAGCGTTTCCTCAAGATACCGGTCCATGCCCCCGAACGAATTGGCGATAACTTCCAGGGCGGCATTCAGGTATTCCGCCTTCACGGTAAACATCGGCTGCCAGATTTCGTCGTAGTCGATACCTGCCTGGTACTTGAACTCCAAACGCGGCACCGAGGCGAGGTAGTCCCGCATCACCTCCTCCCGGCCCGCGCCCACGGCGTACAGGAACAGGGCCGCCGCCAGACCGGTGCGGTCCTTGCCGGCGGTGCAGTGGAACAGGAGCGGCGAAGCGTCGTGGTTCAGGAGAATGCCGAAAAATTTCCGGTAGGGGTCGGTGAAATCGTGGGCGAGCTGGCGGTAGACCGACAGCATGATGCCGGTGGTGGTCGCGGCGGTCGGGCGCCGTTCGTTGTATTCGGCCATCAGTCTGCCGGCGTCTATCGGCAGATGGTACTGGCTGACCACGGTGGAGGGAACCTGGTCCGGCAGGTCGCGAACTTCCTGCCGGGTGCGAAAATCGACGACCGAACGCAGACCCAGGTGTTTGAGGTGCTGGAGATCCTTTTCCCGCAAATCGTAAAGATCGTCGGAGCGGTAGAGAAGCCCTTTTTTGACCATGCGACCGGAGAGGGTGGGGATGCCGCCCAGGTCGCGGAAATTCGGGGCGCCGACAAGGTGGTGGACTGGAAGGTCCTTCATTTCGATCCTTTTTGCTGATCGGGTCTTTGTTTTTGGGAAGGCCTATTTCAGGCTCACCCCCGGGGGCAATTGCCGCAGGATCCACTCCGGCACCTCGCGGAAACCGCGGCCCGCGCGCCGGCCGCCGGCGCCGGTGGCCGGCAGACAGCCGCCCCCCGCCAGCGACAAAACGGCGATATGCCGCGCGTGGGTAATCGCCAGCGCCAGGGCGTCGGCCTCGTGGTCGGTCTCCGGCAGGGCCGGCAAACATAAAAGCGCCTGCACCATCGCCCGCACCTGATCCTTGTCCGCCCGGCCGCTGCCGGTGACGGAACGCTTCACCAGGGCGGGGGCGTAGCCTTTCACCTCCACCCCGTTTTCGGCAATCGACAGCAGGGCCACGCCCCGGCCTTCGCCAATGGCAATCGCCGTCTTCGGGTTGTGCCCGGTAAAAACCGTCTCCACCGCCGCGGTGTCGGGCCGGTGTTCCCGCACCACTTCGCTGAGGCCCCGGTGAATGGCCACCAAACGCTGGGCGATAGAGTCCCCGACCGCCTGGATGCAGCCGCCGGCCAGATATACCAGGGCGTTCGCCCGTTTTTCGACAATCCCGTAGCCGACGAAACGCGTCCCAGGGTCAATCCCCAGAATGCGGCAGGGCCGGCCGCCGGAGGGCGGGATGCCGGACGGAGCGGTTTCATCCGAAAAGGGTTTGTCCATGCCGACGCTTTCCGCGGTTGTGAACCGGCCGGTCCCGCCGGATGCGAATCCTTCGCCGGATACGAATCCTTGAGCGGAGCGGCTTATTCCTTATAATTTTTCTGGACGCCTTGGCGGGAAATTATCCCGAAACGGCAGGCGCCACGTGGCAGTCCCGGTTTTCAAAAGTATGTATTGTCGAACCCATTGTCAAGGACAGACTCATGGCTGGAAAAAAGACGGTCGCGGCGGAAGCGGCAAAACAAAACCGGCGCGCAAGCAAAAGGAAAAATCCCGAAAACTCTCCGCCGGACCGCGGTCGCGGACCGGTCGTCAGCCCGGCCGTCGACCGGCTCCGCCGCGACGGCAGCGGTATCGTCACGAAGCACGACCACATGCTGGCGGCGTGGGGCCTGATGTGCGCGGCCGGGGTCCTGCCCAACCTGGCGGCCCGGCGCAAACCCGTCGCCACCATTATCAATTCATACTCCAATCAGGCGCCCGGGCACGCGCACCTCCGTGAACTGGAGGCGGTGGTCGAGAAGGAACTTAAGC
>JAVBRG010000004.1:0-44539 GCA_031548195.1 Planctomycetota bacterium | reverse complement strand
GGATAAATTTTCGTTTTCGTGCCCTTGGGCAAGGCGGAGCTTCGCAGGCAATATTGAACATATTGTCAAGAAGCTCCAACGCAGCCCAAGGGCACGAAAACGGAAAGCTATCCGAAGATTTAGGCTTTATGGGGCACTAGGGTATTCGTTCGTACTGACCGGGCGAGGGTGAGGATAGCAGCTTTGATTTCAGGGGAGAGACACGGCCAGGCCTGAACAACGTCCCTCAATTCAGGAGGAACGCGGTCGGGACTATGACGCACGGCAAGGTTTTCGGTTTCGTTGAGGTTTCGTTCCGGGTATGATTCAAGGGGAGTTCCGGGGACAGTATATGCAATCACCCTTATATCTCTGGATTCCGTATGTGTCCCTATTCGGTTTTAAGTGTTTTTCTAATCGGTTTTGGGCCAGGTTTTTGGGCTTGAAATATTCTGCCAAGCATTTGTTCGATTGTTGTTACGAAGTCGTTTCCACCTAATGGCTTGCCGGTATTTTCGTGCATTCGAATCTTGGCCAGCACTTGTTCGTCAATCCGACCCTTGAGAAAGTCTTGCCAGTAGGGTTCGATTTTGAGGAGGGCGGTGGTATTGAGAAGTTGGTCGGGAACTCCGTTGATATGCGCCCGCGCACTACTCCAACGGTACTCCTCCGGCTTCGACACCAGCTTGGCGCGAACTGGATTCAGTTCAATATAGCGGGCTGCATTGAGGAGGTATGCCGCATCGGTTGGAAAAGAAGCAAAGCGTTCCTGCCATAAATGGCCTCGCCATCCTTCACGGAAATTGATCATTCGGGTGTAACGCCTATGCGCTTCACCTAAAGCAGCGCGCAAGCCGTCTTCATGACTTGGAAGCAAAAGCAGGTGAACGTGATTTGGCATTAGGCAGTAAGCCCATACCTCGGTGCCAGCCTTTAAGCACCCTTCAAGCAAATAGTCATAATAAGCAGCATAGTCGTCTTCCGAGAGAAATGTCGGAAGGCGACGGTTGCCGCGTTGAGTTACGTGATGTGGGATTCCAGGGACAACAACCCGAGCAATTCTGGCCATAATGACGTAAAGTGTAGTTGCATTTGATATCGTTGTCAAGTGATAATTGAATATACTGTCCCCGGAAGCCCGGTTGAATCCCCTCAGAACACCAGCCCAATCTGCGCCGAAGCCGCTTGGTTGACGAAGCCGCTGGCGAACTCGGCGTCGTAGTTGAGGGCAAATTCCACCCGCTGATTAAACCGTCCCGACAAACCCCCTCCGACCCGAATCCGGTTGCGGCCGGGGTCGACGCCTTGGATGGGGGCGGTGAAGCCGGAGTAACCGACAAAGCCGACGTCGGCGCGGGGCGGGGCATTGACGGCTTGATAGGTGTAGGTGGCGCGGGCTTCCGGCATCAGGTAGCCACCCCTGCAACCGAAGGGGAAGAGGCGGTTGACGCGAACGGTAAGAGGGAGGGCGAGGGCGTTGTCCCGCCGGGAGAGGATGGAGTTGGGGATAATGACCGGATTGCCGCTGGCGGTTTCGTCGTAGCCCTGGGAGTAGATGTGGTCGTAGGTGAGGCCGGCGGAGGCGACGAGGTTGAACTGCTTCGGCAGTTTGAAGCGCTTGCCGAACTCGAGGGCGGCGGTCAAGTCGGAGGATTTGTAGTCGGCCGCTTTTGTGCCGCCGATGTACATGTCGACGTCGTAATTGTTCCAGGCGTGGCCGTAGGCGAGGGCGGCGGAGGCGAAGAAGCCGTTCGGGTTTTCGTAGCGGCCGATAAGGCCGAGGTTGAGGATGTCCGACTTGCCGTGATAGCGGAGGCGCTCGATGTCCAGGTTGCCGTGGGAGTAGCCGGCGGCGAAGCCGAGGGTAAGGTTGCCGATCTGGTAGTTGTAACCGAGGACGGCTCCGCGGGAGCGGTACTGGTAGCCGGAAATGCCGTCCCGGTCGCTCTGCCGAGCCCAGGAGCCGGTGGCGGAGGACCAGAGGCGGGATTTCCAGGCCGGTTCGACCGCGTCGCAGGGGAGGATGAGGGAGGGAATGGCGGTCCCATTATTAGTAGCGTTTGGTGTAACGAAATGAATGTAACCATAGTACCAGTGGTCGCCAATATCAATCAACTCGTCGCCAATATCAATCAACGGAATGCTTTCAGACGAATCGATTTCTACTATGTTTCGGTAGGCGGCACTCATTATATTTGTTCTATGAATAAACGTTTCTTGCTCAAATTCTTTGCCGTCATCAAGCAAAGGGGCGAGGATAGATTCAGCATTTAAACCCCCGATTTGCTCGTATTCTGGTTTAGCGGAAGTCTGCGGTAAAGGATTATCAACAGTGTCGCCATTATCAACAGTGTTATCATCATTAGCTGTGGAGCTCATCGTATCGATTAAAGATTTATTGGCTTGTACAACAGAGTAAGGATTATAGGCCGCGTATTCACCGCCTAACTGATTGAAACTAAGGGTGTTTACTGTAATATTGGGGGAATCGACGGATTTAGCGATATAATTTTCCTGATTTAGCATCTTAATGTTATCACAATTACCAGAGTTGCGAATGCCGTCAAACAAGCCCACTATCCCCGGCGTATTCGTATTCTGTATAATTTTGCCTATAAGAGAGCTTGCTGTTGTCTCCACTCCGTTGACTTTGGCAAGTATCTTATTACCATCCTGGCGGATGCCGAGGTAGCGTTTATATAGCGGACCTTTGACGGTTTGGGTAGCCTGCAGGGAGTCGATGCTGCCGCTGGCGCCTTCCAATAGAACCACCTCGTCATTTTCGTACAGTCCAATTCCTGACCGCGGCGAGGTTAGTTTGACTTGGGTGTTGGGGCCGACTTTTATGCTGTTGTTGCTGGCTTTGAGGAGAGTCGAATCCCGGAGGACGCCGTCCAGGTTGTAGGTCTGGGTGCCGTTTTGGTTGTCGAAGGAGAGGGCGGCGGGGGCGTTGTACTGGTTGTTCATGCCGGATACGGAGATGTTGCCTTGGGCCAGCATGGTTCCGCCGTTAGTCGCGCTGACAAACATTCGGCTGTTGCCGGCGAAGGAGAGGCCGCCAAGGTAAACGCCGTTTCCGCCGACTGCGCTAGTTGCTGCTGCGGTACCGTTGAGGTTGAGGTTGGTGGTGGCTCCGGAGTTGACGCCGAATTCTCCTACCCGGAACAGAAACGCACCGCCGTTGGCTTGTTGGATCAGGTTGACGTTTGCCCTGGAGGTGAAACGGGCGGCCTCGAAGTTTGTCCCGCCGCCGTTACCGCCTGAGGCTGCTCCAGAACTGCCGGACATGCCGTTTAAACCATTCTGCATATTAAAACTGCCGTTGATGGTATAGTTTGCAGTCGGCATACGAAGACTTGCATCACCACCCTTTCCGCCAGCTCCACCTATTTGAGTACCAGAGGCGCCGCCAGCTCCGCCTTTACCTCCAATGAGATTGAAGTTTCCGAATATAGAAATATCGCGGCTGGAAGTTGTATTGATCGCACCGCCAACGCCGCCGGCACCGCCGGCACCTTCGCTTCCGCCTCCGCCGCCATTACCACCGTCACCGCCGTATATGTTTAAACCACCTAAATAAAGGGAATCAAGGGTGATTGGTGCAACCGGAGACCCTCCGGTACCGCCGGCACCGCCATTGCCGCTGCTGGCCGACTGACCACTGCTGCCGTTGGCTAAGGTGGTGGTTATACTACCTATAGTCACTACCGCATTGCCGCCAGCGCCGCCTTTGCCGGGTTCTGTCACCCCTAAGCCGTCGCCGTCATTGCCCTTTTGTCCACCGTGCTGGCCGCCGGCGCCGCCGGCGCCATGAGTGGTTGTGCCCCCGCCCCCCCCGCCTCCGCCTCCGCCGCCGCCGTGATATGTATAATAATCCCCTGCCGCCTGGGCCGCCCCGCTTCCGCAAAGGCACAGCAACGCCATGACCAGGGATATCAGCGCCGGTTTATACATTTGACCTGATAACATCGAACTTCTCCTCCTCGCAAACCCACACCCGGTAGACGCTTCATTCGCCAATAAGCACGGGATTCATCCAGAATGAATATGATAATGCGAAACTATAGATATAATCAAGGGAATTATGGGCAGGAAATCACGTTTGCTTGTTTTATAGCAGAAGGGGGGGGCGGTGTAAATGTTAAATAATCCTGCGAGGATGGATTTATGCCGGAGTTCCGGGGACAGTATATTCAATTATCACTTGACAACGGTATCAAATGCAACTACACTTTCCGTCATTATGGCTAGAATAGCTCGGAGTTCTGAGGACAGTATACACAATTCTGTCCCCGGATACTGTCTCCAGAACTCCCCTTACTGCGCCTAAATACAGTAAACTGCCGTCAAGGGATAATTGCACTGTCCCCGGAATCCCTCAATTTTGCTTGATTCGCCAGGATGGGACCGCCATGCCCAAGCCGATGCCCTTCCCCTCCCGTAAACGCAGAGCTCCCCGCATCCTGCTGTCGCTGGTGGGTTGCGTGTGGCTGTTGGCGCTGGGTTTGGCAGTCGGGGCGGAGGGTCTGGACGCTTGCACGCCGGAGGAATTACGCCGCTATCTCACCCTTGCCGAAGCTTCGGAAATGGCCTATGACGATTCCCAATCCGGCCTGGAAAGCACGCCGTCGGGTTGCGTCGCCCTGATTCGCGAGGACCGGGAGGGTAATCTCATTATCGCCTTTCGGGGCAGCATGCTTGGCGACCGCAACCCCAAACACCGCTTTTCCAATCTTGGCGGCAGGATTATGCGCCGGAATTACCGGGACTGGGTGGCGACAAACCTGAAGCAGGTCAGCGGATTTCTGCCGCGTCAATACGTGGAGGCAGCAGCCCTGGTGGAGGAACAGGTCCGGAAGCATCCGCTGGACAAGCTGGTGTTTGTCACCGGACACTCGAAGGGCGGCGGAGCGGCCACCTATGCGTTCGTCGCCGCCAATTTATCCGCGAAAGTGTCCAAGGAACAAGCAGAACGTCTGCGCGCTGTCACCTTCAACGCCGCCGTGGTCAGGGAACGGAATTGGCGCCGGCTCCAGCGCCGGCCGGACCGTGACACCGCTGCCTCCGCAAAAGAGCCCCCCGCCGGTTCCATCATCGCGCTTTGCATGCGGGACGACCCGGTCTCGAAGATTGCCCGGTCCGAAGAAAGGTCCTACGTAAAGCGTATCAGCATCACCCCCGCCACCTTCCTCACCCCCAATGAACAACATGGCATTAACGCCGTGATAGGCGAAATCGCCCGCGCCATTTCCGTTTTGCCGCCCAGGCAAATCACCGGCGGCGAAGTGGGAGCCGCCCCATAACCGTTTACGCCCGAATTTCCGGGCCTTCGCCGGGCCGGTCAAGGTTTCGGGCCGCGGTTCAGGCCCACCGGTGCGTCGGCTCCCGGCCCCTTGCCATAAGCGCATCCGTAAGCATTTTGCCTGGGGAGCTGCATTCACCGCGCTATTCCATCCAGGTCCGACATGCTGGCGCCGCCCTGGAATTTCTTGGCCGCGGTCTCCTGGAATATCCCGTCGCGACGGCGATTGGCCATTTCCACCTTCCCTTTCAATTCGCCATCCTTTTTCCCGACCTCGGCCTTCAACTCCGCCAGGGTGATGCCGCGATTTTCGGCCGTTACCACGCGCATTATGCCTATGGCCTCGTTGGTCCGGGCCAAGGCCAGCCAGATGGTGTCCGAGATGTCGTTAATGGCGTTGGCCATGGCGTTGACCGCGGTGATGGCCATGCCGTCCAAATCCGGTCGGGCGGCTATACTCTTGACGTAGCCTGCAATGCGCTGTAGATGCCGCATCGCCACCACCGCCCGAGCCCGGATTAGCGCCAGCATTTCCGCCCGGTATTGGCGCAGAACATCGGCCTGTTCCGGCGGCAGGGAGGCGATTTCCTCATCCAGGGCGTGCATCAGCCGTTCCGTCGCCCGCAACCATTCGAACGTCCCGACCGCCACCCGGGCGGCGGCGGCGAGGTCCGGATTGTCGTTGTTCAATTGACCGGCTATGGAAAGGAAAACGTCCCGCGCCTCGTCAGGCGAGGCAAAGCCGGAATCGGCAAGAATGTCGCCCAGGAACCGCGAGTCGGCGAGGCCCATCGCCTGAAAGGCGTCGCCGCCGGCGATATCATCCCCGGCGTCGGCGTGGACGGAGGACGGAACTCCCGGCGCCAGCGCGGATTCGCCGGCGTCGAGGTTGTCCGGACCCGAACCGCCGGCGGTGTCGGTCACGCCGGCGGCGGAGCCGTTTCCGGAATCGGCGGCAATCGCCCCGGAATCACCGCCGCTGTCGGCACTGTCGGAGCCGGAATCGGTACCGCTGTCGGCGTCGGCCCTGCCTGTACCGGAATCGGCAGCGGCCACCTCCGTGTCGGAGCCCGGCTCGCTGTCCACGACGTCGGCCCCGGAGCCCGGGCTTCTGTCGGCGAAGTCCGTGCCGGAGTCTTGGCCGGCGTCATCCCCTCCGGCCGGCGTTGTTCCCTGCGTGTCCGAATAAATCGGGTCGCCGCCACCACCCAGGGTGTCGGAAGCATCCGCCGCGCCGGACTGGCCCGACAACTCCGGAGGGCCGCCGAGGTCAAGGTCCACATCCGGGGGGAAGCCGAATGGCAGGTCGCCAGTCGCCAGGTGCCCCGGCGGCAAGGTTGTGTCATTGATGAAGCCGTTATCGTAATTGTCGTCGCCGGGGCTGATAGGGTTGTCAGGGTTGTCAGGGTTGTCAGGGTTATCGGGGTTATCGGGGTTATCGGGGTTGACAGGGTTCGGGGCGGCGCCGGCAAAGAGGATGCCGTTGCCGCTGTCGAGTCCGTTCGGGACGGAAAAACCGCTTGGGGTCATGGAAATGGTCTGGTAGGACTCCTGCCAGCCGGTAGGACCAAGGCCACCCAAAATGCTGGAGGCCGCGTCGGTTCCGGTCAGGGACACCAGCCAACGGCCGCCTCCGGTGACCGCCAGGGCGGCGCTTTCTGGAGCGGTGGAGGCGTTGTTGTTCACCAGCTTGCCGGCGACCAGGAGGAGGGCGTCCCCGGCGGCGGCGGCGGTGAGCCGTCCGCTGGAATTGATGGTTACGGTCCCGGCGGCGTCGACGCCGATTTTGCCGCCGCCGGTCACGGTTTGGGCGATTGTCATGTTCACGCCCCGCATGACGATGTCCTTCCCCGCGGCGGTTTTTATGGGTGCGGCGAGGTTCAGCACGCCGGTGCCGGTGCGGTTGATTTGGGCGCCCCATGGTGATATATCGGTGCCCGGTGTGTGGGAGGCGGCGTTCCAGTTCGACAGCAAAGCAAGGTCGCCGGCGAAACCTTGGCCGGCATAGGTGGAACCGCCGGGTGAAGCGGTCAGGTGGAGGTTGTTTCGCGAGGCGATGCTGGTGGCGCCGGTGTTGGCCAGGGAAAAGTGGTCCAGGTTTAGCGGATTCGCGGCGGCGGCGTCATTGACTAGAAGGGTGAAATTTCCGCTGCCGGCGTGGGCGATGACGACCTTGGCGGGATCGGTCCCGGCGGCGTCAATCAGCTTCAGGCTGCCGGAGGAGATGTCCAGGAGCATATTGCCGTTGTTGCCCGGGGGCGCCGTCACCGCGGATGTGCCGCCGCCGGAGGTGGCGCCATGCCCCACCAGCACGGTTTTTTGCGCCAGGCCGTGGTTGCCCTCCAGCGACAAGTCGCCGCCGGTCGAAACCAGGAGGTTTGAATTGTCGACCGCCAGAGTGGCGGAGGTGTATTCAAGGTGGCCGCCGTGGCCGATCTGAACGAACGACACTCCCGAAACGGGAATGGTGTTTCCGGCCGACATGGTCAGTTTGCCGGTGGCGATCACCTCGATGTTGGAGTCGGAGATGGAGGCGCCCAGGTCCTCAAACATATATCCGCCGTGACCAATCAAGCTGAAGGCGTTGGCTCCCGAACCTATTTGCATGTCTATGTTGTTAGCGCGGACCAGTATCGGGGAGCCGCTAATTTTGAATTGACCATTGCCGCCGTCCTCCGATATGTGGCCAATGGCCGCGGAGGAATCGGCGACGCTTCCGCCAATCAAGGTCAAATCGCCGTTGGCCAGCACAGAAATCGGCGAATGACTCAAGTCCGTCGCTGGCGAATGGGCGTAGCGGTGGCCGATTTCCGCGTATGACAAGAACTCACCGCCGCCAATCACTGTCACGTCACGATTGGCGTTCACCACAATACTACCGCCGGTCGTTCCGCCGTAGTCGAATATGTGACCGATTTTCGCGAATGAAACGGCATCGGCGCCGGCGATCACATTCACATCGCGGCCGGCCTGCACGTCGATATTTCCGCTGTTTGGCCCAACATAACTGAAAAGGTAGCCTATTTGGGCATATGCCGAACTAGCCACGCCGCCGGTCACATTCACGTCGCTTTTGGCGCGTACGGTAATATCGCCCCCCATGTCGAACACAATGCCGCCTATGTGTGCGCTCCCACCCGAATAGGTGTCACTGCCCAGAACATTCACGTTGTAGCCGTATACCGAAGTGGAGCCGCCGATGCTGCCCACTCGCAAACGGTTGTTCGAACTTGCGGACAGCGTTACCGACCCGCCATTCTCACCGTATCCGATGGCGGTCAAACTGGGAAAGGGCGAGATGGTATCCGGCCCCGCCGACAAAGTGCCGGGCACGCCGTCCCAACCGGCAACCAGGGCGATTTGACCGTGGTTGTCGCTGATGATGCTCTCGTGCACCAGGATGTCTCCGTGGGCCAGAAGCATGAGGGAATTTCCGCTGTTCCACAACACCGCGCTGGTCACGGTGATGTCGCCGCGATCCAATCCGTTTGGGTCGGTCGAAATTATGACATTCGCGGTTTGCAGAGCATTCACCAAATCCATGGCTGTCATGCCGGAGTTGACGGTTCCACTAAAGCCGTCGTCGATGGTGAAGTTCGTCGGGTCGAGGAGCAGGCTGCCGGTTTGGCCCTTGGCCGCGCCGAGGTCGGCGGTGCCGGCGAAAGCCAGCTCCCGCTTCCCCGACACTTCCGCGAAACCGCCGTCCCCGCCCGATTCGCCGCCGCGCGCCGAGACGGCGCCGTGAAATTCCGTCCGGTCATCCGCCCACAAAATGGCCGTGCCGCCGTCCCCGTAACCGGCTGCGTCCGCCCGCACCGCCGCGCCTTCCTCCACCACCACATAGCCGGCCGAAGGAAGCGCCCATTCCAGTTCCGACCCGGTCAGGTTCTTCCCGCCCTGAAACTCGCCGCCGATTAGGGCAGTGCCGCCGGAACCGTATTCCGCCGACACATCCACCACCGACCCCGCCGCCAGCGTCACCCTCTCCCCGGTCACCGCCGCGTAACCCCCGGAACCGTCCGCCGACAGCGCCCGCACCGTGCCGTAATTCACCACCTCCCCGGCCGCGTCGCCGCCGGCGCCGCTGCCGGTCAGGAACACCCGGCCGGTCGGAGTGGTGGACACGCCCCGCGCCTCCACCACTCCGGTGTTGTTGACGGCCAGGCGATAGGCGTCGCCGTGCGAACGCAATTCCGCCTGGGCCGCCTGCACCAGGCCGGAATTGTCCACGCCGGTGCCGCCGAAGCTGGAGTGGCCGGCAATCACCTCCATCCGGCCCTTGGCGTTTCCGACCGGATGGATGACCACCGCTCCGTCGCCGGCGGCGGCGAAACCCGCCGTGCCGTAAGGCGCCGACACCACCCCCGAATTGGTCACCCGGGTGCCGATGAGGAACACGTCGCCGTTCGCCGATTCCACGTACCCCTGGTTCACCACCTCACCCGACCCGCCGGGGGGGGAATAGTAATACCGGCCGGACTGGCCGCCGCCCAGGAAGTCGGAGTCGGAAATATCGTAGCTGGAAGCCACAAAGCCGCCGTCGGCCCGCACCACACCCTCTGCCCCCACCGTCACGCCCCGGGGATTGACGAGGTAGACTTGCCCATTGGAGGACAGGGTCCCGTCGATGCGGCTGGGCATTTCGCCATAGACCCGGTTCAGGGTGGCGCTGTGGACGTCGGGTTGATTGAAGCGGGTGGTGCTGCCGCCGGGGACGTTGAAGCGATCCCACTGGATGATGGTGCTGCGTCCGGCGGTGTTGACCGTCAGGTCGTTGCCGGAACGGGAAACGCTGGCGCCGCCGTGTATAACCGTGGGCGTTCCCGAACCTTCGCCGGCTATCGCCAAGGCAAAAGGAAGCGTCAATAGTAAGGTTAAACGCCAAACAAGTGAAAATTTGACCGTTATTGGCTTAAGCATGTCAATCCCAATCGTAAAGGCAATTGCCGGATAACCTTGATGATGCCGCCAAAATGCCATCCGTAGTATCAATTAGAATCGTATAACCCGGTAAATGTTATCCGCTTCAGGAAGTATTATGCCGATATTTTATATTGTAAGGCAACACCCGGTATTTATCCATCGCAAATGTCATCATTAAGTATTAACGGTTAGGAGTCGAAACAGCTTTGCCGCAACTGGCGAATCCGCAAAGAAAAGATCTATGAGCCGATTTTCGGATAGCAAATCATCCTGCCCGAGTGACTGGAACCTTCCCAGGTTCAGGCGCTGTGGTTTTGCCGTTCTGGCCGTCGGGGCGGCGCTGTTGTTGGCCACAGCCCGGGCCGAAGCGCTCGACATTACGCCCCTGCTGCCGCCCAGTGTGGAGACGGACGCTCCGGCGCCGCCTCTCCCCGAGCCGGTGCCGCCGGATGAAAAGAAGCAGGAGAAGAACCCGGATCAAGTGTTACTGAAGCAGGTCGTTGGCCTCCGCTTCGAGTTCTTTTTCCCGCCCAAGGAAGGCGACAAGGGGGAACCGTCCGAGAAGGGGAAAGCCGGCCGCGAAAAGCCCGGCCGCGGGAAGGCTGGCCGCACTGGACCGGTGGCGCCGGACGCCGATGCCGCTCCGCCGCCGGAAAAGTTCACCGGCCTGGTCAACCGCGTTCCGGAATTGGACGCGCCTTTGGCGGATGCGCAATCCCCCCTGGCCAAGGCGGCGGCGGATATTCTCGCCAAACCCCTGACCTGGAGGCGGCTGGACGCGGTCACCGCCGCCGCCGCCGAGGTACTGCGCAGCGGCGGCTGGTCGCTTGCCAGAGTGTTCGCGCCCGAACAGGAGCTGTCGGCCGGAACGCTGCGGCTGGTGGTCATGCCGGTCCCGTTCGAGGGCGTGGACGTCGAGGGAACGCGTTGGACCAAGCCGGAACGCCTCCGCCGGCCCTTCCGCCGGGAAATTGGCAGCCCCGTGAATCTGCCCAATCTGGAGCGTCCCATCTCCATCATCAGCCAGCACCCCTTCCGCAAGGTGGCTCCGGCATTGACTCCGGGCAAGATCCCCGGCACTTCGCGCCTGGTGCTGAAAGCCACGGAAATGCGGCCCTGGCGGGTTTTCGGCGGCTACGAAATGACCAATAGCCGGAATATGGGGCGGGGCCGCTATTTCACCGGCTTCAGCGCCGTCGCGCCGTGGCGGACCGAAGACATCGTCACCGCCCAATATTCGACCGACAGCAGCTTGTCGCACCTCACTTCGGCCAGCATCAGCTACCAATCCTCCCTCCCGTGGGGGCATTACCTCAACTTCACCGGCTTGTGGGCGGATTCGGTCGCTTCCCCCGAGGAACACTTCCGCCAGCATTCCCGCGATTATCTGGCCGGCCTGGCCTACACCATCCCGCTGCCCGCTTTCGCCCGCTTTACCCAGGAATTGACCTTTGGCATCGATTGGCGGCGTTCGGTATTGGAAAAGCGTTTCGACGGCGAACTGTATCACGATTATGGCTTCGACATGACCCCGCTGTCCCTATCCTACCGTCTCCGCCGCCCCGACCGCTTCGGGACGACCTCCCTGTGGGCCGAAACGGCGTTCAGCCCCGGTTCGTGGGTGGGCTGGCGCAGCGACGGCGAGAGTTACAACCGGGCCCGCTACGCCACCGGCAGCCGCTGGCTGGTTTTCCGCTGGGATTTCCGGCGCGACTGGGTTCTGCCGTTCGGATTCAGCGCGAACAACCGCTTCTGGGGGCAGTACACCAATGTGCGCCTGCCGGACCCGGCGCGCATCTACCTGGGCGGCGGGCGGTCGGTGCGCGGTTATCGCGACAGCGAACTCGCGGGCGACAGCGGCGCGGCGGTATCCATGGAACTTCTCTCCCCGGCCCTGCCCCTCCCGCAGCTGGTCGACGCTGAGGGGAAAGCGCGGCCGCATCCCCTTACCGCACGCCTGGCCGGCTTCTGGGACTGGGGGCAGGTGCGCAACCGTACACCGCTGGACGTCGGCGAATTCAACGCCAAGACTCTGTCGGGAGCGGGCCTGGGAATCCGCATGAACTTCGCCGATCGCGTCAGCCTGCACGCCGACTACGCCTGGCGGCTTCACGATACCGGCAATCCCGAGGACGACAAGCGTGGTTATTGGCACGGCATGTTGCAATGCTCGTTTTGAGCGTTTATAATTACTCCATGACTGGTATTGTACGCGGACGCCATCCCGTCGGGAGGCGTCCGGATATTGTTTCGCCATTGGTATTATGAAACGAGGCGCCAATGAACGACCCCAAGCACTACCCGCTGTTGGGCGAACTGTCCTGCATTTCCGGACCCCTGATGGGAAGCTCCTTCCGCATCCTGCCAGGCGCCCCCCGCACGCTTGGCCGCTTCGAAGGGACGGATCTGCATATCCCGGACGCTTCCGTTTCCCGCCACCACTGCCGTTTCGAACCGACCGAAGACGGCAACTGCCGGATCGCGGATTTGGGTTCGGCGAACGGCACCTTCGTCAACGGCACGCCGGCGTCGGGGCAACTCCTGACCGGAGGCGAACGGGTACAGTGCGGCCATGTCGAATTCGTCTACCGCGTGGTCAACCCCAAAGCCGCTCCGGCCCAACCTCAAACCCCCGAGGCCATGCAGACCATCCAGCCGCCGCACCAAACCGGACTAGCCAGCCTGTCGATGGAATTCAAGACCGACCTCATGGATGCGGTCCGCAAACGCTTCACCCCCAGCAAAACCATGTACAACGCCACCGGCGCGGATCAACCGGCCGCCCGGTCCGAGCGGGATAATGCCAGCCTGAACGCCGTATGCGGCCTGGCCGAGAAGCTGCGCCGTCTCCGTTCCACCGATCAGGTTCTGGCCGCTTCGCTCGAAGCCGCCCTGCTCCTCACCCGCACCAACCGCGCCGCGGTGGTGCTGCGGGAACGCGGCGGCGGCCGGCCCCGAATCGCCAGATCCCAGGCCCGACCCCAGACGGGAGCGGAACAGGACGACCCCGATTTCCAAATCAGCCTCACCGTGGTAGAAGATGTCCTCAAGAACAACGAAAGCCTCCTCATCCGCGACGCCATGGCGGACGAACGTTTCAAGAACGGACTTTCCATCATGGTCGGCGGCATCCGGAGCATTCTCTGCGTTCCCCTGGGAGACGAAAACAAGGCTTTCGGCGCCCTGTACGCCGATACGACCACCCAGGCCCGGATCCTTACCGAGGACCAGCTTTTCCTCCTCTCCGCCATAGCCCACCAGACCGGGGTCGCCCTGGAACGGGCCTGGCTGGTCGCGGACCTGCAGAAGCTGTTCGTCGGCGCCATGCAGGCGATGGTGCGCTCCCTGGAAGCCAAGGACACCTACACCCGGGGACACACCAGCCGGGTCATGCTCCTGGCGCTCCAGCTTGCCGACCGCGCCGGCATCGAACAGGGCGACCGGGACGCCCTCGAACTCGGCGGCCTCATGCACGACATCGGGAAAATCGGCGTGCGGGACAACATACTCACCAAACCCGGCCGCCTCACGGACGCCGAGTACGAGGTTATCAAGAGGCACCCGGGCATCGGGGCGGAAATTCTCGGCGGCATGCCGAAGCTCGGGCGCATCGTCTCCCTTCCGGCGGTCATCGAGGCGGTGCGGGGACACCATGAACGCCTGGACGGCACAGGCTATCCCGACGCCCTGTCCGGCTCCGCCATTCCCCGTTCCGCCAGAATACTCGCCATCGCCGACGTTTGGGACGCCCTCACCACCACCCGTTCCTACCGCCAGGCCATGGACCCCGCCGAAGCGTGGGCGATCATGGAAAACGGCAAAGGCAGCCATTTCGACCCGCAATTGCTGGCCGTGTTCAAGGAGCTGGTCGAGTCGAACCAGACGGAGGATCTGTCCGGCGTTCCCACCAGTTTCGGGCTGGAATACACGGCGAAGACCTCTCCATACGGATTGGATACCGGCATGTATTCCACCGTGCACCAGCCGACGGAACCGCCGGAGGTGGAAGTGTCTTACGACACCAGGGCCAATTGACGAGGGACAGGCGGACCATGCCACAATCGAGAAATCCCGACAGCGGCCCCGAAGACGGCTTCACATTCAGGATGGTCCCGGCGGCCGGCAAACCACCCCCCGACGCCTTGGACGAAACCATCGACGACCCCGAGCCGGGGGTTGACGCCGGCGCAGCCACGATCCGCCTGGAAGCGGCCGGCAAGCGGCTCCCGGCCCATGCCGGCGCCGAGACCCTGGAGGAAGAAGCGGCGGACCCCGGACCGCCTGGCTCCCCCCCGCCTGCCAGAGGGACGACGGGAACCCAGCCCGGATCCGGCGGCATCCCGGTCATCGCGGACACTCTTGACGAGGATGAGCCGCCCGGCGCCGGCGAACTCGCCGCGACGCTGGACGAGGAGGACTTCGCGCCCGGTCAAGACCGGCTGGCCAGGACGGTGGACGAGGATGAACCGGCGCTCGTCTTCGCCAGCGTCTACAGTGGGACAGGGTTCGTGGATATTTACAGAACCATGGTCGAGGGGAAGGACGAAGCGTTCGCGAAGCGGGATGGAGAAGAACCGTCCAGCATCTCCACCATAATCGGGGACGCCGCGCCGGGCGGAGGTTTTGCCGGCGCGGGCGACTCGTTCACCCCCGGCGCCATGCGGAGGGAATGGGGCGCTTTTTCCGATCGCTCCAGTCTGCCCGGCGGACACGGCGTAACCATCCACGTGGCGGACGCCGAGGCCCGGCGCACCGCCGAGGCCAGCGTCACCCTCCGCCCCGGCACCGTGTCCGCATCGGCCGTCCCCTCGCAAATCGGCGACTACGTCCTGACCGAAGCCATCGGCGTCGGCGGCATGGGCGCGGTCTTTAGGGCGCGGCAGACCAGCCTCAACCGGAACGTCGCGGTTAAATTCATTCGTCCCGAGAACGTCGCCTCCGACCGGGTCAAGAACAAGTTCATCGCCGAAGCCGTCCTCACCGGCGCCCTCGATCATCCCAACATCATCCCCATCCATGAACTCGGCGTCACCCCCGACGCAGGCGTGTTCTACGCCATGAAGGAGGTGAAAGGCCGCGCCTGGTCATCCGTGATGCGGGAAAAGAGCGAGGCGGAAAATCTTGACATCCTCCTCCGCGTCGCCGACGCCGTGGCCTTCGCCCACGATCGCGGGGTGGTGCATCGGGACCTCAAGCCGGAAAACGTGATGCTCGGGGATTTCGGCGAAGTGCTGGTCATGGACTGGGGGATTTCCCTTCCCTACCGTCCCCTGGCGGACGGCACCCGCATTCCCGCCGGCCGTGCCGGAACCCCGGCTTACATGGCGCCGGAAATGGCTCGCGCCGATACCGAACAAATCGGCCCCGCCTCCGACATCTACCTTCTCGGCGCCATTCTCTACGAACTGGCGACCGGCGTCCTTCCCCACGCCGGGGACAATCTCTACACCTGCATCGCCTCCGCCGCCAATAACGCGATTGAACCCTGCGATCGCGGCGGAGAACTCGTCGATATAGCCAGGAAAGCCATGTCCACGCAGATTGAGGACCGTTACCGGACGGTGCAGGATTTTCAGCAGGCCCTTCGCCAGTATCTCCGGCATCAGGAGAGCGTGACGCTGGCGGAACGGGCCGACAGGAACATCGAGTCCGCCCTCGCGAACCCGGATGACGGCTACGACAAGCTCAACCAGGCTATTTTCGGCTATTCCGAGGCTCTAGCCCTCTGGCCGGACAACGCCAGCGCCAGCAGGGGAGAACGCGCCGCCCGCCTGGCCCTGGCGGGTAGAGCGCACGGCCGGGGCGACTTCGACCTCGCTCTCGGCGCCGTCCTGCCGCTCGCCGGCGACCCGGAGGCGACGGCCCTAAGCGACAAGGCGAAGCACGACAAGACGGAGAACGAGGCGCGGGCGGAGCGCATCCGTCGCCTGTGGCGGATCGCCATCGGGCTTACCGCCGCGATTATCTTGGTGCTCGCGACCGCCACCTTCATGGTGCAACGGCAGTATCGGCGCGCCGGGCAGGAACGCGACAAGGCGGTGGCGCAGGAACAGATCGCCAATAATGCCCGGCTTGAATCCGAAAGGCAACGGAGGATTGCCGAGGAAGCCCTCGCCAATGAAAAGGCGGCGAACGAGAAGGCCCTGGCGGAACAGCAAGCCAAGCTTGCCGCAGTTGAACGGCAGCGGGAGGAAGAGGGGAAACGGAAACTCGCCGAGGCGGAAACGGCACGCCGCATCGAGGAACTGGCCCGGGCCGGACAGCTCGAGGACAGTTCCAAATGGGCCTTGACCCGGGACGAAGCGGTTCGCAAGCAAGCCGGAGCGGCGGCGGCAATCGGCATGGCGGCGCCGGGAATCAGCATCAAACTGCCGGGCGGGAGGTCCGTGCCCTTCAGTTTGATCCCGCCCGGGGAGTTCATCATGGGGAGCCCGGTGAAGGAGAAGGGCCGGCGTACCGACGAATACCTGCATCCCGTTTCCATCGGGAAGCCGTACCTCATGGCGGTCAACGAGCTCACCCGCGCCGAGTGGCGTTCACTGGTGCCGGTCGAGAACGAAGGCGAATTCGTGGAGGAGCGGCTCCTGAAGCTGGTCAGCGCCGGCGAGGAGTCGGTTGAACCCTGGCGCTGGCGCACCCTTCCGGTCCCGCCGGAGGAGGCGGATTTGCCCGCGACCGGCCTGTCGCCAAAGGATGTGCGGGACAAGCTCCTTCCCGCCCTGGCCGGCCTGGCTCCGACCGGGTACGTCCTCCGCCTTCCCACCGAGGCGGAGTGGGAATACGCCGCCCGGGCCGGCACCCCCTCGCGTTTCCATTCAGGCGACGACAACGGGGACGCTCTAAGGGCCGGCTGGCTGGTGTACAATTCGGATGCGCTTCCCCACGCCGTGGGAACCCTCGAGGCCAATGCCTGGAACCTCCGGGATCTCGTCGGCAATGCCTATGAACTGACCGCCGACGAATACGATTCCGAAGCGTACCGCCGCCTGCCCTCGGCCAACCCTTGGTGGCGGCCGGGAGAACCGGAACAGGCCTGCCACGTGGTGCGCGGCGGTAGCATGGAAAGCGACTTCCTCTTTGCCCGCTCCGCCGCCCGCAACAATATTTTCTGGGACAATCGCAGCGCCATGGTCGGCGTCCGCCTGGTGGTCGGTCCGCCGCTGGAATAGGAGGAGACCCATGTCGGTTCAACTCGTGCTTTTCGAACAAGGCGGCGCCCCTCTCGGCAAAACCTACGACTTCGACAAGCCCGCCACTTTTCTCTTCGGCCGCGATCCGGCGGCGCATTGCTGCATCGGTGACGACCCCGTGGTCAGCCGCAAGCATTACTTCATAGAGGTGTCCCCCCCGAACGCCCGCCTGCACGATCTCGGTTCGCGAAATGGCATTCGGGTGAACGAAGTCCTGTACGGCGGCAAGAACGGCAAACGCGATGCCGCGGGCATGGTGCAACCCATCGCGCTACGCCCGGGCGATCGCATTCGGGTGGGGAAAACGGTGGTCGAATTCCAGGTCCGGGCCGACACCCGGACCCCGGCGGCGGCCGGCGGCGGGGACTCGCTCCCGGCTGTCGACCTGCAGGCGGCCACCTTGATTATTCCCCGCGCCCTACCGACCCAGGCCACCTCCGCCGCGTCGCCTTTTTCCGCCTCGGGCGTGCCTGCCGCCATCCACGGCATGCTGGCCGGCCTGACCGCCGCGAACAACCATCCGCCTCGCATCCCCGGCTACAGCCTGTCGCGCACCCTGGGCATTGGCGGCATGGGGACGGTCTACCTTGCCGAAGACAAGGACGGCGCAGAGGTCGCCATCAAGGTCCTGCATCCCGATCAGATGTTTAACGACAAGAACCTGCAGAGATTCCGGCGTGAAATTTCCATCGCCCGTTCCCTGTTCCATGAGAACATTGTCTCCTGCACCGATGACGGCCATCACGACGGCTTGTTGTACCTGGTCATGGAATACCTTCCCCACGGCAGCCTGGCGGACAGAATCGCCGCCTCAGGCCCTCTAGCGCCGGACCAGGCCCTGCCCTACATGATCCATCTCCTGACCGGTCTCGCCTTCGCGCATGCGCGCAATTTCGTGCATCGCGATCTCAAGCCGGCGAATGTGCTCTTTGGAGGCGAACGCGGAGAAACCGCCAAATTAACCGACTTCGGCCTGGCCAAATGTTTCGTGGAGGCCGGTCTGTCCAATTTCACCATGACGGGCACGGTGGCGGGTACCCTCACCTGCATACCTCCCGAGCAGCTTATCGACTTCAAGCACGTTCAATCCACCGCCGACGTTTTTTCCCTGGGCGCCACTTTCTACGAGATGCTGACCGGTCGTTCGCCTTACAATCTCAGTCCCGGGAAAGACGGCATGTCGGCGGTTCTGTCGTTCGACTTGACGCCGCTTTCCCGCCTCAGGCCGGACCTGCCCGCCGGCTTGACGGCACGGATAGACCGGGCGCTACTGGAGGACCCCGCGGAGCGTTATCAGAATGGAATTCACATGCTGGAAACGTTTCGCGAACTATCATGTAACTGACGTTATGCGAACGGGATAGCCAAAAGAGGGGGAAGGGCCGCGTTGGCCCTTCCCCCTTGTTCATGCCTGGTCTACCCTGGTGAAACATGCGAACTTTACAGCTTGTCCTTGGTCATGACGGTGACGCCGGTGTCGACCTGCTTCGGGCCGTTGTAGCCGGCGCCGAGAACTTCGTTCGCGGCCATCAGGCCCATGTAGCCCATCTTGTCCGGGTTCTGGACCATGGCGCAGAGGAGGGAGCCGTCGCGGATCAGGGTGCGGATGGTGTCGGAATTGTCGAAGCCGACGCCGATAACCCGATTGCCATCTTCCTTAATCGCATTGCCGGTGCCGACCGTGCCGCCTTCGTTGCAGCCGAAGATGCCGACGCAGCCCTGGACGATGTAATTGGCGGCGATGTCGCGCGATTTCGCGGCGTCGCCTTCGCCGTACTGGGTGGCGAGGATGTCGTAGCCGGAGCCGGCGAGGGCTTCGCGGAAGCCGGCTTCGCGGGCGACGGTGGAGGCGGTGGCGGCATTGACGTTGACGATGCCGATTTTGCCGGAACTGATGCCTTTCGCCTTCAGGGCCTTCAGGAGTTCCTTGCCGGCGGTGTTGCCGGCCTGCTTGTTGTCGGTGGCGATGGTGCAGACGGCGGGGAAGTTCGCCGGGGAGTCGACGTAGATGATTTTCACGCCCGCGCCGGCGGCTTCGCGCAGGGCGGAGGTGACGGCGTCGGGACCATTGGCGGCGAGGAGAATCGCGTCGGCGCCGGCGGCGACGGTGTTGTTGATGACTTCGATTTGCTTGTTGTCGTCCTTGGTGTCGGGGGCCATCCAGGTGTAGTTGATGGCGTTGCCGAGAGCGGCGTTGGCTTCCTTGGCGCCTTTGTCCACGTTGGCCCAGTGCTGGTCCATCATGTCCATGGTGATGAGGAAGACGCGTTTCTTTTCGCCGGCGGAGGCGAGGCCGGCGGCCAGGACAAACGCCAGGGTGCAGCAGACTACCGCGGTCATAATACGCTTCATTGCAACTCTCCTTTTTTTCCTAAAAAAGAAAACCGCTCGCCAAAACGATGGATAAATTTCTAACACGGCCTTATTTTTTGAACCGTCCCGAACGGATGACGATATCCATGAGTACCGAGAAGACCACGATGGCGCCGATGACGATGTTCCGGATGGCTACCGGCGCGCCGGCGAACTGGAGGCCGTTCTGGAGAACGCCCCAAATGGCCGCGCCGATGACGGTGCCGAGGAGAATCCCCTGGCCGCCCAAGGTCGAGACGCCGCCGATTACCGACGCCGCCACGGCGTACATTTCGTACATGTTGCCGGCGTCCATCGCCCCGTTGCCGCTGGCGGCGGTGGTGATGAGGCCGACCACGCAGGCGCAGAAGGAGCTGATTAGATAGGCGGTGATGACGGTCCCGGCCACGTTCACGCCCGAGAGGCGGCTCGCTTCGATGTTCGAGCCCACGGCGTAGACGTGCCGGCCGGTCCGGGTCCAGCTGAGGATGAAATTGAAGATTATCCAGAGGACCACCGCGATCCAGACCGGGCTGTAGATGCCGGCGAGTTTTCCGTAATAAAAGACGTTGCGGAACGTTTCGGCGGCTTCGCCGATGGAGTCGGTATTATAATTATTATTGGCGATTTGGGCGATGCCGCGGGCTATCGTCATCGTGCCCAGGGTGGCGATGAAGGGGGGGAGTTTGCATTTCGCGACCAGGACGCCGTTCAGAAAACCGATGACCAGGCAGCAAACGATTGTGATTAGGGAGGCGAGCCACGGATCCCAGTGTTTTGTCATCAGGGTGGCGGAAATCATGGTGGACATGCCGACCACCGAGCCAATCGACAGGTCGATGTTTCCGGTGATGAGGACGTAGGACTGGCTGATCCCGACCAGGAGAATGGGGACGATCTGCCGTGACAGATTCTGCAAATTCCGTTCCGACATGAACAGCGGATTCAAATAGCTGAACACGGCGCAAAGAATGACCAGACCGATGGTGACGCTAATCACCTGCCCCATGCCGCGAATGGCGAACAATCGTTTCAGTGGGTTCACACCGCTCTCCTCTCCGATTTGTTTTCAAAGCGCATCGCCGCTTCCAGGACTTTTTCCTGGGTCGCTTCCCCGGCCTTGAATTCTCCCGTGACCCTGCCGTCGCAGACCACCACAATCCGGTCGGCCATTCCCAGCACCTCCGGCATTTCCGACGACACGAACATGACCCCGATGCCGCGTTTTTTCAAATCGTTCATCAGGTGGTAAATCTCCACCTTAGCCGCCACGTCGATGCCCCGGGTCGGCTCGTCGAAAATCACCACCTTGCTGTCGCGGGCCAGCCATTTCCCGACCACCACCTTCTGTTGATTGCCGCCGGAGAGGTTCCCGGCGTCGGTCTCGGGGCTGGACAATTTGACGGTCAAATTCCTTACCGTCCTTTCCACCATCTCGTGTTCCCGTCCGGGATAGACAAAGCCGGCCGGACCGCACAAGAGATCGAGGTTCGGCAGGGCGATGTTTTCCCGAATCGACAATTTGGTGCAGAGGCCGTCCTTTTTCCGGTCCTCCGGCGCCAGGACGATTCCCGCCCGGATGGCGTCATGGGGGTTCCTGATTGCGATCGGTTTTCCTTCCAGGATGATTTCCCCGGAGGTCTTCGGGTCGACCCCGAAAATCGCCCGGGTGATTTCGGTCCGCCCCGCGCCCATGAGGCCGGCCAAGCCGACGATTTCCCCGGCGTACAATTCCAGGTTGATGTCCCGGACCATGCGGCCGGCATTGAGGTTTCTGACCTCGAAAATTTTGTCGCCCCGGGGCGTCTCGATGTGGGGGAACTTTTCCTTGATTTCCCGACCGACCATGTTGGCGATAATCGTGTCCATGTCGGTGTCGGCAAAACGGGTGCGGGTGATGAATTTGCCGTCCCGCATAATCGTCACCCGGTCGACGATGTGCTGGAGTTCCTCCAGCCGGTGCGAAATGTAAACTATGCCGCAGCCCTCGGAGCGGAGCTTGTGGATAATCGCGAACAGATCCTCGATTTCCTTGGCGGTGAGGGCCGAAGTGGGTTCATCCATGATGAGTATCCGCGCGTTCGCCGAAAGCGCCTTGGCGATTTCCACCATCTGCTGCTTCGACACCGGCATGTCGCCGACTATCGTATTCGGGTCGATGTCCATGTTGAGCCGTTGCAGCACTTCCCTGGACTGCCGCCGCATTTCCCGGTCGGACAGGACGCCCCCCCCGGAGACGATTTCCCGCCCGAGGAAGATGTTTTCCGCAACCGACAGTTGCGTGCACATGTTCAGTTCCTGGTGAATCATCGCGACCCCCAGGGACTGGGCGATTTTCGGGGACATCTCCTCGATATCCTTGCCGAAAATCCGCACCGTGCCGGAGTCGCGGATATAGACCCCGTCGAGGATTTTCATCAGGGTCGATTTCCCGGCCCCGTTTTCCCCGAGTAGCGCCATGACTTCGCCGGAACGCAGTTCGAACGACACGTCGTCCAGGGCTTTCACGCCGGGGAAGGATTTGTTGATGTGTTCCATTTGTACAATGATTGAGTCGTCCATTTCTGCGATCCCCTGGTTATACCGAACGCGGTTCGTGGCGGGATTATTACTTTGAATAACCGACCCCGCTCCTTAAAAGTAAAAAGGGGCGGAAGTCCGGCGGATCCTTACCGAAGCCCGGAGGGTGAATTTGTTGGAGCCGCCTGGTCAGGGCAACCCCGGCGCGACAATAGGAGGCCTCACCACCCGCCGTTCCCCGTGACCGGTTAAATTGCACTTGCGCGCCTCAAAAAGCCCTCCGGACCCCGTGCAACCGGGCTTCCGAACGGGTACCGCCAATATGTACCGCAAAAGCTTTGCCCTCGCGATCGGCAGCGCTTTCAATTCCGGGTTGTACCCGCGTTCAGGCGCCGTGAACATTTTTTTTGAAATATATCTTATAAACTGGACTTTTGCAAAATCACCATTCAAACCGCCGAATGGCGATTTTGTAAAATCAAAAACCCTTGAAATTCGGGCAAAAACGATTTTTGCAAAGTGGCGATTGGCGGTTTAATCGCCACTTTGCAAAAGTTCAGTTATAAACAAAGGAATTTAAGGGACGATACACGAGCGGTTACGCCAAATGCTTCTTTAGCGCCGCCTCGCCCGGCAACACCCCAATCTGCAAATGGAATTCGCGTTTTTCCAAAGGCCGCAAGGCCAAGGCCGCCAATTCCTCCGCCGAACGGTTTTCCAAACTCGCCGAGGTCGGTTCGAGGCCGCAGACATATTCCCGCGAACGCAGCATTTTCCACTGCACCATCCGGGGAAGCGTCTTCGTATCGTACTTGACAAACACCCCCAGGCCGTCCTCGCCCAAATCCGGATTGAACAGGGCCGCGCCGGCGAGACCGTCGGCGCCGGGCTTCAGGGTATGGTAAAAACAGTATTCCTCCTGGCCGTCCTTCGGCGGGGCGAAGACGCCGCAGCGGGCCGTTTCCGCCTCGGGAACGCCCGGGCGAGCCACGGATTTTTCCACCGGCGAGGTGAGGAGTTTGGTATTTTCAGAAAGGAAGGGAAAGCCGAACTGGGCGTGGTACAGCATCAGGCAGGTCGAAGGGGCGAAGTCGAGGTTTTCCACCCGATCGTCAATCCGGCAGAAGGAATCCCCCAGCCGGGCGCTGATGCGGCGGTGAATTATCAGGTCTTCCTGGTAAAACGAACTGTGGTGGATTTCACCTTCCACCGAAAAGATCAGGTCGTCGCCGTCCCACGTTTCCTTCACCGAAATCTTTTCCGCCGGAATGTTCCCGGCAATGCCGTGCAGCTGGTAGTCGCGGCCTTCGGCGTGGCTGGCGGGGCCGATATTATGCAGGCCGCAAGTGGAAAGAACCCCGGCGTAGAAATTGTCCTGGAAACCGGTCGGGTCGATTTTCGAATAATAGGCGGGATGGCGGATGCCGGATTTCGAGAAATAGCCGAAGGGAATCCCCAGATAACTGCCGTGGGAAATGTCCAGGCAGCGGTCCACCATGATTTCCAGGGAAAGGACCCCGGTGTTTATTTCTATGGCCCGGGTGCCGGCGGCGCGGCCGGAATTATAGGTGTATTCACGAATGCCGCCGATTTGATTGACATTGCCGATGCGGCGGAGCAGGTCGGCGCGGCTGAGGTTTTTGCCGAAAAGTTTAGCCATGGGGTCTCCTGAGAAGTGCCATTGCTTTTGCCTTGGTGATTTGCTTTATCGTTGTCATTGAATCACCGTTCTGGGAGGGCTTCGCCCCCCAGACCCCCCTTTTGAATTCGTGGCGTATGGGGCGGCCCGGCCTGAATGCGATACCTCTTTGGCCGCCCGGACGCAAAGGCGCGCCTTTGGCGCTGTTTGCTCAAAAAGGTTGGGCCGCGTTAACTTGTTTTCGATGGGTTTGTCGCGAATGGTAAATGTGGATCCATTTAACGCGGCCTATAACCGCGTTTCATAACCGCTTAACCACGCGGGGACTTTTTATTAACCGCGTTTCATAGGGGGCTGGTTGCGCCCCCCCGGGCATTTTCGACGATTTCGAATTTGCTAAACAAATTCAAAATCGCCGAAAATGCGACCCCCGCAACCAGCGATTCCGCTGGACCAGTTGGCGCCAAGCGGAAATGAAAGGACGTCACTCTGTCGGATGACCGGCGTTCGGACCAAAATGCCTGAGAATCACCATATCCTCATGCATACTCCTGTTCACCACCCTCACCCCAGCCCGAGCCGCATCCTCACTGACAAAATACTCGTCCCCCGAAAGCTGACGACAACGCAACAACTGCGGCGCCTCCGCATCCTCATACGACCCAAACACCCCATGCCCCTGCACAATAATACAACCATACGCCGCCTGATCCCTGATCAAAGCCGTCCCACCCGCCGGAACCACCGTCTCCTTCGCGGCAAAATACTCGTTCCGGTAAGTAATCCAGCTCTCCCGGTAAGCACTCGTCCCGGTGTCAATGGGAAGCGGCGGCAACCAATACTTCTTCCGGTAATGCGGATCGACATTCTTCTCCCAATCCATCATCCCCATAATCGCATCAATGGAACGCTTCTCGTTGTCGGGCAATGACGATACCAGCTGGTCGTAATTGTAAATCTCGCCCTGCACCGAATTCTCGAAAACCGCCGCCACATCCGAATTCCACTGCGGCTCATAAGTCAAACACGACCCCGGCGCATGCACCACCCCCGGCGGCGTATACCAGCCGGTGCCGAGTTCAATACGGTAGGCGCGGGATAATTCGGTAATCCGGTTGTCGCCGGCTTCAAAAGCAAGCACCCGGCGCTTCACCTCCTCTTTCGTGACATCCGGATCGTAACCGAAATAGGTGAGAGGGAAAGAACCCATGACGTTGTTCATCTGCACCGGGAAAAAATAAGCTTCCGGTTTACCGAATTTGCCGATTTTCTTCGCGTCGGCGTTCGATAGATGCAGATGGTGGAAGAGCGGGGCGTCGTAATCGAAGAATTTGCAGAACATCGGCCAGGCGCCGTATTTCCTTTGCAGTTCTTCGCCAATGAGGTCGGCCCCGAGCGTTTCCATGACCTCCTTGAAATATACTTTGTTTTCCGCGTATTTCGGGGAAAATTCGACCTTCGACAAACCTTCCTCCGGCGGGGCCAGCGGTCCGTTCAGGGCGGGAACGATGGAACAGAACCAGCGCTCCTTGATGGCGCCGCGATTGGTCCCGAGGAAAAACAGGTCGTCCGGATGCAGGCGTAGACGCCTCCCGGGACGGTTGAAGGCGCGGGGAATCCAATTGGGGACTAGGCGGAGAATGCCCTGGCGGAGTTTAAATTGTTCACGAATGCTGGCGGTGACCGACATTAGGACGCTCCTTTGGCCGGCGGATAGGTATAAATATGCCCGTCGAGCCGGATGCCAAATTACCCTGGCTTTGTCGAAGGCAACGTTAAAATACAGCGTGGTGACGCGGGGTTCGAACCATGTTAAAGTACAAATATCGTGTTAGTATACCTCGATTCCCCCGGAAGTCTCCAAAAAAAAACTTGGATATCGCCGTAAGGGGATGCAACCAAAAAAAAACCTGCAAGACCGTATTTGCGGAAAACCGCTTCCGCGAACCCGGCCTTGCAGGATTAATCGTTTAACTGGCGCCTGGGGAAATTTTTCACAGAATCGCCCGGTACAACTTCCTGATGTCGGCCAAGTTCGTCTCGCGGGGATTGCCGCCCGTGCAAACGTCCGCCAACGCCGATTCGGACAAGGCGTCGATGTCCTGCTCCTTAACCCCGATGTCGCGGAGCCGCGCCGGAATCCCCACGTCGGCGTTCAGCTTCTTCACCGCCTCCACCGCCATCCGCCGCGCCTCGGCCAACGATGCCCCCCCCGCCTCCCCCACCCCCATCGCCAAGGCGATGTCACGGTACTTCTCGCCGGTGTAATCGGCATTGTACGCCATCACCTCCGGCAATAACACCGCGTTCGCGACTCCGTGCGGCGTACCGTAAAACGCGCCCAGGGGATGCGCCATCCCGTGCACCAAACCCAGGCCTACGTTCGAGAAACCCATTCCCGCCACATACTGGCCCAGGGCCATCCCTTCCGAACCGCTCTTGCCGCCGGCCACCGAGTCGCGGAGCGACCGGGCGATGATTTCGATCGCCTTCAGGTGGAACAGGTCCGACAATTCCCAGGCGCCCCTGGTGATGTAGCCTTCAATCGCGTGGGTCAGGGCGTCCACGCCGGTCGCCGCCTTCAGCCCCTTCGGCATCGAGGCCATCATGTCGGAATCGATGATGGAGAGAACGGGAATGTCGTGGGGGTCGACGCAGACGAATTTGCGCTTTTTCTCGACGTCGGTGATGACGTAGTTGATCGTCACCTCGGCGGCGGTGCCGGCGGTGGTGGGAACGGCGATGATGGGAACGGCCGGCTTTTTGGTGGGGGCGACACCCTCGAGCGACCGGACGTCGGAGAATTCCGGATTGTTGATGATGATGCCGACGGCTTTGGCAGTGTCCTGGGGGGAACCTCCGCCCACCGCTATGAGGTAATCCGCCCCGGCTTTGGTGAACGCTTCGAGGCCGGCCTTGACCGTCCCGATGGAGGGATTGGGGATGACTTCGTCGAAAACGGCGTAGGGGAGGTTTTCCCGGTCGAGGATGTCCGTGACTTTTTTCGCGACGTGGTACTTGACCAAATCCTTGTCGGTGACGAGAAGCGCCTTCTTGAAGCCGCGCCGGCGGATTTCCTCGGCGATAACCGATATGGACCCGGCGCCGAAATACGAGGTCTGGTTCAGAATCATGCGGTACGCCATTGGCTTGACTCCTTTCGGGGGTGGGGATAAGAGGGGGCGCATGCCGGACGCGGCCCCTACATCTTGATGTGGACGTGTTCCTCCTTCTTCAATTCCACCACCACGCAGTCGTTCGCGTAGGTGCGTTCCGGCAGGACCACCAGCATGTTCAGGACCTCGGCCCCGAGAGCGAACGGCGCATGGTGCCAGACCCCGGCGTTGATGGTGAAGAAGGTCCCGCGAGGCACGCGGAACACGCGAATCCGGTCCTTGGGACAAACCCCGTTCGGGGTCGCCACCGCCACGTGAATGAGGGCGTCCGCGTCCAGGGGCAGGTTTCCTTCCGCCGTGTAGGTGTGCATTTCCGTGACGTCCACAACCAGGGGGCGCTTCTCGACCCGGCAGACCGAGAAAGTCGGCATGGAACGCGGATGCTGAATCGCCAGGGGGACCATGTCGCGGTAAAACTTCACCGGACTCTCGCCCAGGTGCTCCAGGTCCGGGTTCAACATATTGGCGAAGGCGCCGAAAGGACGGAACGCCTCCTGGGTCAATTCCTCTACTGCGACTGTTTTCATCGTTTTCTCCTAGATTGCACGTATTTCAAGGGTTTTTCTGTTGCCGGTGTTTTCTTTTTTGCCGGTTCAATCACCGCTTCGCGAAACTTCGGCGCCAATATGCAATATCCCCTCCAGCCTTTCCCGCATCAGGTCATACCCGAACCGCGCCGCCTGTTCCCGCAGCCACTCCAATAATTCCCGCGCCTCGCCCTCGTATTCGCATTGGCCCAATTCGTCCAGACGCTCCTCCACAATCTGCGCGTCGTAATCCATGCACGCCTGGCGGAGGGCTTTGAGGCCCTCCCGGTCCAAATCCCCCCGGCGGGGAAGTTCCTTCCCCTCCCCGGACTTCTCCAGCCTCGCCAGATGCCGGGATATCTCCCCAATCAGCTTCTCCGCCGCCGCCACGAACTCGCCGTGATGCTCGCCGATGAAGGCCCTGTCCCCGGCCAGGGCCGCCTTCTCCAGCTCCTCCGCCTTCCGGCCCAGGGCATTGGCGAAGACGCTGTAGGAACTGCCCTTCAGGCCGTGAACGGCAATGGTGTAGCGGCGGAGCGTTTCGCCGTTGTCCAGTCCTTCCCGGTACGCCTCCCCCATTTTCGCCAGTACATGCGGCACGCTCCCCGCGTAACTCTTGAGGATCCGTCCGAAATAGACCTCGGCTCCGCGAAAAGCCCGCACTCCCAGGGCCGTCTCCAAACCTTCGATGGTCGTGATGACCGGGAGCGAGGTCGAGGTCTCGGCCTTCTTGTTGGCCGGCCGGGCCTGGCCGGATGGATTCCTCTCCCGGCGCTTTTCCACGGGAATCCATTTCTCCACCACATCGTTGAGTTTGTCGAGTTCAATCGGTTTCGCCAGATAACCGTCCAGGCCGTTTTCGAGGAACATCTCCTTGGTGCCGGACATGGCGTTGGCGGTGAGGGCGATAATCGGGACCACGCAGCGTTCGGGGTCCCCCAGGGCGCGAATGGCTTTGGCGGCCTCAACTCCGTCCATGCCCGGCATCATGTGGTCCATGAAGATCAAATCGTAGGCGTTCTGGCGCACGTGCTCCACGGCCATTTCGCCGCTGGTGCAGGAGTCAATCTGGAAGTCGTAGGGCGCCAAGAGCCCTTCGGCGACCCGGATGTTGGTGACGATGTCGTCGACGAGGAGGACCCGCGCCTCCGGCGCGGTGAAGCGCGCCTCCAGAATCCGCTCGCGGTAATCGGTGCGGGTGTCGCGGACTTCGTTCAGGAGGTCCGAGAGGGGGAGGGAATAGCAGGGAAGTTCGAGATGATTGCCGCTGTGTCCACCGGCGTGGCCGGTGCGGGACATGACGATGAAGCGGGCCCGGGAGGGATGGTCGGCGAGAACCACCCGGGCCGCGCGGACCTGGGCCGCCTCGACCAGAAGGTGGGTGAAGGCGCCGCCCCGGGACAGGATGGCGCGGAAAGCCGCGGGATCGGCGGCGGTCTCGACCGGGACGGAGAGGTTTTCCAGTTCCCGCCGGATGGAGTCCAGGTTGGTTTGGCAGGGGTCGAAGACGACGACCGATTTCCGGGAGGCGTTGTCGACTTTGGCGAAGCATTCGGGACCGGCGAAACGCTGGGGAAGGGTGGCGGTGAAGGTGCTGCCTTCGCCGTAGACGCTTTCCACCCGGATGTCGCCCCCCATGAGATTGGCGAGGTTCCTGGCGATGGCCAACCCCAGGCCGGTGCCTTCTATCCCCTTGTTGGCGGTATTGTCGAGGCGGGCGAAATTGGTGAAAAGGTGTTTCATGCTCTCCTGCCTGATGCCGATGCCGGTGTCCACGACCGAGAAGGAGAGGATGGCGGCGGCGTCGTCGCCGACTTTCCCGGTGACGTTCAGGGATATTGAACCGGCGTGGGTGTACTTGAAGGCGTTCGAGAGCAGGTTCAGGAGGATTTGCCGGAGGCGGACCTCGTCGCCGACGAGTTGGCCCGGCAGGCGGCTGTCGACGTTCACGGTGAAGACCGCCGCCGATTCGAGGCTGCGGGGACGGATGATGCCGATGAGGTCGCAGAGGATTGAGGAGAGGCGGTAGGGGGTGTGGGCCAGCTCGATGCAGCCGGATTCGATTTTCGAGAAGTCGAGAATGTCGTTGATGATGGTGAGGAGGCTGTCCCCGGCTTGGCGGATGGAGAGGATTTTGTCGCGGATGCCGTCCGGGGGGTTTTCCCTGAGGGCGAGTTCGGACATGCCGAGGACGGCGTTCATCGGGGTGCGGATTTCGTGGCTCATGGTGGCGAGGAAAATGCTTTTGGCCCGATTGGCCTCTTCGGCCTGCTCCTTGGCGTTTTTGATTTCGGTCATGTCGTGCCCGACTATGACCACGCCCTCGGGTTCGCCTTTTTCGTCGTGCATGGGGGTGATGGCGAGGGAAATGTTGCGGCTCGAATCGCTGCCGTGGATGTGGGTGCGGATGTCCAGGCGCTTTTCGCATTTTTCCGCCAAGGCGGCGTCGACGACGGCGTGGACGTTCTCGTTCTCACTGGGGTCGAAGGATTGGAGAACCTCCCGCAGGCTGCGGCCGTTGACGAGGCCGAAGCCGGGGATGCCGGCGTTTTTCAGGAACATCTCCGTGCAGTAGACGAGTTTGCCGTCGCGATCGAGAATAAGAATCATGTCGGAGCAATATTGCAGCAGGAGGCCGAGATACTTTTCCTGCTTCGACTTTTCCCGAGACAGGAGGGCGGTGAGGGTGGAGGCGGCGGTGGAGGAGGCTTTGGCCTTGAGGATGAGGTTTTGCAGCTTTTTCACTTCCTGGGCGTAGAGGTTTCTTTCCCGCACCGCTTCGTCCCGCTCCATGGCGGAGCGGGCGAGGTCCTGGGGGAGTTGCAGGAGGCGATCGTTCTCGTCATCCATACCTGGTCCGTTTGGGGGGGCTGTAGAGAATGGCCAGAAAGCCCGTTCATAAAACGCAGGCGATAAGGGTGTGGGTCAGGAGCTTGCTCACCCGCTGGCCCGCTTTGTCCTCCACCGGGAAAATTTCCCCGCCGGAGTAAGCGATTATGAAGGGGGGGGCGCCGGGAAAGGAGTCCTGCACCAGTTCGAGTTCCGCCATGTCCTCGAAGCCGAGATTGAGGGAACGCCCGTGGCAGGAAAACATCAGAACCGCCCGGGCGGGGCCGGAGTCCTTGACGGCGCGGACCACTTCGTTCGCGGTTTTCATCACCGAGCCGAAATCCTGGGCGATCAGGGAGACGACGCCGCCGACGGGCAGGATTTTGCCGCAGAGGAGATAACCCTCGGGGGTCATGCCGTAGCTGGTGGTGTTGAAGGCCGGCTTGCCGTGGCCGGGGTCGATGCTGAAGGGATAAGCGTGGGCGCCGGTGAGTTTTTCGCCGAAAAACAGCCCGTGTTCCCTCAGGAACTCGAGAACCGGGCGGTTGTTGATTTCCATGAGGGTGGCGTTCCGGGCTTTGGTGATGACCGCCTCCTGCTCGATGACGCAGCCCGGGGGGATGGAGCCGAGGGCGAAACGCGGTTCGAGGGGGCCGCGGATGAGGACCAGGACGGAGCGGTCGCGGTAGGTCTGGCGGTTGTGGATGACCCGGGAGCCGACGTAATCTCCGTCGAAATAATTCACGGCCAGCGAACCGAAGACGGGGATGTCCCCGGTCGTTTCCCGCAGCATGCCGAGGAAGGTTTTTTCGTCGATGCCGTACTCGAAAAGCATTGGGGCGAAGGCGAGAATCAGGGCGGGGGGGGCGCCCAGGCGGATATTACGAAAGGGATTTGCCGGGTTTTCCCGGGCGAGGTCGGTGATGGATTCGGAGACGGCCGTTTCGAAGAATATGTCGTCCGCAGTCAGGACCATCAGGGACAGGAGGTGCACGTCGGCCGCGCCTTGGACGCCGGAATGGGTGGTGTTGATGCCGACACAGGGGAAGGGGAGCAGGGCGGTGAGGGCGGCAAGGGTGCCGTTTTCTATGAAAATCTGTTCGCACACGACCAGGCCGAGACTGTTTTCCTCCAGGGGGAATGTTTCGACCTGGGCCAGAATGTCCCGGGCGGCGCGTTGTGCCTGGTGCGCTTCGTGGGTAAAGGCGTTATAGGCGCGCAACATAAGCCGAATCCAATCTTTCCCGGGGTGGCGGTTCACGCACCGCTTTCCATACTTCGGAATGAACTTTTCGGTATTTTCGTATTTTTCATCCTGTTCGTCAACCGCGTTATCCGGCGTGGCAAAGTCTCCGGCGTTTTTCGTGGCCGGTTTGGCTGTTCTCAACAGGCGCATCTCAAGTTTGTGTAGACTGACAGGGTGTTTGGTGGAACCGCCGAGCGGCGGTTTATCGGCCTGGATTCCGGCGAGTTACGCTTCCCCCCGGTTCAATGTTTTTGGCGCCGGAATGACGTGCGGGGGGGGGCCAGGGTATACCGAACGTCTACTTGACGTAACAGGGTTGAGATGCGCCCGTTTTCAACCGCCCGAGGACGGAAACGCGCGGAGTTTGTCCCGGACTTTGACGAAATCGCCGGCGCTCGCCGTTATTATTTTCCCGCCCTTCCCCTCGAGGTGCCGGTGTTCGGCGCAAACCGCCTGGCAGCCGCACACCACCAGGACCAAGTCCGGCTTGGCCGGACGTTCCGGCTTGGCCGGACGCTCCGGATTAGCCGGACGTTCCGGCAGGGCGTTGTCCTTCTCTTCCGCTCCTGCCTCCCCCCCCTCTTCCCATGCCTCCGTGCCGGTGAATTCCGCACCGGGGAATTCCCGCCGGAGTTCCTCCACCGCCGCCACCCGATCGTAATAGGGATTGCAGCCGCCGCAATATTTCACCGCTATCAACATGGCGATTCCTTTTTGTTCAGGATTCCGTCACCTTATGCCGGGCAAAAGCCCGGGCAATAACGGCGGCGCATATTTTGCAATATGCGCCGCCCAAATCCGCCGGATATTTGTTCTTGTCGAAACGCTTGCGAGCCTAAGCGCCTATTTTATCTTGGCGATATCCTTCGCCAGCTGCTTCTTCGCCTCGATATTCCCCTGCCGGGCAATCATGATCCGCTGCGCCTGGGGGGAGCCGGCGCCGTGCATCGATTCGGTGCGGTAGCCGACGGCCGCCGTCCCGAGGGTGAGGTTCTCGACCAGGCGCAACACCTTGAGCCGGTCTTCCGTCGAGACCGAGTCCACGCCCTTCAGATACTTCTCGATGACCGGGCCAAGCTTCGGGTGGCGGAAATCCTTTTCCGAGGGGGCGGTAACCATCAGGCCGCCGGCGATGTCCTCGGCCAGCCGGGTGATTTCGTAGGGGAAGCGGGTGATGTTCTGCTTGCAGACGTTGGCCAGCAGCAGATTGATGAGATAATTCCCCGACGAGGTTTTCTTGCCTTCGCAGGAGCAGGCGATGCCGCAGGAGTAGAGCGTTTCGTTGAGGTGGGTCATCTCAATCAGCTTGTCCTTGACGTGCGAGGCCTTCTGGGCGCCGTTCATGTCGGCGGCGAGGGCGGCCGCCCCAATCAGGACGTCGCCGACGCCGACCTTGCAGCCGCCGTAGGACTGGCGGTGGTAGCCGGCGAAGCGTTCGACCAACATGCCGGAGTAATCGACCTCGCCGTCCAGGAAGATGCGTTCGTTCGGGACAAAGACGTTGTCGAACACGGTCAGGGCCTCGACCCCGCCGTATTCGCAGTTGCCGACGTCCATCTTGGTGCCTTCGAGCTTGCGGGTGTCGCAGGACTGGCGGCCGACTATCATGTAGAGGCCCTTGGTGTCCATGGGTACCGCAAAGGAAATGGCGTATTCCTTGTCTTCCGGGCGCATGGCGATGGTGGGCATGACGATGACTTCGTGGGAATTGGTGATGCCGGTCTGATGGGCCTTGGCGCCGCGGACCACGACGCCGTCCGGGCGGCGTTCGACCACGTGCAGATAGAGATCGGGGTCCTTCTGCTGGGAGGGGGCGAGGCCGCGGTCGCCCTTGGGGTCGGTCATGGCGCCGTCGACGACCCAGTCGTTGTCCTGGACTTTAATCATGTAGTCCTTGAAGCGCTGGTGGTATTTGGTGCCGTGTTTTTCATCGCATTCGTAGGTGGTGGACCAGAGGGCGTTGAAGGCGTCCATGCCGACGCAGCGCTGGAAGCAGGAGGCGGTTTTCTGGCCGCAGAGGCGCTGCATCTTCACCTTCTTTATCAGATCATCC
Source organism: Planctomycetota bacterium (assembly GCA_031548195.1). GTDB lineage: Bacteria > Planctomycetota > SZUA-567 > SZUA-567 > SZUA-567 > JAJBSZ01. Next base: position 10,803 of record JAVBRG010000004.1, on the reverse strand, counting down.
GTGGACTGGTGGATGTGGCAGAAGCGGTTTATCTTTTTCCCGGTGAGGTGGGATTTCACGGTCATGAGATCTTCGTATTCGGGTTTCTGGGCGAGATCGAAGGTCGCTTTCACCGAGTTCAGGGAGGGGCGGAGAATGGGGTTGTCGACGGCGGAAGGGACCTTCTCGCCGAACATGTAAATTTCCATATTAATCTTTTTAATGCTTTCCACGTACTGTTCACCGGTCATCATGGTGTGCGTTCCTTTCTCTCCAGACGGTTGAATGGGCCGGAGGCGGTCGGGCGAATTGTTCATTTCTAGAAATGGCGGTCAGAGCTGCGTGGGCGTGCCGTTAGAGTGAAAATCACTCCAAGGAAATGATTTTTCGCCAAAACAACCTTCAGCAATAATTAAAGCAATCCCGTATTCCTTAAGTAGTAACTTTATTCCCTACAATGTCAAGCATATTCGAGAAATCCGGCGTCATTGGGTACGGACATCCGAACCGGCGCGGCAGCCGCCGGTCGGCCGCGTCCCGGGGCTTTCTTCCCGGATATTTTTCAGGGGAAGCCGGTCTGCCCGAACCGGAAAAAAACAGGGGTATCGTTTATATTGTCGCGGCGGCGTAAAAATCGGTCGCCGAATCGGCGGACTTTTTGGAAAGGATGACCAAGGGCGGACAGGGTAAGCCGGATAGTAATATATGGAATAAGAAAAACCCCGTCGCGGAAGCAAGTTTTCCCGGCGGTGAAGTGCAAAGGAGGCTTCGCCATGTCCAGCATACATCCCTATTACGATATCGCCTACCCCAATCACGCCGCCGAACAGGCCCATATGCCCTATTCCCCGCCCCCGGTGGAACAGGTGCGGGAAACGGCGACCTCACGGGCCGGTGAAAGTTCACTCAGGCGCCCGGACCCCGAAAATTCCCCCGGCGACGTCGCCGTCCTGTCGGAAAGCATCCGCTTGAGGGCAGAACGCCAGCCATCGGACAACGCCCCGGCTCCGGTCTTTCTCGCCGCCGACCAGGTCCTCGCCCTCGACCCCGATGCGACCCGCCGGAACCGCGCCTTGCAGGAATTCCTCCGTTCCCTGGAAATCCGCAATAATCGGGCCGCCCTGGCCCGCTACATCGCCTGGCTGGATTTGTTCACCAGGTACCAGATGCCCATCCCCGGCAATCTCCCCAATCCGAGCGATCGCGACAATCCCCTCGCCGGCCTCCGCTACGAAACGCCCGGAAATTATATCGCCCCCCCCGACACCAGCGTCCTCCAGGACCAGATTATCGAAGCCCAGCGCCTCGCCTATCTCCAGCGCGAGAACGCCTATTACGATTACCTCGGCATCTCCCGCGCCGACAACATCACCATGGAAATGCGCGAGAACATGGCGGTTAACATCGATCGCTGGTATTTGGGGGAGGGGGTGTTCATGCCGCAGATGCTGTGGTATTCGGACAGCTCCGGTTTCCGCTTCGCCCCCATTACCCCAAGAGCACAGGAAGCCACCCGCGCCCCGGACGTGCTGGCCAGCCACAGCCGCCCGCAAATAGCCGGGTTTTTACGGGAAATGGCGGGATTGACCCCGTTTGAATTCCTGTTCTACGACCCGACTTTCCTGGCCGAACTGACCCTGGAAGCGCGGCGGCAATTCCTGCAACGGGCACAAACCGCCCTGGACCAGGCCGGCGTGCGGGCTCGGGCGGCGGATTTGCGTTACGCCTTCGACCGCGAGGGAATGCTGCTTCTGGATTTGCTGGGTTTGCAGCGGGAACGGGACCGTTTGGCCCTGGACCGTTTCCGGGCTGACCTAAGCAATTACTACGGCCAGCTGGCGGATTCGGTAAGACAGTACGACGAAGGGATAATCAGCGGGTCGCTGGTGTGAAGTTCATAGAAACACCTGGTGTGAGATATCGTAAGCTTTGGCGATGCGCTTGGCCATGGCGAGTCCGATTTTCCGCGTGCCCTTTTCCATGTCCGCCACCTGATGCTGCTGAATGCCGAGTTTTTCCGCCAATTCCTTCCGGGTGATTCCCTCGCGGGCCCTTAGCCCACGGAGTCGGCGACCAGGAGTGGAATCGGGGAATGCCTCCTCGAACGAATAAACCGCATTATCGTCAATTTCATAATCGTCCAACACCCGCGCGTCCCGACCCACCAGGGTCAGGAGGCCGTCAAGGGCTTTTCGCACTCGTGCGGCGTCCCGCTTCGGCACCTCGAGCCGGATTTCAGTCAATTCTTTGGTAGTCCGCGCCTTCGTGTGTACCGACATAACGAATCTCCATCAACCTGATTTCCCTGTCTGTAACCCGCCATACCGCAACGTAACGAGGTTTTCCGCGATTCAAGTGACAGTGATAATATTCCTCGTTTTTCTTCCTGTGAAGTCGGCTAAAATTTGGCCAATTGGCCCGTTGCGGTCCATTGTACCGTAAATCGAGAAACAATGCTTCCAGGGCTTCGACTATTTCATCAGGCAGTTTGTTCTTTTGCTTAGCCGCGCGGCCGACGATACCAACGGTCCAAATTTGCGAAATATCGGGCATTCCTCCCCCTCCCGTTTCTACGTCGGCTCTATGGGCACCACATCCGTATCCCTTTCCTTCTCCCCGCTTTCCCGCTCCAGCCGTTTCGTTTCGCCGCGGAGCTGGCGGTTCAGGCGTTTCTGAACCCCGGCCGGCAATTCCTCCGGCTCCTCGAGAATCGACAAGGCGATCAGCACCCCGAGGAGCGCCCCCGACCCTTCCGGCAAGGCGTCGGTCCACACCCCGGCCACCCCGATGCCCATAACCCCGCCCAGCACTCCGCCGTGCCACAGACAGCGCCTGCCGAAGCGGCCCATGGTCCGCGCCGCCAGTTCGCCCAATAGCACCAGCCACATCCCCAAACCCACCAGGCCGGTCCCGCCCAGGAGCGTCGCGTACCACGGACTCGCGCGGCGCAAATCGACCGTCTCGTGATCCTCGTGGCTGACATAGGATTCCGGCCCGGTGCCGAAATAAGGCCGCACCTGGAAGGTGTTCAGGGCCTTCTGGTAACTTTCCCGGCCCATCAGGGCGGTGGCGGCCAACAGGCCCCGCTCCTTGAATTCCCTTTCCGCCGTCTGCGTCCCGCCGTAGCCTATAATCAACAAAGCCAGGAACACCCCCAAAACCCAGGCGTAGCTCCGCCACGCCGCCCAGGCCACCAAAAGACCCGCCGCCGCCGCAACCAGCCCGGCCAGCGAATGGCAGGCCGCCAGCGCCAAAGCCGGCAGGAGAAACGTGCAGAACGGGGTCGCAAAGGCGTTCCCCTGCCTCCCCCCGCGCCAAGCCGCGAGAATCGGCAGGGCGGCGGCGATGTACAGGGCGTAATCGTGCTGATTGATGAGGAACCCGCCCAAGCCCAGGCGTTCCACTTCCGGCTGGCCGATTAGCGCCCGGCTCTGCCAGAAAATCAGCGCCGCGTTCGCGGCTATGCCGGCGGTGAGCGCCCACATCAGGCGGTCCCGCCAGACCCGCATGGTCAATAGGGGCAGGAAGGCGAGGCTGGGAAAAATCAGGTGGACCGCCCATGACAACAAGAGGTCTCCCCCGGCGGGGCCTTCGTCGTTGATGGCGATGGAGGCGGCGGCGGCGGCCAGCCAGAGTACGGCCGGGACGATGGCGGAGAGCCAGAGCGGAAGCAGGGTTTTTTCCTTGATTCGGGACAGGGACAGGAATCCCATGGACAATGACGCGGCCCCGAGCGGCAGCAGCAGCCATTCGCCCAACGACAGCAGGGGGAAGAAGAAAGCGCCCTTGTCCAGGGGGATGCGCACCGCGACCAGGAGGAACATGGCGGCGACGCCGGCCCAGCCGAACCATTCGGAAGGGGTCGATTTGGCGATGGCGAGGCGTTGGGAACGGGCCTGGGGACGTTTGTTTTTATCGACCATGGTTTAAGCCTTTCCTATCCATCCACCGGAGCGGTGTTCCGTAGTAGCCACGCCGGCGCCGCCAGGAGGGCGATGACGATTATCGCCGCCAGTTCGTCCCGTCCCGGCATGGGAATCTGCCACTCCCGGTAAATCTCGATCTTGCGGTAATAGTCGCCCAAACTCGCCACCGCCCCGGCGTTCAGGAGCGCCCCGCCGCGAAACACCGATTCGACGAAACGGTTCAAGTCCCGGCGGGTGCGGTACACCAGGACCGGCACCAGCCGGAACAGGGTCGACGCCGACAGGAAAATCATTATCGTCCAGGACAACCAGCGCCAGGGCATGATCCAGGCCAGTAACAGGGGCAGGAGCACCACCGCCCCGCCGGCGAACCAGGCGACCAGGCCGTCGATGGCGTCGTCGCGCATTTCCAGGAGCCGGGAGGCGGTTTCGCTGGTCAGTTCTTCCGTGGACGGCACCGCCCGCGGTTTGGAGGAGTCCCGCACCTGCGACAGTACCGCCGCGACGATCATGTAAAAAATGAAGAAAAGCAGGGGGATTCGCGTTTCACCGATGAAGAGCATTTCGATGAAGGAGGGGTGGGCGGCCATGCCGATGACGAACAGCATGCCGAAGCCGAGTCCGCGTAAAATCGGGCTCACCACCTCGACTTTCCTGAACAGGGCGGTCCGGACCAGGGTAAGGAGAATCAGCACCCCGGCGGCGCGAAAGGCGTTATAGCCCCCGGTCATGGCGCACATCAGCCCCGCCAGGGTGGTGAAGGAGGCGATGAGATAGGCGGCGGTGGTGGAGAGGGTGCCGGAAGGGAGTTCGCGGGAGGAATCGCCCTGTTCGGCGGCGGCGGTGAAGATGACGCCCCAGGCGAAATCGGCCATGCCCAGGAGGGCGCCGGCCACCAGCAGATAGGGCATGACCAACAGATTGCCGGCCGTGAAGGCGTAAAAGCGGATCAGGCAATATCCCGCCAGAACGGTGGACATGGCGAGGAACGCGCGCGAGGGATTGAGAAGCGCCAAGAGGGACAAATTATCTCCAGGGAGGACTTTTGAAAAAAACGGGCAAAGCGCCGCTCTCAGTGGGTGTTCAATAGGCGTTCGGTATAACTGAACTTTTGCAAAGTGGCGATTAAACCGCCAATCGCCACTTTGCAAAAATCGTTTTTGCCCGAATTTCAAGGGTTTTTGATTTTACAAAATCGCCATTCGGCGGTTTGAATGGTGATTTTGCAAAAGTCCAGGTATAAAACAAAAGCGGCAACTCAACCCATGCAGTCGACTTGCTGAGAAGCCCAAATCCATAATACATTTATGCTCCGGCTAAGCAAGCCGCTATAAAGCGCCGCCGCTTGTTTTACCCCACCCCCCTGCCCGCGCCACGGCATTCGCAAGCCGGTCTTGAACCGGAAATAATTATCCATACGATTGTAATCTGGACGGTTTTTTTTGCCCATACCGAATTACTAGGAGCCCCCCTCGCATGGCCGACGCGGACAAGCCGGCGGCAAACCCCAATTCGGCGGCCGCGAACGCCTCCGCCAGCCCCGCCGCCGGCAGAATGCCGGCGGATCCGGACGACACGTCGATTTTTGCCGCCGCCTTCACCGAGGCCGCCAACGCCCCCGCGAAAAAACCCGACGCCGGCAAAACCCGGACCTCCGTCGATGACGACGCCGACGAACCGGCGAAAGCGAAAGTCCCGGCCGGCCCGGGGAAAATCCTCCTCGCCCTGCGCGGGCTGGCCGGCTGGATAATCCACTGGCACCCCCTGATGTTCCTCGGCCTCGCCTTGATGCTCGCCGCCTACGCCTGGTGGGTCTATCCCGAACCGGAGTCGCGGCAGATACCGCCCGCCGAGTCGTTTTACTACGACGGCCTCGACCGCCTCTACCGGGTAATCAACCCCGACCTACCCCTGGTCGCCGCCAGCCCCGCCGACGAAGCCCTGGCGGCCCGGAATTCCTTCCTCAACCTATTCGTGTTCTATCGCGACAAACTGGGGGACTTTCCCGAATTCATCAACCCGCATCTGCTTCTCGGCGAAGCGAACCGCGTTCTTGCCGTCGCCAACCCCGCCATGGCCGACAAATACTGGACCGACGCCGAAGCCGCCTACAACGACGCCGAGGTTTGGGAACACCGCGAAGTGCCGCCCCAACAGCTCGCCCGCTATATCGACGCCAATTTTCTCGGCGGCCGCCACCGCGATAACCCCGCGACCGAGGAAATCCTCAGCCCCGACAACGACGAAGTCACCCTCCGTCGCCAACGCCGCGACGACTATATCAAATACCGCCGCGCCGAGGCCAAGGTCTACCTCAACCGCCCCGAACTCGCCCGCCCGGACCTCGAGGACCTCCGCCGCCTCGAGGACAGCCGCCGCCGGGAGGACGTCAGGAGTTCCGTCCAGGGCGGCATGTTCCAGACGGATCTCCCCCGCCAAGCCTTCGAACTCGGCCCCGACGACTACCGCGATCTCGACCTCCTCCTCGCCAAGGCCTACGACGGCCTGGGCCTCCTGGACCTGGCCAAAGGCTGGTATCTGCGCTATCTCGCCGCCGTCCCGGAGGGCCGCAACCACGCCTTTGTCGTCGGCCGCCTCGCCGACATCTCCATGCAGGACGGCGAGGTCTACCGCAAGGCGAATCCCGCCGAAGCGGAGCGCGCCTATCTGTCGGCGGTGAATTACTACCGGAACCTCCTCGACTCCAGTTCGGCCGCCAAGGCCGATCACGACGCCGCCATACTGGGACTGGGCCGGGCCAATTCCCGCCTCGCCGGCCTCGCCCAGGTCGGGGAACCCACCGGCGTCGACGACCTCGCCGCCGCCGGCCGGACCTTCAAGGGCTGGCTGGAGGAATTTTCCGGACAGCCCCTGCCCCGGCGCACCCTCGCCCTCCCCGAAGCCATCGGCGGCACCCTGGCCAAACCGGAAATGATCCTCCCCGGCATCAAGGTCCTGCCGAGCGTGGTCGGGGGAACCTTGTCCGCCCTGGCCGGCGGCAGGCTGGTCACCCCCGGCGAAAGCCGCCGCCGCTACCTTACGGAAGCATTGCATTATTTCGATCGGGTCGCGGCGGTGAGCCGGGGAACGCTGACCGGGGACATGGCGGCCGTGCAGGCGGCGCGGGAAAGCTGGAACCTTGGCAACAACAAGGACGCCGAGGCGCGCCTGGAACGGCTGATTGATCCCCTGTCCCAGCCGGAAACGCTTCTGGCGGCCCGCATCGGCCTGGCCCGCCTGGCCCTGGATCGTGGCGACCTGCGCCGGGCCGACATGCTTATTCTCGGCGGTTACGTGCATTCCGCCCCGCTGTGGTTCGAGTTGCAGGACGCGGACTGGCGGAAAATCGCCATCCGGCTGGGGGACCCCGCCAATCGGGAAGAACCCGGCGTCTGGCGCCGGGTATGGGACAGCCTCTCCCAGGAAGGGCGTGACATCGCCGGCTACGCCGCCAGCGGCCGCCGGCTGGACGACGATTACGTCAATCGGTTTCTCAGGGCGATGAACGGGATTCTCCGCCGGCGCGATTTTTACGTTCCCGCCGATTTCCCCCCGCTGAACCGCAACGCCTATCTCAATTACCTGCTCGGACCGCCCGCCGAACTCCTCACCCGCGAGGACCTGGTTTGGCGTAACCGCCTTCTTCTCGAGGAAGCCTGGCCCTACGATCTCTCCCCCAAGGCCGGGAGAAACAATCTTGGCTACACCGCCTTTCCGCCCGGCTCCGAACTCGCGGCGATGCCGATGGTGGATGTCGAGGAACTGCGCGGAATAATCATGGAACTGGGTCGGAAATGGTCGCGGGCGGCGGCGGCCGCCCCGGAGCCGGAGGAACGCCTGCGCATGCTGGACGAGTCGAACCGCGCCTTCCAGGCGGCCCTGGACGACTACCAGGGGGACCCCGGCGAAATTCTCTATGAAATGGCCCATAATTACGAAAGCCTCGCGGAAATCCGCGAGCGGGAGGGGAACCACCTGGAAGCTTTGTCCCTCACCGCCACGGCAGCCCGCGCCTATCTCGACGTGTCCCTGAAGGCGCGGGGGTCGACCCGTGAGATGGATTCCCTGCTGGCCGCCGGCGACGCCTTTTTCCGCTCGGGACTTTTGGAACGCACGGTGGAGAGCCAGCTGCGTTTTCTGGAACGCTACGGCCATTCGGCCGGTTCGGGATCGGATTCGGCGATGTCGGTGGTGCGGGCGGAGAACCTCCTGGGCCGCGCCTACTGGTTTCTCGGGAACATTCCCGAGGCGCTCCGGGCTTTCCGTAGGAACATCCCCCGCCGCACCCCAGACCGCTACAAATCGATGTATTATATCGGCCGCATGCTGATGGACGAGGGCGTCACCCATGAACAGCCGGAGCTTCTCGGCGGGGAGGCGTCGCCCCTGCCGCGCCTGGACGCGATCGGCGACCCCCAAATCGACACCGCCCTCCAGGCCTTCAATTATCTGCGGCAGAGCCCCGGCATCAATCCCTCCGCCCGCGCCTGGCGCTGGGCCACTTTCGATCTGGGGAAATTACGCTACCTGTTTGCGGAACAGGCCCGCCGACGCTGGGAACAGGAGCGGGAGCGGGAGGCGGCCGCGGGCGGGACCCCGGCGGCCGGCGAGGGGGAGCTTCGCCCGCCGTATGTCCAGCTCTACGAGGAGGCGCGGGTGAACCTGGTCGAGGCGCTGGAACGTTATCCGCTGAAGAGGGGGCAAACGGCCGGGGGGCCGGGCCTTTCGGTGCGGGTCGAACCGGAGGACTACGCCGACACCATGGCTTCGCGCTTTGAAACGGAGTATCTGCTCGCAAACACCCTTCTAGCCATCGGGGACGCGACCGGGGACGACGGCCTCAACGCCCTGGCGCGGGCGCACCTCGAAAACATGCGCGACCGTTCGCGTTACGCCCAGGCCCTGTTCGACGCGACCCTGGACCGTTTCCAATTGAACTCGGCGGTGATTCGCGAGGAGGTCGAGGGGGGGGTATGGCAGCCGAATTCGCCGCTGCCGCGTTCGCGACTGGGGGACGACGAGGGTCCGACCCACAGTCCGGTGGAACTCCGGGACATTTTACGGAATTCGATGCTCCTGCTCGCGAACGAATATTTCAAGGCCGGGGAGAAGGCGCGGGAGTCCGTGTCCGCGGCGGTGGCGGCGGCGGGACCGGGGCCGGCGGCGGGGACGGCGGCAAGCGGCGCGTCCGGGGCGGCGCAGGGCTATTACCAGGATTCCTACCGGATTTGGCAGGACATGTACGATCGTTTCGGGGCGCCCTTCGGCACCCAGGCCATGCTCAACATGGGCGACTGCCTGAACCGCCTGGGATTTCCCGCCGACGCTTCGAACCATTACCGGATGGCGGTGAATATCGCGGATTTATTGCCGCCGGAAACCCGTTCGGACGGTATGCTGGACATCGGCCCGGCATTCTGGAAAGGGATGGCGGAACGCCGGCTCCAGGATATGGCGGACGGGTACAAGGTGCCGTGAGGGGTGGTTGAAGAGGGTGAATCGCCAATTTGCCAAACTTCGGTATTCTATTCGGAGAGGATTTGGTTATAATGGTCGGTTCGTGGGTTGTTCCCATATTTCCCCGAGGAGAACGTCATTATGGCCTTGCCGCTCGACCCCGCTCAATGCGCCCGGGAGCTCGCGCGATTCCTTAACGCCCAGGCGGAGGTTTGCGCGAAAATTTTGGCGAAATCGCAGTTGCAGCAGAAATTGGTGGAGGAAAACAGGGAAGACGAACTCCTCTCGCTCCTGGGCGACAAGCAGAAGTTGATGGACCAGAACGAAAAACTGGCCAAACAGGCGGAACCGTTCCGCACCCAGTGGGAGGGCGGCCTCAGGGACCGCGCCGGCAAGGCGGAGCACGCCCTGGTGGAGAACGCCTGGAATAAAATCCGCGACACCCTGGACGCCATCATCAAGCTGGAGGACGTCTCCCGGGCCTACCTGGAGAAGCAGAAGAACAAGGTGTCCATCGACATCGGCAATCTGCAGCGGGGGAAGATTCTCAACAAGGCCTACGGCGGCGCCGCCAGCTATCGTCCCCCGGCCACGCCCCGCTATTCGGACAAAAAAGGCTGAAAACATGTCCGACGCCGCCGGTAACGAAGCGCAACGCCCCGCGATAAATCAGGCCGCCCCGCCTCCGGAACTGCTGGAGCTGGGGCAAATCATCCAGGCCTACTCCGACGTCACCGCCGAACTGCAGCGTTCGCACGAGCTGCTGCAGCGGCAGGTCATGCAGCTGTCCGGGGAACTCCAGCAAAAGAATCTGGAACTCTCCGCCACCGTCACCCAGGTTTCGTCCCTTAAGAATTATCTCTCGGGGGTAATCCAATCCTCCGCCGACGGCATAGTCGCCGTGGATCTGGCCCGCCGGGTCATGGCCTGGAATCCGGCCGCCGACGTGCTGGACGATTTGTGCGGCCCCCTGCCGGCAAGGCGGGAGGGGATGAGCGTGACGGATCTCCTTTCCGGCCCCTGCCGGGAGTTCGCCATGATGCTCATGCGCTCCATGCAGGAGGGGAAGTCGTTTTCGCGGGTGGAGATTCGGGTGCCGGACAAGGAAGGCCGGCAGCGGATTTTTTCCGCTTCGGCCAGCCCGATTTGGAACGAGGCGGAGGACGGTCAGCGGCGCAACGTCGGGGCGGTGCAGATTTTCTCGGAACTCACGGAAATCCGCGAGCTGGAGGCGCGCGCGAACCGCCACGATCGCCTGGCCGCCCTGGGCGAAATGGCGGCCGGAGTGGCGCATGAAATCCGCAATCCATTGGGGGGGATTGAACTGTACGCCTCGAGTTTGGGGCGGAAATTCGCCGACGACAGCGCGGAAAAGGCGACCTGCAAAAAAATCATCGCCGCCGTCACCCGCCTGAACCGCATCGTCACCGACATGTTGACC
>JAVBRG010000176.1:0-7136 GCA_031548195.1 Planctomycetota bacterium | reverse complement strand
CGCCTTCGCGACTTCGTCGTAGCTGATGACCTTGCCGCCGCCGAAATTGGCTGCGGAGACGGCCGTGATGGCGGCGGTGAGGGTGGTCTTGCCGTGGTCGACGTGGCCGATGGTGCCGACGTTGATGTGGGGTTTCTTACGAACGAAATTTTCCTTAGCCATTTCTTTTCTCCTGAATGCTTGCCATTTCTTTATGATGGGCGACGACAATGAAAAAGACGATTTCTGAATAATTGCTTTTTAAAACCACAGAGGACGCAGAGATCCGCAAAACCATTTTCCGCTAATATTGTATTTCGTTAGAAAGAGTTCTACGGTAAACTAATTTGCGGTTCTCTGTGTCCTCTGTGTCTCTGTGGTTAATTTATGGTTTAATCCGGCACATACCCCAGAATCTCCGCCGTGCGGTTCTTCGCCACCGGCGCGTAGGCGCAGGGTTCCAGCGAATAATCGGCCCGGCCGGCGGACAGCCCGCGCACGGTCGTGGCGTAACCGAACATTTCGGCCAGGGCCACCTTCGCCTTGACGAAACGCATATTGCCGATTTGCCCCACTTCGTTAATCTCGGCCCGGCGGCCGTTCAGGTCGTGGATGATGCCGCCCAGGAATTCCTCCGGCGCATTCACTTCCAGGGACATCACCGGCTCGAACAGGACGACTCCGCCTTTATGCATGGCGTCCCTGACCGCAGCCTCGCAGGCGGCCGTCACCGCCACTTCCGTGAGTTCGCCCTCGCGGCTGAGGAGACGCTCCACCGTCGCCTGGGAGTAAATCACCTGATAGCCGCCCAAAGGACCCGACTGGAAGGAATCGCGGACCGCGTTCTTCAGGGCGGCCAGAATGTTCTTGGGATAAAGCTCTTCCTGCAGATTCACCCCGGCGACCGGCACCAATGCCTCAGGCAAAGCCGCGACCGAAACCTCGACCTCGGCGTAATTCCCCTTGTTCGCGATGACCTGATCGAAAGTCCCCACCCCGTGCGCCGCCTTGCCGACCCCTTCGCGGTACGACACCCGGGGGGACCCGGTGTTCACCGGCACCTTGTAATCGCGGATGATGCGGGTGGTGAGCACCTCCAGGTGCAATTCGCCCATGCCGGAGAGGATGAGTTGCCCCGTTTCATTGTCGAATTTGTGGGTGAAGGTGGGGTCTTCGCGTTCGAGGCGGGCGATGACTTCCATGAGTTTGTCGCGGTCGTCGTTCGATTTCGGCTCGACCGCCACCGAAATGACCGTCGAGGGAAATTTGGGCGGCTCCAATTCCACCAGGCGCGCTTCGTCGCAGAGGGTGTCGCCGGTGGCGGCGAATTTCAAACCGGAAATGCCGACTATTTCGCCGGGACCGATGCTTTTCAATTGTTCGCGGTGGTTCGCGTGAATCCGCCAAATCCGGGCGATGCGTTCCTTCCTGCCGTTCGCGGCCACCACCATGCGCATGCCTTCGGAAATCTCCCCGGCGTAGACCCGCACAAAGGTGAGGGGGCCGTGCGCATCGTCGGTGATTTTGAAAACGAGCGCGACCGCCTTCTCTTTCTTGATGGACTGGCATTCGATGACCGTTTCGGGCTGGCCGGGCAGATGGCCCTTTACGGCGGGGATGTCCTTGGGGCTGGGGAGGTAATGCACCACGGCGTCCAGGAGCGGCTGTACGCCCTTGTTTTTCAAACTGGTGCCGCAGAGGACCGGCACGATGCGGCGTTCGAGCGTCAGCTGGCGGAGTCCGGCGCGGATTTCGTCGGGGGTCAGACAGCCGGCTTCGAGGAATTTCGCGGTCAGCTCCTCCGAAGCGTCGGCGGCTTTCTCCATGATGTCCAGGGACAGCACCTCGACGTCTTCGGCCAAATCCTCCGGCACCGGGCGTTCTGTGACTTGTTCGCCCTGATCGCCGTCGAAGGTCAGATAGCGCTGGTCAATCAAATCGATCACGCCGGCGAAATTCTCTTCGCGGCCCACGGGAATTTGCAGCAGCAGGGGGTTTGCCCCGAGTCTGGCGCGGATTTCCTCGACCACGTGATCCGGTTCGGCGCCGGCGCGGTCGAGTTTATTAATGAAGGCAATACGGGGAACCTCGTATTTGTCGGCCTGGCGCCAGACCGTCTCCGACTGGGCCTGGACGCCGGCGACGCCGCAGAATACGCAAACCGCGCCGTCCAGAACACGCAAACTCCGCTCGACTTCGGCGGTGAAGTCGACGTGGCCGGGGGTGTCAATCAGGTTTATTTGGTGGTTAAGCCAGGAAAAGGTGGTGACGGCGGAGGAGATGGTGATGCCGCGTTCTTGCTCATCCTGCATGAAATCCATGACGGCGGTGCCGTTATGGACCTCGCCCATGCGGTGTTCTTTGCCGGAATAAAATAGTATCCGCTCGGACGTGGTCGTTTTACCGGCGTCGATGTGGGCGATGATGCCGATGTTGCGGACTCGTCCCAGCGGAGTGCCTTTGGGGTCACTCATGGGAATGGCGCTGCCTCTGGTAAAAAAAATACATAAAAAGACTCACCCGCCTGCACGGGTGGTCGTAGTTTGTTAGTATACACCCGAAAAACCTCTTCGCAAGGCATTTTTCAAATTTTTCGCTAGCCTTTACCGGCGGACTTTCGAAATAATCGAGCGCCGGCGGGTTCGCTTTTTTCGAAAAGTCGACTTCAGGGCTAATTCGCTTGCGTCCGATATAATCAACATATACTATTGTTGCAAACCTCGTTTTGGGTCTAACCAGCCCGGGTGCGGTTCATTTATCCTTTTGTAATTGGAGAACAGATGCAGAGCATTATGAAGATGGTGTACGGCATTCTCGCGCTTTCGCTTTGTCTGACTCTAGCCCTCGCCGCCGCGACCCGCGCCGGTGAAGCCGCTGCCGGCACCCAGGTCGCCACCCCCCCGAAAAGCGGTCCGGTGGACTTCGAGACCGCCAGCGAAATCGCCCTCAAGCTCTTTGAAAACGGCGGCCAAATCACCGAGATGGATATGGATTTCGATCTCGAAAACGGCAAAATAGAATATAAATTCCAAATCGAATCCGACGGTTTTTTGTTTGACGTGAAAATCGACGCCGCCACCGGGCGGGTCTTGAAATTCGAACGGGAGGGACCAAGCGCGTAAGCGAAAACCGGCCTTGAAAAGGCCACCACACAAAGGAGAGGGTATGGGCTTTGCAAAACAGCTGATTTATTTGGTAATTACCATCGTCGTCATCGTGGTGGTGCTACGCTTCCTGGGCGTGCTGTAAGCGGTTTTGGAGGTTTTAACAGCAAGTTGTCAAACGATCTCGTTTGCGGAAATGTTCCGCAAACGCGATTGTTTTTTTGGATATATAAGGTAATTTACGACTCCATATGGCAAGGAGAAAGCAACGTGGGGAAAGAAGCCGGCGCGACGATGGACAAGGCAAACCAGACCGCCTCGAATCCGGATGCGCAAACAATCGATAGGATAACCCCGGCGGCAAGAAACAGCCGAGCCGCCACGGAAAACGCGGTCGGCGCGAGAACCCTGTACCTCGTCGCCTTCCTCTCCGGCGCCGCCCTGATGGCGCTGGAAATGTCCGGCGCCCGTCTGGTCGAACCGCACTTCGGCTCGACCATTTACGTCTGGGGCTCCATCATCGGCGTGTTCATGCTTGCCCTTTCGGTCGGCTATTGGGCCGGCGGACGTTACGCCGACCGTTCGCCCCGCCTCGAAACGCTTGGCATGGTTCTGATGGTGGCCGCGATTCTCGTCATGATTATCCCCCCCATAGCCCCGCATTTCTGCGCCTGGATGAACGAGTTCACCGGGCTCGACGTCCGTTACCGCACCCTCGTCGCCTGCCTCATTCTCTTCGCCCTCCCTTCAATCTGCATGGGCATGACCAGCCCCTTCGCGGTCAAGCTCGCCGCCCGCCAGACCTCGGTCCTCGGTTCGGTCGCCGGTTCCCTCTACGCCGTCTCGACCCTCGGTTCCATCGTCGGGACGCTCCTGGTCTCGTTTGTTTTGGTCGAACTCATCGGCACTTCCGCCATCGTCTACCTGGTCGGGGTGGTATTGGCGCTGGTGGCGGTGTACTGTTTTTTTCAGGGCGGCGGAGCCTTTAGGAAGGTAGCCGCCGCCATTCTCCTTATCGCGTGCGTCGGCGGTTATTACGGCGCGAAAACGCCCTTGACCCAGGTTTACGCCATGGACAGCCTCCTCGAAACGAAAGAATCGGCTTACCATTACATCCAGATCATGAACGGCCGCAGCCAGATTTACCCTTACCAGCTCCCGGCCCGCTTGATGATGTTCAATAATCTCATCGAATCGGGGATTGTCCTGGACGATAAAATGCAGCTCCCGGCGCCGCCGGCGAAAACCGCCTGCGGTTACGTCGACCTCCTGCATTTGGGGATTGTCCTGACCGGGCACGCCCCCAAGAACATGCTGGTCATCGGTTGCGGCGGCGGCGTCGGCCCCCGGATGTTCAAGGAAAATTACCCCGGGGAAACGCGCTCCATCGACGTCGTCGACATCGATCCCTGGGTCTTCAAACTGGCGGAGAAATGGTTCGCCTACCCCTTCTCCGGGGATCCGGTGATTCACTCGCACGTCCAGGACGGCCGGATGTACGTCGAGCAATTGGCCAAGGACAAGAAGTGGGATTACATCATCATGGACGCCTACTCCAGCGGCGGGCGGATTCCGAAGCATCTTATCACCGAGGAATTCTTCAGTACCATTCGCAATCGGCAGACCGACGACGGCGTCATGGTCATAAACGTCATCAGTTCCTTTGAGAAACCGGCCGAAGGCATCGACCACAGCCGGCTGTTCCGGTCGGTATACAAAACCATAGAAAAGGTTTGGGGAACGGATCGGGACGGCGGCGGACATCTCTACGTATTCCCCAGGAACCGTTCCGGCCAGGGCGAGAACATCATCATCATCGCCACCAAGAAGGCGCTCCCCAAATTGAGCGGCCGCGATTTCGAGCGTAAATACCGTTCCCTCAAGAACAAATACCTGTCCTTCACCGACCTGGACGCGGTGGTGCAGCGGCAGCTGGTGACGCCGGTGGACACTTCGGACGTGCCGCTCCTGACGGACGATTTTTGCCCGACGGACAGCATGATTCATAGGTAGAGGGGTGCATCTCAATTCCGTTGCGTCAATCCGCATCCTGTTACGCCTGACTCCTCTCCACACGTCATTCCGGCGCCACAAGCGATGAACCGGGGTGAGGCGTAACTCGCCGGAATGACGTGTGGGGGTGGATGGAATGGAACGGGGCATGGAGACATGTTGCACAAGTGTAACGGGTGACAGTAATCACAAGATTGGCTGTGTACTTGTCACAGGCGGCGGCGGTTTTCTAGGCCGGCATATAGTCAGGAAACTTCTCGACGCGGGTGAAGAAGTTCGCGTCATCGGCCGTAAGCCTTACCCGGATTTGCAGGCGTTAGGCGTTGAATGTGTGCAAGGCGATTTGACCGATTCCGCCGCGTGCCTACGGGCGGTTTCCGCTTGCCAAGCGATAATTCACACCGCCGCCCAGCCGGGGATTTGGGGTGATTACGCAAGCTTTTACCGGAACAATTTTCTGGCCACGCAAACTCTTCTTGACGCCGCCGTTTCCACCGGCGGCGTCAAGAAGTTTCTTTACACTTCTACACCTTCGGTGGTATACGGCCGCCAGGGCATTGACGGGGGCGATGAGACCCTGCCTTATCCCGATACCTACCTGACGGCTTATGCCGGGACGAAGGCTTTGGCCGAGAAGCTGGTTTTGGCGGCGGCCGGGAATAGTTTCGCCGCCGCCGCGATTCGGCCGCATTTGATTTTCGGTCCCGGGGACAATCATCTCATACCCAAATTGTTGGCGCGGGCGCGGGCGGGGAGTTTACGGATTATTGGTGCGGGGCGGAACCGGATTAGCGTCAGTTATGTCGAGAACGTGGCTGATGCGCATGTGTTGGCGGTGCGGCTTTTGGAGCCGGGCGGCAAGCTTTCCGGGCGGGCTTATTTTGTCAATGAACCGGAGCCGGTGAACTGTTGGGATTTCATCAATCGGCTGGTGACTGGTGCGGGCATGCCGCCGGTAAGGAAGCGGGTTCCTTATGGTGTGGCGTATGCGGCCGGGTGGTTGTGCGAGAAGTATGCGGCGTTGGTCGGGCAGAAGGAGGATCCGCGTTTGACCCGGTTTTTGGTGGCGCAATTGGGGACGAGTCATTGGTTCAGGGTCGACCGGGCGCGTAGGGATTTCGGTTGGGAGCCGAGGGTGGATTTGGAGGAGGGGGTGCGTCGTTGTCTAAGCTGGCAGGCGTCCGGGAGTGCGTAAACGCGTCGTCATGATGCGGCAGCGCCGCGTTTATTGAACCCCGGGCGTGTGCAGACTTCGAAGGAAGGTCATGACATATGGCGCGCCAGCGCGGGTGAGATTTTTTGAAGTGGGAGGGGTTTGGGGAGGGAGGAACTTTTTTTTCTCCGGAAAAAAGTTCCTCCCTCCCCAAGACGTTGGCTGAAGGGGGCGTCAGAATCCCCGGTGATCTTTCGAATGCTGCTTGCATGATTAAATTCGCGTCCGCGCGAAAAGGAAGAACAATTAAAGGCCGGCAAAAACGGCGGCTGTGAATCAAATCGCGCGGACTTCCCCGCAGAGGACAACGAGGAGCCGCGGCGACGAGTTTTCCGTCCACGGTGCGCTTGAAGAAAGGCGGAGTGGGCGCGAAGCGCCGCCCGCCGCCGCCACGGCACCAGGAGAAACGCCCCAAAAAGTACGTAAAGGAGTACGGGTGCACCGGCCTCACACGCGTCTAAACCACCCTGTCACGCCAGAACCCACCCCGCACGTCATTCCGGCGCCGGGAACGTCGAACCGGGGGGAAACGTAACTCGCCGGAATCCAGGCCGGTAGACAATCGCTACAGTGGGGTTTGCCCCTTGTCTTACGGAGGTGCAAGTTCCGAAACTGATAGTGTGTTTAGTGGAACTACTGAGCGGCGGAGCGACGGTTTATCGGCCTGGATTCCGGCGAGCTACGCTTCCCCCCGGTTCAATGTTTATAGCGCCGGAATGACGTGCGGGGTGGGTTCTGGCGTGACAGGGTGGTTTAGACGCGTGTGAGGCCGGTGCACCCGTACTCCTTTACGTACTTTTTGGGGCGTTTCTCCTGGTGCCGTGGCG
>JAVBRG010000071.1:0-17907 GCA_031548195.1 Planctomycetota bacterium | reverse complement strand
AGCGACGGTTTATCGGCCTGGATTCCGGCGAGTTACGCTTCACCCCGGTTCATTGTTTATGGCGCCGGAATGACGTGTGGGGTGCTGTCAGGCGTAACAGGATGCGGATTGACGTAATGGAGTTGAGATGCGCCCGTTTGCTCCTTGTCTTACGGATGTGTAAGTTCCGGCACTGATAGGGTGTTTAGTGGAACCGCCGAGCGACGGTTTATCGGCCTGGATTCCGGCGAGCCACGCTTCACCCCGGTTCAATGTTTATGGCGCCGGAATGACGTGTGGGGTGGTGTTCAGGGTAACAGGATGCGGATTGACATGGGCGCATTGCAACTGGGTACCTTAACAGCGTTGCGATGCGCCCGTTTGAATGGTGATTTGACAAAAGTACCGTAAATAAATGCGATGTTGCGGTTCTCTGTGACCTCTGTGCCTCTGTGGTTTAATTCACATTTTCAAAGCACCGACCTCAAGAAGTTCGCCAATCTTTCACTCGACGGTCTCTCAAACATCTCCTCCGCCCCGCCTTCCTCCAGAATCACCCCATTGTCCATAAACACCACCCGATCCGCCATCTCGCGGGCGAAACCCATTTCGTGGGTCACCAATACCATGGTATAACCCTTGCTGGCCAATTCACGGATGACCCTAAGAACTTCGCCGGTGATCTCCGGATCCAGGGCCGAGGTCGGCTCGTCGAAAAGCAGTATCGACGGCCGCATGGCGAGGGCCCGGGCGATGGCGATGCGCTGCTTCTGTCCGCCCGACAATTGTCCCGGGTAGGCGCGGGCCTTTTTCTCAAGCCCCACCATGCGGAGGAGATCCATGGCGCGTTCGCGGACTTCGGCCGGGTTTTCCTTTTTGTTCTCGATGGGGGCGATGGTGATATTGTCGAGGCAGGTCAGGTGGCCGAACAGATTGAAATGCTGGAACACCATCGCGGTCTGGAGAATTAAGCTGCGGACCACCTTTTCCGGCCGGTAGCGGATGCGACCGTCGACCGTTTCGGCCAGGACCGATCCATTGATGGTGATGCGGCCCTGGTCAATCAGCTCCAGCTGGTTGACACAGCGGAGCAGGGTCGATTTGCCGGAGCCGGACGACCCGATGATGGAAAGGTGTTCCCCCCGCTTCACCTTCAGGGTGACGCCGTTCAGGGCCAATATGTCGCCGTAGCGTTTGTGGATGTTTTCCAGGGTGACGATATATTCGTCTTGGGGCGGCGGATTGGATCTGGGTTCGGCGTACATAATCATACCGCCTCCTGTTCGTGACGGGAGAAACGTTTTTCCAGCTTCTGGTAGACTATGGTAAGGATAAAAGTGATGCAGAGATAGCAGCCGGCGGCCAGCATGTAGGCGGTGGTATTGGTGTCCCGGTTCGCCGCGTCTTTGGCGGTTTTCAGGAGTTCCGGAACGGCGATGACGTTCGCCAGGGCGGTGTCCTTGACCAGGGTGATTGTCTCATTGGATATGGGGGGGATGATACGACGGATGGTTTGGGGGATGATTATCCGGAACATGGTGCGGGTGCGGCTGAAGCCGAGGGTTTTGGCGGCTTCGTATTGGCCACGGTCGATGGATTGAATGCCGGCGCGGTAAATTTCCGCGAAATAGGCGGCGTAATTCAGGGCAAAGGTGACGATGACGGCGGGAAAACGTCCCAGGCGAAGGAAGGTCCAGCCGCTGTTGTTCGCCATGATACCGAGGCCGTAATAGAAGAAGAACAATTGCAGCATCAGGGGCGTCCCGCGAAACAGCCAAACGTAAATTCGGCAGAGAAAACGTATCGGCCAGAAACGCGAGATGCTTCCCAGGGCAATCGGCAGGCCCAAGGGAAGCGACAAAACCAGGGTCAGGGTGAAAATGGCCAGAGTCTCCCCCAGCCCGCGCATGAGCGCGGGCCAGAGGGTGCTTACATATTCCATGGAAAAATTCATGTAACTAATCGCCTTTGCCTATTTCATATTGAGGAGCAAATTCGCCCCGAACCATTTGTCGCTGATTTCCTTGCCTTTGCCGCTGTCGATGACCGCCTGGATGGCGTTCTCGACCGCCTGGCGGAGCTTTTCGTTGTCGCTGTTGTCGGGGATGGTGCGGCGGAAGCCGATGACGTACAAATCGTCCCCGAAGTCGACCGGGGCGATCTTCAGGGCGGTGCCGAGGTTCTTGTTTTTATACTGGCCGAGGACTTCGTCGACAATCATCGCGTCGATGCGGCCCGCCTGCATGTCGAGGATGCATTCGTCATAGGTGGCGTATTCGTGGAGTTTCTCCACGATGAGGGGGAAGACCGGGCTGGCCTTGACGACTTCCAGGCTGGAGGAGGCGGCTTGGGTGCCGACCTGGTACTTGGCCAAATCTTCCATTTTCTCGATTTTTACGCCCGGATTGGTCATGATGACCAGTTTATTGTTGAGATAGTTTTTGGAGAGGGTCATGCTGACTTCGCGTTCCTTGGTTCTGGACATGCCGTTCCAGAGGCAGTCGACATTCCGTGCCGCCAGTTCCATTTCCTTGGCCGACCATTCCACCGGCTGGAAGACCACTTCGAGGCCGAGTTGCTGGCCGACGGCTTTGGCGAGATCGATGTCGAAGCCGACCAGGTTTCCCGCCGGGTCGCGGAAGCCCATGGGGGCGAAGGTGTCGTCGAGTCCGACGACCAGTTTCCCCGGATTGGCGAGGCCGGGCAGTTTTTCACCGGCCCGGGCGGTTTGGCCGGAGAGGCAAACGGCCAAAGCAAAACAGAAACTTAGGGCAAGGAAAACGGTTTTCTTCATGTCAATCCTTCTTTGCGGCAAAGGGTTGGGGAAAGCGGCCGCGGTCTCTGCGGCAACAGCGGGGCATTATACCAACAAGGGCGGTTGGGGGCAAATCATGAAAACAGATTTTATGGGGAAGTGGCGTAGTGGTTAAACCCGCAACACCTCGCCCGCCACCGCATCAAGCGGGATGCCCGCCTCAATCGCCCAATGCCCGTTCACCAGCACCGAATCAATCCCCTCCGGCAAACGTTCCGGCTCCTCGTAGGTCGCCGTGTCGCGGTAACGCGACAGGTCCAGAAGAACCACGTCCGCCGCCTGCCCCGGCTGGAGACTCCCCCGACCGGTCAAACCCAGGCGCCGCGCCGGTAAATGGGTCACCGCCCGCACCGCCGCCTCGATGCTTAGCCGCTTCGACTGCAAGGCGTAATGCGAAATGAACCGGGCCTGCGCCCCGTACTTACGGGGATGCGGCCGGCCGCCTTGGGAATAAAGGGAATCGGACGCGATTATGGCGCCGGGCGTGGTCATGAGCATTTCCACATCGTCCAGGCACTGGTTATGGGACACCATCGGCAGGTTGCCCGCGTTCTCGAGAATGAGGAGCATGGCGCACTCCTCCGGCTCCTGACCGCGTTCGCGGGCGATTTCCAAAACATTCCGGCCGGCGAGGGATGGGTCCCTGCCGCCGGCGACCACCACCGAATCCCAGCCGGTCGAGGGAATGAGATTGTCCCATTCGCCCTGGTCCCGCCGCAATTCGGCGAGTATTTCCCGGCGGATTGCCGGATCAGCCAAACGTTCCAGAAGGGCCGCCACACCTCCGGCCTGGTAAGCCGGCGGCAACAAGGCATGCATGGCGGTGGAACCGGCGGCGTAGGGGTAAAGATCATAAGTGACGTCCTGGCCGGCGGCTTGGGCTTCCTGGATCATCGCCAAAGCTTTGGGGGCGAGGAGGCGCCAATTTTTCCTGCCGGCGGCCTTGAGGTGGCTGATGTGCAGCGGCGCCCCGGCTGCGCGGGCACAGGAAATCACCTCCTCCACCGCTGGCAGAATCAGACTCCCCTCACCCCGAACGTGGGTAACGACCGGGCGTGAAAACTCGGCCGCGACCCGGAAGAGGGCGAGGAGTTCGTCCCGGGTATGGAAGATTTCCGGAATGTAGGTTAATCCCACCGACAGCCCGAGAGCGCCGGCGGCGAGGGAGTCCCGGGCCAGTTCGGTGACGGCGGCGAGTTCCCGCTTGTCCAGGGGTTCCGGCTTGAAGCCGCAGACGGCGATACGGAGCGCCCCGCCGCCGACCAGGAAACCCTGATTGCAGGCGAGCGGTTGTTTCCCGGCCGCTTCGAGGAAGGCGGCGAAGTCCATCCCCTCAGGGAGCGGCGGAGTCGGTCCGAGAATCGGTTCCGCGTACTCCTGGAATTCCTGATAATGCTCCCGCGAATTCGGCGCCGCCGAAAAGCCGCAAAGTCCGGACACGAAGGTGGTGATGCCCTGGGAAATCTCCAGCCGCGAAGGGGGATTATGCCAAGGCACCAGGTCGCCGTGGCGGTGGATGTCGACAAAACCCGGCAGGGCGGCGAGGCCGGCGGCGTCCCGGACGCGCCGGGCCGGACCCTCGACCTTGGGGCCGACGGCGGCGATTGTCCCATTCATGATGGCGAGGTCGCCCCGGTAGGGCGGCTGGCCGGTGCCGTCGATGATGCTGGCGTTATCGATGCGCAGATCGAACATGGTCGAAATTTTCCTGCCGAAAAATACTCTCTCCCGTATCCCGATGGCAGTTGACTTTGCTTATGGGATTTGTAGGATATGCGCCGGCCGTCAGCGGGACGGACCAGCAAACGGTAAGGCATTCGCAAGCGGACCGGCGCTTCGGCGCCAATAAAACAGAGGGGAAAACGCATGTTCAAATGGGGACTGATGCTGGCGGCTTTCGCCGCGATTATGTTGATGGCCGGCGGTTGCGCGAACGATCGCTACCACGAAACCCGGCGCGGGGACGTCCACGGGAATATCGACCAGTACCATCGCTAATGAATACAGACTTCACTCCTTGGTCAATTGCGACAAATCCTCGTGCAGGAGTCTGGTGCCGGTCTTGAAAAACTGCACCATGATTTTACGCTTTTCCACCGTCAAGATTTTCCCCGATCCAAACCGGGGATGCCGCACCAAATCCCCCGGCCTGAACCGGGAGCTATTACCCGACCCCGAAGCGGCCTTCCCTTTTTCGCCGGCGAAGGGCCGCTTCGGCCAGGAAGCTTTCCCGGCCGGCCTTTCCCCGAACTCTTCCGCCGATTCGCCTGGGGAACAATCCCCATCCGGCTCCGGAACCGCATCGGGCTGAAAATCGGGATTGGGATCGAAATCCGGTCCGACGTCCAAATCGGAAAATTCCTCGTCGACAAACGGATCCCGCCAAGCGCCCGGCCCCGCCCGGCCGCCGCCGGCTTTACTGACCCCTCCGCCATACCCCGAACCATGCTGCCATGACAGGCTGTCGCCGTAATCCAGGCTCGCCAGCGAAGATTTGGGCAGTTCCGCCAGAAAGCGGCTGGGACTGCTGAAATCAAAGTTGCCGTTGACAAAGCGGGTCGTCGCATAGGTTATCCAGGCCCGCTGCTTGGCCCGGGTGATGCCCACGTAAAACAGCCGCCGTTCCTCTTCCACCGCCGCCTCGTCACGGCAATTCCGGTGCGGCAAAAACCCCTCTTCCAGACCGGTCAGGAACACGTCGTCAAACTCCAAACCCTTGGCGCTGTGAAGGGTCATCAGGGTGACCTTCTCCACGCCGGAAGCCCAGCCGTCGACGTCCGCCACCAGGGCGACGTCCTCAAGAAACGCCGCCAGATCGATGGCGGTGCTGGCGCGCACCTCCTCCTCGGTCGCGTCGGGGTCGCCGGCGGCTGGTTCGGCGGCGCTGTTTTCCAGGCGGAGACGCACGAATTCGGAGGCGCGGGCCATGAGCGCGTTCAGGTTCTCGACCCGTTCCTCGGCCAAATCGTCCTTGTGGGCATTGGCGAGAGTCGCTTCGACCAGCCCCGAATGGGCGATGATTTCCTTGACCGCGACGTCGGCGCGGGAGATGTCGACGGCGGCCAATTTCCGGCTCCAGCGGGCGAATTCGTCGACCTTCTTCCCCTTGAAGTGCATGCCGAAGGAATCGCCTGTCAGGAACTCGAACACCGGTTTACACTCCTGCACGGCGGCGAGGGCGATTTTGTCGAGCGTCTTTTCACCGATGCCCGGGCGGGAGGAGGCGAGGCGGCGGAGGCTGGCGAGGTCCCGGGCATTCACCCGCACCTTGAGGTGGCTGAGGGCGTCCTTGATTTCCTTCCGTTCGTAGAAACGCACGCCGCCGACCAATTGATAGGGAACGCTGGAATTGAGAAGCGCTTCCTCCAGCGGCCGGGACTGGGCGTTGGTACGGTAGAAGATGGCCGTTTCACCAAGTTTTCCGCCTTTTTTCCGGAGTTCCTTGATGCGTTCGGCAATCCACACCGCTTCCATGCGGTCGGATTGGGTGCGGATCAGGGTGACTTTTTCCCCTTCCGGCCGGGCGGTGAAGAGGTCCTTTTCCAGGCGGTTCTGATTGTGGCGGATGAGGTGATTGGCGACGTCGAGGATGAATTTGCCGGAACGGTAGTTCTCTTCGAGACGGACGATTTTCGCGCCGGGGTAATCCTTCTGGAAATCCATGATGTTCCGGTAATCGGCGCCGCGCCAGGAATAGATGGACTGGTCGGGGTCGCCGGTGGCGTGGAGGTTCGCTGGTTTGCCCGCGAGGGCGCGCAGCAGCCGGTACTGGGTGCGATTGGTGTCCTGGTATTCGTCCACGAGGATAAAGGGGAAGCGGGCGCGGTACTTTTCCAGGGCTTCGGGACGGTTTTCCAAAAGCTTCGCCGCCATGACCAACAGGTCGTCGAAATCCAGTGCGTTGTTTTGCCGCAGACTGCTTTCGTATTCCCGAAAAACGTCCTGGACGACCCGGTCCCTGGGTGTGACGCCGGGGAGGTCGTCGACGTCCATCAGGTCGGACTTTGCCTTGCTGATCGATGAACGCAGGGAGGCGGCGGAATAGGTTTTGTCGTCGATGTCCAGCTTTTTCAGGGCCTGCTTGACCAGGGCTTCCTGGTCGGTTTGGTCCATGATCGTGAAGCGGTTGTCGCGGCCGGCGTCGAGAAGCGGGAGGTCGTAGCGGAGTATCCGGGCGCAGACCGAGTGGAAGGTTCCCATCCAGGCAGGGGCTTCGCCGACCAGTTGCTCGACCCGGGAGCGCATTTCGTGCGCCGCCTTGTTGGTGAAGGTCAGGGCGAGGATGCGCCAGGGGCGGATGCCTTGGGAGACCAGGTGGGCGATGCGGCGGGTGACGACGCGGGTTTTCCCCGAACCGGCGCCGGCGACGACCAGCATCGGACCGGTCAGGTGGGTGACGGCTTCGCGCTGGGGCGGAGTCAGATCCTCGAGATATTGCGGATGCTTTAGCAAATGAGCCCTTCCCTAAGCGCTCCGGCGTCGCCGGTGGCTTGTAAAAATTTCCCCAGGACCTTTTGCAAAGCCTCTTGGGGCGTGCCGGACAAATCGACAAAGCCGCCCGCCGCCAGATTGTGTCCTCCGCCCCGCCCCTCCAATTGGACCACGGCGAGCATGACCTGGGTGGCGTCCAGGCAGGGCGCCTTCCCCCGTAGGGAAAGGTAAATCCGTTTTTCGTGAAACCCGGCCGCCAGAGCGTATTTTACATCCCGGAGGGGAATAAGGAAGTCTGAAGCCATGGATAAATGATCCGGCGTCTTCACTGTCCCGCAATCGACAAAGGCGGAAGCGCCGTAGATGGCGGCGCGTTCCATGGCGTCGTGCATAAAACGGTAGTAGGCGGGATCCTGCGGCGGATGGGTGGCCTGGCCGGCGACGGTCAGATCGGCCAGGGCGAGGAGGCCGGCGTAGGCGCGGATATCGTGGGGGGAGGCGAAACGGAGCAGACCGTCGGTGTCGGTTTTGATGCCCAGGAACAGGGCAGTGGCGAGCCGGGCGTCGGGGACGATGCCGGCCGCCTGCAGATAATAGAAAAGGATGGTCGAGCTGGCGCCGACATTGGTGCGGATGTCGGAATAACCCACCGCTCCCGCTTCCGAATTCCGCCTCGCCAGACGAATGGAATCGGGGGACAGGCTGTGGTGATCGATCACCGCCAAAACCGGCAGGCCGTCTGGCAGGGACTGGTTCCGGGCGGCGGGCTGGGTGTCGAGGAGAATCGCGCCGCGGTAATCCCTCAGGTTGGGGATGGAGACAAAGGTCTGGAGGTTGATTTTGAGGAGCCGCACCATTTCGCTGTTGTCCTCGCGGCCGATGATGCCGCCGTGGGCCAGGGCGGAGTTTATGCCCCAGGAGCGGGCGAGGGTTTGCATGGCGAGGGCGGCGGCGATGGCGTCGGGGTCGGGGTAATCGTGAATGGCGATGAGGAGCGGCTTGTCGCCGGAACCGATGGCGGAACGCAGTTTCTGGACCTGTGCCGGCGAGACCGGCGGTTCGGTTGATAACGTCATGCCTTGGCTTCCTTGTCGGCGGTATCTTCCTGGTTTGGCGGCATAATGAAAAAGCCCTTCCCGTGCGGGAAGGGCCCTCCTCCTCTATTCCCCACTACCCCCGGCCGAAACCGGGGTTCCTTCCCCCGTTCTTTTAGGGCGACGGTGTGAACCAGGCGCTGCCTAAACCTTCATGTATGGCTATTTGCGCTTGGCCGGTTTTTTGGCGGGAGCCTTTTTGCTGGCCGGGGCCTTTTGGGCGGCGGGCGTTTTGGCGGCGGACTTAGCCGCTGTCTTTGCGGCGGGTTTGGCCGGCGCGGCTTTGGGCGCCGGGGTAACCGTCGATTTCGCTGCGGGGGCGGCAGGAGCGACGGCAAGAGCTGCGAGGTCGGCGTGCGGGGTGTATTTCTTGAGCCCCTTTACCGCCTCTTTCAGGGCCTTCGAGGCGGTGAAGCGGGGTTTCACCGAGGCCTTGATTTTGATCGGTTCACCGGTGGTGGGATTCCGCCCCATGCGGGCCTTGGACTGGGCCTTCACGAAGATGCCGAAATCCTTGACATTGACCTTTACGCCTTTGGTCATCGCGTTGGCGATTTCGTCGAATACGAAATCGATAATCGCGGAGGCGTACTTCAACTTCGTTCCGGTCTTGTCGACCAGAGCCTGAGCGAGCTGACGTTTGCGCAGGACTTCGATTTTGCTGGCAGCCATGTTTCCTTCCTCCTCCTTTTGTGTCGATAACGCCGATGGCGGATCGAGCGGATGCTCGCCGGGGCGTATTCGTTTCCTGAGCCTTCCCTATAGGCTTTTATGTTGAAAAAACGAAAAGACAGCCACGGTGAAACCGCTTGACGGTAACCTCCGGCAACTGGCCGCCACCATCCCTCTCCCAACCCCTGGAAAACCTTCGCGGCCTACGTAAAAACGGCGCCCCACAGGCGGACCGATAAATTCGCATCAACTTTTGGCGAAATATAAGCCGTATTTTCAGCATGTCAAGGCAAAAAAAGCCGCCCTTGCGTTTTTCCAGGCCGCCTCCCGGAAAATGTGAAGGGGATTTGAAGCCGGCCGGGGTGCGTTTTTCCCGGTGCGGGTTGAAAAACCGGTGCCGGCGTCCCTTGTATTTTTCCTAGAGCCGCAATATATTTTCGCATTTTCCGTATCGGCCCGCCGTTTCCGGGGCCACCTGTCCGGAAATGGAAAACGGGGTAGCAATCGAAAAAACTGGCCTACGTTAATTTTGCGATTTTTTTTTTGGAAAAGGGCGATTATTCGCGGACCAATGGGTTATCCACACGGCTTAGGAAGCTGGATTGAATAAAAAAACCGCTGATGCGGGCCGGCTACAGATCCCCTGCAACCCCTGCCAGCGCCCGTTCCCAAGCCCCGCCGGGAAATGCCACGGTGAACGCTTCCGCCAGTTCATCCGGCAGGGGACAGTATGCTTCTATCCGCCCGCCCCGCCAGGGAAACGCCAAACGCCAGGCGTGCAGCGCCGAACGCCGCAAGCCCAAGAGCCGCTTCGCCGCCCGGTTCGCCGCCCGGTCACCATAATTGTCGTCGCCAAGGATTGGGCAGGACAAGGACGCCGCGTGCACGCGAATCTGATGCGTCCGGCCCTCCCTAGGATTGAATGCCAACAGCCCGGCGCGGAAAGCCGTCTCCCCCTCCAGGAACTCCCGGGACTGGCCCAAAACCCGGTATGCGGTCGCGGCCGCCAGCCCGCCCCCGCCCTTGATCTCCCGAATCGGGCGCCTGCCCCCGGACCATTCGCTGAGATTGCGGCGAACCACCCCGTAACGGTTCCACGGCGCCCCGAGACACAGGGCGAGATAAGTCTTCTCCACTTCCCGCCGCCGGAACAAGGCTGTCAATTCCCGTTCCGCCTCCGGGTTCAAGGCAAACACCAGGCTGCCGGAAGTGTCACGGTCCAATCGATGGACCGGCAGCAATTCCGGTCGCTGCAACTGCGCCTTTGCCAAGGAAAGGAAATCCCTCCCGCCTTCTTGCGAGACCGTCTCCAAGCCGGCGGGTTTTTTGCAAACCACAAAATCTGGGTTGACGACAATCGGCCCGATGGCCGTGTCTTCGGGGTATGAGTCCGACAAGGTCTTGAATTTCTCCTGTAACGTGGGAATAATGATGTTTCCCTGGAATATTGCACGACTTCAGTGTATGCTAAAAATTGATGGCCGCGGTTTCCGGTTCTTGCAAACATCACTTGGACTTTGTATCAGTTCACCCCGAAAACAAAAAGGAAAAATTCCCATGAACAACACCATCGCCGGAGTACGCGGACCCTTCCCCGTCCTCCAAGTCGCCCTGGACTTCCTCGAAAGCGAACGCGCCCTTCGCCTCGCCCACGAGGTCGTCGCCGGCGGTTGCGATTGGATTGAGGCCGGAACCCCGCTCATCAAGTCGGAAGGGTTCGAGGCGGTGAGAAAACTGCGCGGCGCCTTTCCCCATCACGTCATCGTCGCCGATTTGAAGACCATGGACGCCGGCCGCCTCGAGTTCGAAGCCGCTGCCAACGCCGGCGCCAGCATCGCCGTCGTCCTCGCCGCCGCCGCCGACGCCACCATCTCCCAATGCGTCGAAGTGGGCCGCAAGTACGGCATCCTCACCTACTGCGACACCATAAACATCCCCGACTCGGTTCTCGGCGAACGCATCGCCGCCGTCGCCAAGCTCGGCGTCGACATCGTCGGCGTCCATATGCCCATCGACGATCAAATGCTCGGCAAGGAATCACTCTCCCGGTTGAAAATCGCCCGCGCCGCCACCGACCTCCCCATCGCCGTCGCCGGCGGCGTCACCTCCGAAACCGCCCCGACCATGATCGAGGCCGGCGCCTCCATCATCATCGTCGGCGGCGCCCTGATTAAAGCCATCGACGCCCGGAAAGCCGCCCAGGCCATCCGCCAAGCCATGGACTCCGGCAAGGGGGTCGTCTCGGAAATCGGCAAACGCACCGCCAAAAGCGATATCGCCGACCTTCTCCTCCGCGCCTCCTCCTCCAACCTCTCCGACGCCATGCACCACAAGCCCTGCCTGGCGAACATATATCCCCGCACCGCCGGCCTGCGGATGGCGGGGCCGGCGCAAACCGTCCGCTCCGCCCCGGGCGACTGGAACAAGGTCGTCCAAGGTATCGACGCCACTTCACCGGGCGGCGTATTGGTCGTCGACTGCGGCGGCGTCCCCCCGGCGGTGTTCGGCGAACTGGCGGCGCAAACCGCCAAGGCGCGCGGCTTGGCCGGAGTCGTGGTCCACGGCGCCATCCGCGATTCCGATGTCTCGACCCGTCTCGGCCTGCCGCTTTTTTCCACCGCCATCTGTTCCCACGCCGGCGAACCAAAGGGTTTTGGGGAAATTGGTACAGAAATAAACATTAATGGCCAAATAATTCGTCACGGCGATTGGATCTTTGGCGACGACGACGGCGTCATGGTCCTGCCGAAGGAACACGCGGTCGAGTACGCCAACCGCACCCTGGATGTCATGGAATCGGAACAGCGCCTGGCGGCGGAAATTATGGCCGGCAAGACACTGTCGGAAGTGGTAAACTTGAAGAAATGGGAAAAACGCTCGTAACCAAGCCCGGCCAGGCGGGATCGCCATACCGGAAGCCGGCGAAAACAGTCGAGGGAAAACCAAGATGCACATTTGTCAAATTTGCAAAAAAAACCCGGCCGTGATTCACCTCACCGACATCCTTTCCAAGGACAAGGCGGCGAAGGAGGTGCATATCTGCGAAAACTGCGCCGCCGAAAAGGGCTTCAACCTGAAAGGCGCCGCCAGCCTGCCGCAACTTCTCGGACTCGCGGCCAAGAAAGGGGTCAAGGCCGGTTCCGCCGCCCTGCCCGCCGCGGCCGGGGGAATCGTCACCGGTCAGAAAACCCGGCCGCTGGAACCGGATTTGGTCTGCAGCCACTGCGGTCTGACCTGGGCGCAATTCGGCGAACGCGGACGTTTGGGCTGTCCACACGACTACCGCGAATTCGAGGCGAAGCTGCGGCCCCTGATTGCCAATCAGCTGGCCGGAACCGTCAAGGACGGCGAAAATTTTCACGTCGGCAAACGCCCGGGCTCGAACGCCATGCGCGACGACCGGGAGGCGATGGTGAAGAGTCTGGTGAAGAGGCTGCGGGCCGCAGTGGCGGAAGAGAATTACGAGGCGGCGGCGCAATTGAAACACGAACTGGAGGCTCTCCGCGGCAATGCCGGCGCGGACGGTCAGGAGCATAACTAACATGGAAATCAACAACAGCATTTTGGAGGACAACGGCGAATGGATGTCGGGGGACGGACCGCATTCGGGGATTGCCGTAACCACCCGGGTGCGTCTGGCCCGCAATATCGCCGACCGCCGTTTCCCGACCCACCCCGACCAATCCGAACGGGGCGAGGTCCTGGAGGAAATCCGCACCGCCATCCGTTCCCTGCCGGACGGCAATCAATTCGCCTGGTACGAACTGGATGAGGAGGGCCCGCTGTCCCGCCGCCTCCTCATGGAACGGCATCTGATCAGCCGCGAACTCGCCGACGGCGCCGGCCCCCGGGCGGTGGCGGTCAATCCGAAGTCGTCGCTGTCAATCATGGTCAACGAGGAGGACCACCTCCGCCTGCAGTGCCTCATGTCGGGGTTGAGCGTCCAGGAGGCCTACAGCCGGGTCAACCGTCTGGACGACCAGTTGTCGGAGCGTCTGGCCTACGCCTTCGACCCGATGTACGGCTACTTCACCTCCTGTCCCACCAATGTGGGTACGGGACTCCGGGTGTCGGTAATGCTGCACCTGCCCGCTTTGGTGATGACCCGCCACATTGAAAAGGTTTTCCGCGCCGTGTACGAAATGCGCATGGCGGTGCGGGGTTTTTACGGCGAGGGGACCGAGGCTTACGGCGAACTGTACCAGATATCGAACCAGGTCACCTGCGGTCGCGGCGAAGTGGATATCATCGACGACATGGAGGCGGTGATCGCGGCGATTATCCAATACGAGGAAAAGGCCCGCATCGAACTGGCGACTTCGGAAAGAAGCCAGCTGGAGGACCGGGTTTGGCGCAGCTGGGGTCTACTCAAGAACGCGCGGCTGATGAGTTCCGAGGAGGCGATGCGGCATTTGTCGAGTTTGCGCCTGGGGGTGGTGATGGGGGTTTTCGACAACGTGAAGCTCCAGGAGGTGCAGAAATTGTTCCTCTACACCCAGCCGGCCCACTTGCAGCGGCTGGAGGGA
The DNA here is from genome assembly GCA_031548195.1 of Planctomycetota bacterium. Lineage (GTDB taxonomy): Bacteria > Planctomycetota > SZUA-567 > SZUA-567 > SZUA-567 > JAJBSZ01. The sequence goes on along the minus strand of JAVBRG010000071.1, from coordinate 4,390 downwards.
AGGGAATTGGAATCGGGGGACCGGGACGTGGCGCGGGCGCGTTATATCCGCGACGAATTGGGCGCGGGCGCGAACTGACGCCCATACCCAAACCGAGCGGTTTATCCAGGTGGAGCGTTCCCGAAGCGGCTTTGGGAACGCTCCGGCATTTTTTTACCATCAGGTGCGGGTAGAATCGCCGCGTTTGGAAATTTGCCGGTGGCTTTTAATCGCGGTGGCGGTGTGGGCGCGGGTGCTGGCGGGTTTATTGGCGGGTTTATTGGCGGTGGTTCCGGTGGCTTTTTTAACCACCGTCGTCGAGTCGTGCCGGGGCATGGAGGTGCGGGTCGGGGAGCCGATATTGGGGATTTTGTTGCGGCGCATTTTTTGGAACAGCTGTTGCGAACGGAGCCATTCCTGGCGGTCGACCGAATCCTGGAGCTGGCGGATGGTGCGGACCAGAATGCGCTGGGAGACGTCGTCGATGATGAGGAACTGGATGTGCAGGCTCTGCCGGCAGCCGTCGTTTTCCTCGGGGTCGATGTCCTTGGTGTTGACGATGGCCCCGAGGAGGGTTGCGGGCGGGTTTCCGCTCACCAGGGATTTTGAGAAGCGCACCATGTCGCCAATCTTGAACAGGGCGTCGGAGGGGGATTCCAGGCAGCAGCCCCCCAGGGAAATGTCCACCAGGCGGCCGGGGCGGATGGTGCCCAGTACTTTGTCGAGGCTGGCCATTTTGATGTTTTCGGAGGCGGCGGTGGAGATGTGGTTGAAGTCCACTTCCAGGGATATGGGCAGGCGCACCGCCTCACGGGTGCGTATTTCCCAGGCCGATTTCCAGGCCGATATCCGGCAATAGGGCATGCTGCCGGCGACGGCCTGGATGACATCGGAAGTGAAGGCGAGCAAGGTCGGGCCGCTTTCGATGACCCCCTCGATGCGGCGGCCGGGATGAAGCTTGGCGAGCAATTGATCGCTGTGGGCGGGGACGGTGAGATTGATGCTGTTCAGGTCGTGGCCCATGACCAGGCATTCGTAGCCGCCTTCGATGCCGTCGAAGACGAGGCGGGCGATCATTCCCGGTTTGAGGGTGGAATCCATGAGGGAGAGGATATTGGCCGGGGTTTGTCCGGCGCTGACGGTTTTTTGTTCCTCGACGCTCGAGCCGACCTCCCGGGTTTGTTTGGCATAGGCGCGTCTGACTTCATGCTGCGGGGGGAAGAAGAGTTTTTCGATGCGTTCGGAGAAAGCGGCGCCGAAATAGCGGTCCAGGATGGGCTGCATATCCTGGAGGTAGCGGTCTTTCAGCATAATCATGGTGGAGGGGTCGAGCTTCGGCGCGGAACGGAAGACGTAGAGAATGCGGTCGACGTCCTCGAGGGTGCCGCCGCGCTTCAGGAGTATGCGTTCGGCGGTTTTCAAGGATTCCTGGTAGGCGGCCCGTTTGGCCAGCCGGTGTGAGCGGTGCGACAGGTAGATGACGGCAATCAGGGCGATGCCGAGGAGGATCAGGGAGACGATGATGGTGGGGGTGATGATGGTTTGTTGAAAGGGGGGGAGTCGTCCCTGCAGGTCGATGGTGGCGGCGATGGGCAGTGGTTGCGGAATGGCGGCGAGGGCTAAAGCGCCGTAACCGGCCGCCGGATTCATTCGGGGGATGCGGGAGTACAGCAACATTAACGATTTTACCAACCCCATGGCGAATCCGCTTGCATTTGTGCAGTATATGCCTAAAAAGGCGAACCAGACATTTCCGCCTCGAACCGGGCGGATGATCGGCGGGATCATCCAGAATGTACCATCGATTCTATCATAACCGTCCCGCCCGCATCCGACAAGGATAAACTTCCGGGAGACACCGCATGACCAACAAAAGCTCTGATTTTATAAATAAAAATACCCCGGAAAAATCAGGTCCCATTTACCAAATACACGGCACCGAGCCCGGGGAAATGGCCAAAGCCCTGCTTATTGCCGCCGGGGTTGCCGCGAGAGTACCCTCAGGCGGGACGGTGTCGCTAAAACCCAATCTGGTCGTGGCCCGTCCCGCCGCCGAAGGCGCGACCACCCACCCGGAAATAGCCGCCGGGGTAATCGAGTTCCTCAAGGATCTGGGGGTGAAAAACATCGAAATCATCGAGGGCTCATGGCTAGGCGACGATACCCAGCGGGCGTTCCGGCGTTGCGGGTATGACGATTTGGCAAAGCGTTACGGGGTGCGCTGTTTCGATTTGAAAAAGGACCAAACCCTTGCCAAGGACACCCCGCTGGGCAAGGTTCAGGTGTGCCGGAAAGCCTTGGAGACGGATTTCCTCGTCAATCTGCCGGTCCTGAAGGGACACTGCCAGACCCGCCTCACCTGTGCCGTCAAAAACCTGAAAGGCTGCATACCCGATACCGAGAAGCGGCGCTTCCACAGTTCCGGCCTGCACGGCTGGATTGCCGCCCTCGCCACGGTCCTCAAGCCGGCGACGACCCTGGTGGACGGCTTGTGCGGCGACCTCGACTTCGAGGAAGGGGGCAATCCGGTGCCGGCGGGACGCATGCTTTTGGGATACGACCCGCTGCGGCTGGACGCCTACGCCTGCCGGTTGATGGGTCTGGCTTTGTCTGAGGTCGAGTACCTGGGTGTGGCGGAAAAATACGGAGTGGGGACTACCGCCATCACTGACGCCGACGTGGTGATGCTGAACCGGCCCGAGGAATCCGGCGCCGTGGGTCGGTCCAGCGGCAAGGCGCGGCGGCTCGGCGAGAAATTGTCGGAGCGGCAGGCCTGCTCGGCATGTTTCGCCAACGCGGTGCATGCCCTGAAACGTCTCGACGAACGGCGGCGCGGGGGGACGGAATCGCGGCGGCTTTGTATCGGCCAGGGCTGGCGGGGGGAGGAGATGCCGGGGTTCGGTATCGGGGCGTGTTGCCGTGGCGCCCGGGACGGCAATGTCCCGGGGTGTCCCCCCACGGCGGAGGACATCCTGCGGGCTTTGGGGTGAATGAAAAAGCGCCCGCCGGCTAGGAGCGGCGGGCGCGAATGGGGAGGAGTGATTATTTGACGACACGCTCTCAAACGGTGCCCGGGGCCGGGCAGAAGTTCGGAACCGGGCAAGCCTGAGCCTGGGCGGGAGCCGCGGGCGGGCAAACCGGGGCCGGGGCCGGGGCCGGGCGCATTACGCAAACCGCGCGCCGCCGGGTCTGCATCTGCGTTTCAACCACCGGCTGCATTTCGGTAATGGTCCGCTTGACCGTCTCGTTGACCCAGCGCCGTTCCGTCACCGTCTGCGTCGCCGGGACCTGCCGCGCCACCCGGCGGGTTTTGGCCACCGGCACCGTGACGTTATAGGGAACGTTGACCGTGTACGGTTCCTGGACGCAAACTTTCCGCTTTACCGGGACCTGCACCGTCTCGCAGACATCCCGCCACACCTGCCGGGGGCGACCGCAGTCGTCGTAAGCCGTTTCGCAAACCCGGCGGTTCACCTGCCTGGTTTCGAAGGCGCGGATGGTCCGGTTCACCGGGCGCATGCGGGTTTCCGGGCGGGTCATGGTACGCGTTTCATTGACAGTAAAGGTTTCATTGACATACTCGGTCCTGGTGCACGGCACCGCCCGGGTCTCCGTCACCCAGCGTCCGGACGGGCAGTCAATCTGTCTCTGGACCGGGACCATGCGGGTGACCTGCACCGGAACCTGCTCATCGACGTATTCGGTGGTCGGGACCATCTGCACCGGCGCGGGACAAGCCGCGGCGGTCTCCATCACTCCGATGCGGTCGGGCAATTGCGCCGGCGCCTGTGCCGGAGCCGCCGCCAGCGCGGGAGGCGGGGTGGGGGCTGCGGCCAGCGGTTGCCGTGGAGCCGGTGGAGGCATTGGCAAGGCGGGCGGAGTGGAATAATCGGTGGGTACGTCATAGATGGGGGAATTGCTGGGAATGGCTACACAACCGCCGGGGGGACAGAAATTGGTTGCGGCTAAAGCATAGGCGGGTATAAGTCCATACATCGCCAAGAGGACAATCGCCAGGGTTCTTCTCATGGTAATCTCCTATTTATTACGTGCATCATATACGGTCTTTCAAAAAATCGAGCCGGGATTGCAGCGATTTGCATACAAAGTGAACATCCAACCAACGCGTTAATGACTCCAAGTTCCAACTTGACCCCTCAATAGTACTTGTACATAAAATGCGGTTTTCACTGCTGGATTACCGCGTTTATGAGGATTTTTTATGACAAAGACATATTTTTGTCGCGTTTATCAACGGCCGGTGGATATTTAACTCTACAACGCGACATTTGCGGGAACCGCATCCGCAAATGCCGCATGAAGTTAGGGTTATCGGCTACTCAAGGGGCGGTGGCGAAAAACCACTCGCAATTCCCTTTACCATGCAACCTTTTGATCACACGACTGTTGT
>JAVBRG010000165.1:0-17225 GCA_031548195.1 Planctomycetota bacterium | reverse complement strand
GGCGAGTTCTGCCTCCCCCCGGTTCAACGCTTGCGGCGCCGGAATGACGTGTGGGGAGGGAACAACGTAGCAGCGTACGGAATTACGCAACAAAATTGGCATGCGCCCGAAGCAAACGCCACTGTAGCGATCGTCAATCGGCCTGGATTCCGGCGAGTTCTGCCTCCCCCCGGTTCAACGTTGGCGACGCCGGAATGACGTGTGGGGAGGGAACAACGTAGCAGCGTACGGAGGTGGGTATTTCCATACCGCAACGTTACCTTCCCCTCACGAACTGTTAGCGCAGCAGCTTCGGGGTCTCGACGACCGCCCCGGGGTTCTCGGCCAGGTACTCCTTCATCCGGCTGGTCAGTTCGTCGGCGATGGTGTTCAGGACCGTTTCCGCCGATTTGCGGCCAAGCAGGTACTGCTGCACCTCTTCGTGGAACATGCCCTGGTGCAGGTCGGTGAAATTGAAGGGGCCGAAGGTGGGGGGAATGACCAGGTCCGGATCGTCGACCTGTTTCACGAAAGCCGCGTAGGGACCTTCGCGGGAGTAGAGGGGGTCGTCGCCGACCGCCTTCTTGATGGGAATCAGGCCGCTCAGTTTGCAGAATTCGATGTTGTTGTCGGGACGGGTCAGGTATTCGATCAGCTTGAAGGCGGCGTCGGGGTTTTTCGAGTGGCCGCTAATCGAGTAGGCGTAGGGGCTGTTCACGGTATTGAGGCGCTTACCGTCGACCGTCGAAATGGGCATGGGCATCACGCCCCATTCGCTGTCCTGCATCGAAGCCATGCAGGTGGGGGCGACTTCCGAATCATTAATCAGGGTGCCGGTCAGGCCGCCGGTGAAATTGTCCACCATCTCGACAAAGCCCCAGTTAATGGAGTCCTTCGGCACGGCGCCGTCCAGGTAGACGCTGGTCCACTTCTTGAAGGCCTCGACGCATGCGGGGCTGTTGATGAGGCAATTTCCCTGGGCGTCGTAGGTGCGGCCGCCGGTGAAGGACTGGAGGTAGACGAGTATCGGGTCGAAAGCGCCGCGGGCGCCGCGATAGCTGTTTCCGTAACGTTTCTTCGCCGGATCGGCGAGGTCGCGGATCAGCTGGAAGAAATCGTCGTAGGTCCAGTTTTCGTTAAGCTTGATGTCCTTTTCGGCGCACCAGTCCTTGCGGTAATAAATCCCCTTCACCATCATGCCGTCCGGAACCGTGTAGATGTGCTGGAAGTTTTCCTTCTCCCCGGCCCAGATGACATTGTTGACGTAGGAGGTGAACTCGCCTTCCTTGCCCGCCAAATAGCCTTCCAGGGGAATGACCCAGCCGGCCGGCACGAACTGGCCGAGCCAGCCCGCCCAGGTCGAGAGGACGTCGGGGAGCTGGCCGGAGGCGCCGAGCATGGTGAGTTTGTTGGCGGCGTCGTCCCAGGGGACGGATTCGTACTGGACTTTTATGCCCGTTTCCTTGGCGAATTTTGCGAAGGTCTCCTCGAAATACTTCTGCCGCACCGGGCCGGGCGAGATGTCGATAAAGCGGAGGGCGACGCTTTCGCCGGCGCCGGCGCCCAAGGTGAAGAGGCTGGCAAGCATCAGTGCGGCAAGCAGGAAACCGGTCAGTTTTTTCATGACATCTCCTTAAAAAGTCCCGTGAAAAATTATAACGCCCCGAGCGCCTGTTCGAGATCCGCCAGCAGATTCTCCGTCCCTTCCAGGCCGCAGTGGAGGCGCACCAGTTTGTGGCTGGCCCCGAATTTTTTGATTAAACCGGCGTCGGCGAGACGCAGGGGCATAATCGCCAAACTTTCGAAACCGCCCCAGGAACAGCCCTTGCCGAACAGCTTCAAGGCGTCGCAGAACTTTACCGTCTGTTCCTCCGACGCGTCCAGTTCCAGCCCGAACAGGCCGGTGTAGCCGGTCATCTGTTTTTTGCCGAGTTCGTAACGCGGGTGCGTTTCCAGGCCCGGGTGGTAGACGGTTTTGACCCTGGGGTGTTTGGCGAGGAAACGCGCCGCCGCCAGGGCGCTCTCCTGGTGCTGGCGGAGCCGAGCCGGCATGGTCCGGAGGCCCCTTAGCATCAGCCACGCCTCGAAGGGGCCGATAATCGAACCGAAGAGCTCGCGGTAATCGTTCTGGAGTTCCTCCCCCCATTCCTTGACAATCAGGGCGCCGCCGATGATGTCGGAGTGGCCGCCCAGGTATTTGCTGGCGGTGTGCATGACGTAGTCGACGCCGAGGTCGAGGGGCTTCTGGAAGAGGGGCGTGCAGTAGGTGTTGTCGATGTAGGTCCTGAGGCCGTGCTTTTTGGCGAGGCCGACCACGCCGGCGATGTCAATGATGTCGAAGACGAAAGTGGAGGGGCTTTCGATGAGAATGGCCCGGGTGTTCGGTCTTAGCGCGGCTTCGATTTCCGCCAGGTCCAGGCAGGAGAGGTAGGTGAGTTCCATCTTCAATTTGCCGACGCAGATTTTCTCCAGAAAACTTTTCACCGGATTGTAACACGTTTCCTGGAGGATGACGTGGTCGCCGGCGCGGCAGGCGTGCATGACGGCAGAACTCGCCGCGGCCATGCCGGAGCCGAAGAGGAGGGCCTTTTTGCCGTGTTCCAGCTGGGCGATTTTCGCCTCGACGATTTCAGTGAGGGGATTGGCGTGGCGGCCGTAGATGTAGCGGCCGTTTTCGTAGTCTTTGACGGAATCGTAAACATGGAGGGAATTACTGAACACGGGCGGGACGACGGCGTGATAATAATCGGCGGGATTTTCGCCAAAATGGGCTATGGACAATAGATCGTCGGGATCGCATTTCATAAAACGCTGCCCTTTCGCATGGAGGTGGGATGGGGTGACTCGTGGATCCGGGGAAGGTCGGAGGTTGCGGACAGCACCGCGTTAGCTAAATATCCGGCGCTTACATTATCTAAATCAATACCGCTTAATTCATACCGAATGTACCTTACCTTGCCGCCGGCCGCCTGTCAAGGGCTTTTCATCTGGCACACAGCAATTGCGTCAGGCTGTAGATCCTATTGGAATGATTTCGCGAGCGAGGCAAGATTATGATTATCATACTGAAATGGAAAGCGTTATCGTTATTTCAACGCCATGATGTATTGCCCCCGAAATTCCCACTCAGTCGTTTGTCAGGGTGATTCTCCTGAATTCCTCATACAACCGCCGGAAGCACTTGGTTGCCAATGAGCTGGTAAGAGCTGCCGGTTTACCGATATCATTCCCGTTCTCGATAATTTTGTAGCCATTGTGGCAATATCCACTTACAAACCGGCTGATATAGGGATAGCGAGCCTCTTTTTCGGCCATGCGGTTGAATTCATCCCTTACCCTTCGGGTATTTGCCGACAGAATACGGTAATACTTGCTTCCATTGTCCATGATTTCTTGGTGGATAGAGCCACACGGGTTGACCGAAGAAGCTACCCCCGCCCCCTTACCCACGGCCATAACGGTGGCAGCCTTCACTTTATGCGTACATTGTTCTTCAATCATTTTCTTGACATCCTCGTCCATGCTCCACATGGCGAAAACCATTTCCAAGTGATTGAAAAAACCTTCCGCCATGTGCTTGATATAGGCTCTGGCGAACGGGGACAACGTCTCGATATACTCGACCTCCGTGCTGGGAACTTTACTGAAGAGGACCTCATCGCCGATTTCCGGATAAGTTATTTTCGCCAGTTCAGTCATCAGCGCTTTTGACGTGGTCGTCACGGGTATGGGGTCTTTCGGAAAGTAGTTATAAAGTTTATCCCGGATCTTCCCATCGCCCGTTTCCTTTTCCAGGGCATCGCCAAAGGCTATGACCAAGGGAATAAACCCATTGTCCTGCCTGCCCTGCCAGGCAGCCATGGAAGCCATGGCGCTAAGTTTGGATGCGTCCTTGAACTCCCTGTACCCGATGGCGAGGGTCACCAGCGCCAACACAATGCCAATCACCGTCACGAAATCGGCGGCGAAGGAAGCTAACACCGTGGCGTGACTAAAGATGCTGTGAAGCATATCCCAGCATAGAAACATGATTTAGCCTTTTCATGTCAAACCAGAGTGCCGCCACCGGGTACGGTTGCGTTCTGGAACACCAACGATAAACACTTTAGCGTGCACGCGTGTCACGAGACGCATCTCAATTGTGTTATGACGTATGAGTGAACAACCTCGAAATGCGCGCTTTTCAGCAGGTCGGCGCACCGTCATTCCCCCCTCTCCCGGTTGAGGCGGAGGCGATAGCTCCGGGGCGTGACCCGCATGATTTTCCTGAACACCTTGGTGAAGTAACTCTGATCCTTGAAGCCGCAATCGAGGGCGATAATCGCCAGGCTCCGGTCGGTGCGGGCCAGTAAATCCGCCGCCCGCTCGACCCGCATGCGGCCAAGCATATCGGTGAAGCTTTCCCGCATCTCCTTCTTGAAAAGGCGCGAGAAATGCGCCGGCGACAAATGCGCCGCCCGGGCCGCATCGTCACGGGAAATGTCCCGCTGCAGATTGTCGTGCATGAAGAGGACCGCGCTCTGGAGCTGGGCCAAGGGGGAAATGTTCCGGTGCCGGTGAATGGCGTCGATGAGGCGCTCGAGCATTTCCCTGAGCCACGGGCCGAGTTCTTCGTCCGAAGTTATCCGGGACAGGGCCGAAAAGGCCTCGAAATTCCGGCCGAGAAGCTCCGGCGCCTCGCAGCCGCTCTCCACCGCCGTCCGGCACATCAGGGTGATGACCTCCAGAAAGAAGGTTTTCACCAGGTTCAGGTTGTCGCCGGCCTGGAAATGCAGGACCACCAGAATCGTGTTGAGGCGGGCCCGCGCCTCCTCGCGGTCGCCCCGGCGGATTGCCGCCATCAGGGCCGGTTCCTCGCGGATGTAGACGGAACGGAAGTCCAGGGACTGGGTCTTGAAGGCGTGAATGGCTTCGGCCCGGCGGCGTTCCGACAGGTGGGTGATGCGGCGGAGTTCCAAAAGGGCGGCGTTGGTCAGGTTTTCGTCTTCGAGGATGGCCAGGAGTTCATCCGCCGCCGCCTTGACGTCCACGGCCGGTTCGTCGTCGTCATTGGGGAAGAGCCGTTCCTTCGGGAGAAAGGCGACCACGGCGCCGAGCGGTTTCTGATTGATGATGATGGGCGCCAGCCAGAGCATGCCGCCGTCCGGCAGGAGATCGTAGGGGGTCTCGCCCCAGCGGACCGCCTCGTGGAGGTGCAGGACCAGCAGGCTGGGGAGATTGCCGCCGGCGTTCCCGGGGAAGGCGCCGATGACCGGCTGGCCCTCGGCATTCACCAGGACGACGCGGACCTGCCAGGCGTCCGCGTAGGGGATGAAGGTTTTTTCAAAAAACGGGGGCGAGGGCAAAGCGCCCGGCCCCCGATCCCTGCTTTTGGCGTCTTTACTCACGGAGGGTCTCTACTTTCCGCGCATTTTCACCATGGCCTTCATGAGTCCGGCCGTGGAGGAATCGTGCTTGGACAAATCCGCCTTCTTGCCGGCGAGGAGCGCCTCCTCTTCGGCGAGAATGGTTTTCGCCAGCACCTTCCCCAGTTCCACGCCCCATTGATCGAAGGAGTTTATTCGCCAGATGATTCCCTGCACGAAAATCTTGTGTTCGTACATCGCGGTCAGCATGCCGAGGGTGAAGGGGGTGATTTCCTTGACGAGAATGGAATTCGAGGGCCGGTTCCCCTGGAAGACCCGGTGCATGGCGAGGCGGGCGATTTCCGCCGCCGGTTTGCCGGCCGCCTTCATTTCGGCCTTGACTTCGGCGAGGGTCTTCCCGCGCATGAGCGCTTCCGGCTGGGCGAAGAAGTTCGCCAGCAATTTCGCGTGGTGGTCGCCCAACGGATTGTGGGAAATCGCCGGAGCGATGAAATCGCAGGGAATCAGCCGCGTTCCCTGGTGAATCAGCTGATAAAAGGCGTGCTGGCCGTTGGTGCCGGGTTCCCCCCAGAGGACGGCGCCGGTTTGGTAGTCGACCGCCTTCCCCTCCCGATCGACGTATTTGCCGTTCGACTCCATGTCCCCCTGCTGGAAGTAGGCGGCGAAGCGGTGCAGGTATTGATCGTAGGGGAGGTAGGCCTGGGATTCGGCGCCCCAGAAGTTCTGGTACCAGACGCCCAGGAGGGCGAGGATGACCGGGATGTTTGCTTCAAGCTTGGCGGTGCGGAAATGCTGGTCCATGGCGTGGGCGCCGGCGAGGAGTTCGTGGAAGCGTTCGAAGCCGATGGCGCAGCAGATGGGGAGGCCGATGGCGGACCAGGAGGAATAGCGGCCGCCGACCCAGTCCCAGAATTCGAACATGTTGGCGGGGTCGATGCCGAATTTTTTCACCTCCGCCTCGTTCGTGGAAAGGGCGACGAAATGTTTGGCGATGGCTTTTTCGTCTTTGAGGGTTTTGAGGAGCCAGGCGCGGGCGGAAAGGGCGTTGGTCATCGTTTCCTGGGTGGTGAAGGTTTTGGAGGCGACGATGAAGAGCGTTTCCGCCGGGTTCAGGTCTTTCGTTTTTTCGACAAAGTCGGTGCCGTCGACGTTCGAGACGAAGCGGACCTGGGGGCCGTCGGCGTAATGCTTGAGGGCTTCCGTAATCATCACCGGGCCAAGGTCGGAGCCGCCGATGCCGATATTCACCACGGCGCGGATTTTCTTGCCGGTGTGCCCCTTCCACTTGCCGGAACGGACGGCGGCGGAGAACTTCTGCATTTGCCCGAGCACCCGGTTGACGCCGGGCATGACGTCCTCGCCGTCGACCAGGATCGGGGTGTTCGCGAGATTCCTGAGGGCGATGTGGAGGACGGCGCGATGTTCGGTGAAATTGATTTTATCGCCAGAGAACATGCGTTCCCGCCAGCCCTCGACGTCGGCTTCGCGGGCGAGGTCGAGGAGCAGTTTCAGGGTGTCCCCGGTGAGGCGGTTTTTGGAGAAGTCGACCAGGAGGCCCTGAAGGGAGAGGTGAAAGGAGTCGAAGCGTTTGGGATCTTTTTTGAAGAGGTCGAGGATTTGGGTTTTGGCGAGTGCCTTACGGTGTTTCGTCAATGCCGCCCAGGCTTTGGTCTTGACGAGGGGGGCGACTTTTTCCTTTTTGGCCATCTTTTTCCTTTCGCTGGATTTATCGTCTCGCGGAATTCACGAATTCCCTTCGCCTTCGGTCTTGCCGATGTCGCCGTTCACCCGCCACATCGAGTTCCGGCCCGGATTCACCACCGCGATGTAGAGGTTGTGCTCGGCGATGCTCAAGGCCTCCTCGACCACCGGGCAGATCGCCCGGGTCAATTCCACCGCCCGATCCTTGGAGATATGGACCTCGCGTATTTCGATGTGGGCGATGGGCGCGTGTTCCGCCGCCGCCATGCGCATGCGGACGTTGCCGAAGATATGGACGCGGATTTCGCCCTCCGCCTCCCCGGTGATGCGGCTGACGGCCCTGGTGAGATTGGTGGAGATGATTTTCACTGCGTCCTCGGGCACCGGGACGTTGGTTTCAAACTTGATACGGGCCATGCACGCTCCTGAGCGGGTGGGGTTCGTCGGGGAAAATCGGTCGGGTGATTATAACTGTAGACGCACCTTGTGGATTTTTTGTGAAAATCCACAACCTTATACTATAACCCCCGGCGTTCTTTTTGCCAAGGATAATGGCGGCGGCTCCGCCGTCACTTCACCGCCAGCAGGGCGTAGAGGAACAGGAAGCGGTGCCGTTCGGCCCACTCCTTCAGCCCCGCCGGCTTCACCGCCTCCTCCGCCGCCCGGGCCAGTTCGCGGCAGACGTCCAGATACGCCTCGTAATCGAGTTCGTCCAGCGCCTTGGCGTTGTAGAAGGGAATTTGCCTGGCCAGGGCCCGGGTGAAGGGGGCGTTACGGATGGCAAAGCGCATCGGTTGCGCCAGGCACAGGATTTGCGACAAGGTGACCACCCCGGCCTGGGGAATTTTTCCGGCCCGGTATTTGACCGCGAAGTCGCCCGGTTCCTCGAGGAGCCGCCGCAGGGCCGCGACCACTTCCTCCGCCTGGTTCATCCTGCCGAGATTGGTCATGCGAATCTGACACAAGGGTACGTTAAGCCTGTCCAGGGCGGCGTAAATCTCCTGGGCCGGCATGGTCTTCAGGTTGGCCGGGGCGAGGATGGCCCGGGCCTTTTCGGCATACTCCCCCACCCAGCCGTAACGCTCCAGCACCGCTTCGCGTGAAAGGGGGGCGAGTATGACGGCAAGGTGTTTCGCGAACAGGTCCGACCAATTGGCCATGGGGTACTCCAGCGGGTAATTTCCCCGGTTTGTGGACCGCAACCATACCGAACGTCTATTGGAATTGTGAAAATGTATATCATCGTGTCAGACGAGGAAGCGAGGGCGGAAATCACTTTTTCAGCCGGCAGCTAGGCAGAAAAAGTTATTTCCGACCGAGCTGACGAAGTATGACGCGATGAGATACGTTTTCACAATTTCAATAGGCGTTCGGTATATTTGGCCCGATGCCCTAAGATCCTTGACTCATGCCGACGATGCGGTTAAGGTTAAGGAAAATATCGACGAGCGCAAGAGTGTCCAACCCGGGGAGGCAGCGTGGATGGCGGAACAGCGGGCCATATACAGATTGAATCGCCTGATGCAGCTGAGCGAAATGGACATTCCCACCGCCCAAAAAAACGCGGGCAGCAAAGCCGCCTATTTCGCGATACTGGACGATTTCAACAATAACTTTCCCGCCATCCTCGACGCATTCGCCTCGCCGGAGGTGGCCCGCGACCCCGAGCTTTTCCAGAAAGGGGTTCTGGAACTGCAGAAACACCTGCTCGCCATCGGCGCCTCCCCTCTCCTTTACGAGGCGGAAAAGGCGGCCGAATCATTGTACCGCGGTGAAAAACGCGTCGCCGCCGAGCGGATCCACAGCCTGGCCGCCAAAGTCACCATGATTCGCAACAAAATCGACGAGGCGAAGATTCTGCCGGAACAGCCCGGCACTTCCCCCGGCCCATCCGGCAGTCAACCGGGACCAAACGACGGCCAGTCCGAATCATCCGGCCTTCAACCCGAACCACCCAGAAATCAGCCGGACAACCCCGGCCCGGACATGAATGAACTTGAAATGTCAAACAGCGACCAGGGTCCAGGCTCCGCTTCCGGCCGCGGCGCCGGCAATTCCGCAAACACCCCCAAAACCGGCGTCAAACCGAAGGCGAATCCGAATGCGGAGGCGTTTACCGCGTTACGCGACCTGATCAGCCGTTTCGAAACGGACGCGGCCATGCGCCAGGTGACGCTTCTCGCCGCCTCCAGCTACACCCGCGCCATCGACGATACCCTGAAAGCCATCAAAACCGCGCTCCAGGGCTTCGACCACGATCACGCCTCCGCCCTGGCGGGAAAATTGCTGGAACTGGCCACCAACATGAAGCCCGACGCGGATGCGGAAGCCGCCAAAAAGAAAATCCTCGCCATCGACGACGTCCCCGACATCCTGAACACCGTCAAAGGCGCCCTGAAGGACAAATACATCGTCTACGGCGTCACCAATCACATGGCAGCCCTGAAATTCCTCACCAATAATACCGCCGATCTCATCCTCCTGGATATCGAAATGCCCGACATGGACGGCTTCACCCTGCTGCAAATCATCCGGAAAATCAAGGCCTACGAAGCGACCCCGGCGGTGTTCCTCACCGGCAGCGTCACGGTCGAGAACGTGGTGAAGTCCAGGAAAGCCGGCGGAAACGACTTCATCAAGAAACCCCTGGACGTGCAGGTGCTGCTGGCGAAAATGGCGAAGTACCTGGATTGAGATAAATCTACCCCAGGGCACCTCTAAAAATAGCATTTTTTGAGGTGCCCCCCAGGCAAGCAAAACCGCGGCGTCCGGAGGGACGCCGCGGTTTTGCTTGCCTAGAGCGGTTCTAATGCCCTACTTCCCGCACTGCAGGGACGTCGCCAGGGACTCCCTCAGCGCCTCCACGTCCCGGTCGAACTCTTCCGAATGCTTCGGCGGAATGATGGTCGGGGTCACCATGATCATGCAGTTCACCTTGACGCCCTGTTTCGTCTTGTGCTGGAACGCCTTCCCCAAAACCGGAATCTTCGACAGCCCGGGCAGGGACCGCTCCTGCTCCGTGTACTCGTCCCGGAACAAACCGGCAATCACCCCCGTCTCCGTCGAATGCAGCATCATCTTGGTATGCACCGTCTTCACCGCCATGCTGGTGGGAATCTGGATGGTGTTCACCCCGCCCGCCGACACGTCGGAGATAACCGGATTGTCGGTCTGCTTCGGGATAATCTCGATAATCACCTGGTCCGTCCCCCGGCAGACGTGCGGAATCACCAGGAGCTGCACGCCGACCAGCAACTCGTACTGCCGGTACGAATAGGACCGCACCCCCTCGTCCACCGTCTCCTCGACGAGTGCGTAATTACGCACGTTGCCGATGAAGACCGACGCCTCTTCGTTGTCCAGGACCAGAATCTGCGGCGCCTGGGTCACTTTAATCTTGTCGTCGTACTGCGCCATCTGCAGCATGAAGGTCAGGCTGGACAGGGACATCACGCCCATATTGTAGGGGGAAGATACGCCCGAGCCGCCGCCGGGAACGGGATAGTCCGGTCCCGCGTGGGCGGGGCGGAGAATGTTCCCCAGATTCCCCCAGTTGCTGCTTGCCGCCCAGGGCCAGGCCGTCGCCCAGGAGGGGCCGCCGGTCACCCCGCCGGACACGCCCTCGTATTCGCCGGAACTTTCCGAGCCCCATCTGACCCCGAGCTTGGTCTGGGGATTTTCCTCCACCGTCACCATGCGGGTCTCGACCAGGACCTGTTGCGGCGCGACGTCAATCTCGTCCACAAGCTTGAGCATTTCCTGAATCTTGAGCGGAGTGTCCCGGATCACCAGGGTGTTGGTCCTGGTCTCGTAGGTCACATTGCCCTTCTCCGACTTCACCTGTTCCAGAACGCTGATCAGGGACTTCCCCACCTCCAGGCTCATCACCCCCTTCCTGCCGACGAAATCCTGGTGGTTGGTCTTGACGATTTCCGGCTGGAAGTGGGAACCCTCCGGCTGGACGTAGCGGAGCGGCCGGGAACGGGTCTCGAACTGGATGTCCGCCTCCGCCATGGTCGAGATGCGCATGATGTTCCCCTCCGCGTCGTAGAGGACCGTGCAGGCGTGGGCGCGGAGAACGCTTTCCAGCGCTTCCTTCCAGGGGACGTCGGTGAAGGAAAGGAAGACCGGGGCGTCGGTGCCGACACGGGGGGAGAAAATGATGTTGGCGTTGCCGCGCTTGGCGATTTCCCGCACCGCCTCCCCGAGCCGGACCCCGTCGAAGGTGTCGGTGAAACGGGCCACCTTCTCCAGGTAAATTACCCCGTCGGAGATTTGCGAACGGTCGACGACCAGACGCATGTTGTCGGCGATGTAACGCAGCGCCGTGTCCCAGTTCACCCCGGCGAGGGGGCCGAGGGTGACGGGCATGTCCTCGATTTCATGCATCTCGGCGAAGGTGGGGGCCTTGACCTTCAGGTTGATGCCCGGGTTTTTCTTTTCCATGTCGGAAAGAATCCGCCGGAACATGATCTGCCGGTAGTTGATGTTGACGTTGTTGCCCCGTGAGCCGTCCCGCTCGCGGAGCAGGTCGACCGCGTCCTCGCCCAGCGCCCCCCCGGCGAAAACCGCGCCGTACATGGTCAGGATCAAAACGGACCAGGCCAATATCAGGTACGACCAATCGGCGACTTTCCGTCTCAAGCATCCCATTCTGCACATGCCGACACCTCCCTTGCTGCTCTCTTCGCGACAGTACCGCCGCCGGGCGGCGGTGATAAAAAAATTTCATGCCAGTAAATTGCCCGCCGCCGCCGCCTTCTTTCAAACAAATCCGTCCCGGCGGCAATAAAAAAGCCGTTCCCCGATGGGGAACGGCTTGACGCTCCGGACCGCCCGGGCCCGCCGCGCGCCATTAGCGCTTGTCGCCGCCGGCTTTCGGAGCCGACTCCAAGTCCTCCAGGCCGTCCACGCCCGTCGCGCCGGTGGGCGCCTGCAGTTCGATGGGCAGACGGTAACGCAAGCCCTTGAAATTGAACACCACCCCGCGCTCCTCCACCAGTTCCACCCGCAAATCCCCCAGGGGGCGCTCCTTCAACAGCGCCTCGCCCGCCGAATGCAAGGCCCCGTTCACCACCGCCTTGGCGTCCGTCGGCGACCACACCACCCCGTCCACCCGCAGCCGGAGACTGACGAACTCCTTGCCGATGTCCTGCTGCACCTTGAGGCGCATCGCCATGCGCCCGAGGGAGCGGATATCCTCGTTCATCCGCGCCAGCTTCTTGTATTCCGGCTTGATGGGCGGCCACTCGTTGTCAATTACGTTCATGGCCTCGTTCGCGACCTGGATGGCGCTTTCGTAATCCTGCTTGGTGACCCCGGCCTTGATGGCCGTCAGCCATTCCTCCAGCTTCGCCTCCTGCTCCTCCAGGGTCGGGGCCTTGCGGGGGCCGCTTTTCCGCGACAAGCCCCGTTCGCGATCGGTCGGCAGCCGCATCAACATGGGGTCCCGGCCGCCATTGGCGTAAAAGTAGCTTTGGAAGGCGCGAAGTTCCTCCACGGACTTGTCGTCCGCGGGTTTCTTGTCGTCGGTCTTGGCCTTGCCGGGCGCCGGATTGGCGCGCGCCGGTTGTCCGGCCGGGGCGGTTCCGATAATCAGGCAAAAGAGCAGGGTGAAAAGGGCCGAGGCGAGGTTCCGGCTCATGGCGTCTCCAGTCTGGCGTTTCCGGTTGACAATTCCGCCGCGCGGTTCATTGCCCCGTGTAGCGGTAGGTCTGCATGGTCAGGTTGCACTTGTGCTGCACGGGAAGATCCGCCGCCTGCGGCCCGAGATTGGCCAGGCCGGAATCCTGGGCGACGATGGAAAATTCCTTGACCTCGAAGAAACGTTTTTCACTGCCGGTGCGGGCGGCGTCGGGGCTGTCGAACTCCTCCATCTTGTTCACGAAAGTGGCGATTTGATCGTAGTTCCCCTCGAGGGAAAGGGAAAAACGCCAAATCTCGAAGGCCCCGCCCGCCGGAGCCGCCCCGCGTTGCCCGCTCGGCCGCGCCGCCGCCGCCGCGACCACGCTGGGCGTGAGCCGGTTCGGAAACACCCCGGCCTGCTGGGCCTTGGTGCGGATGGCGGCCAGGAGCTGATCGGGGGAACTCTCGCGGGGCAGCACCCGCGAGGCCAGTTTGTACTCCACCTTCAGCTTCTCCAGGACCTCCCGGCGCGCCGGGATCTGGGCGACCTGCTGCTGCAGCTGCCTGACTTCGCCGTCGAGCGTTTCCAGGCGTTGCGTCAACGTGCCCGGCTCCCGGTAGGCCGGCCAACGGTCGCCCGCCTCCTTTATCAGCATGTACAGGTAGACGATGCTGGCGAGGATCAGGACCCCCAAGAGGATCAACACTACGTTGAAATTTTTCTTGCCCACGGATACTCCTTTGTGCCGGACGCGGAAAGGGGCCCGCCGCGCCTGATTCCACGGGTTCTTACCCCGCCGTCATTTCTGCAACTGCATGTCCACCGCGAACGACCAGGCCATTTTCGGGAACAATTCCCCCCCCTGATCCTCCTTGGCGGCGTTGTAACCCTTGGGCACCGGCGCCGACGTCCAGGCGGCGTTTTTCAATTGTATCGAACCCTTGACCAGCAGGTCGGAGAAGGGCATGAGGGCGATGCCGCCGGATTTGATGGTCTTGATTTCCTCCAGGCGCTGCCGGATGGTCAATTCGCGCGGCCCCTGCACCGGCAGATCCGGCCGATCGCGCCTTTCCGCCTCGTGTTCCGCCACGGCGCGGCGGAGTTCCTCGTTCAGGCGTTCCTCCTCGTCCTTCTCCGGCAGGGTCACGGGGGTGTAGCTCCTGAGCCCCTCCAGGAGGCGCTCCCCCAATTGCATCGCCACGACCTGGGTGGAGGCGGTGGCGAGGGCGTTGAGGGTCAGGCCGCTCTCCTTGCCGCTCAGGTCCTTGAACCAGAGGTAGCGCATATCGGGGTTGTACTGGCTCATGGCCTGGTCGAAGTTGACGATGCCCTTCAGGTCGGAAAGAATCTTCGCCCAAACCGTGCGGCCCTTGTAGAGGCTTTTCACGGCGTTGACGAAGGCGCCCATCCGATCGATTTCGGCGTTCAACTTCTTCAATTCCTCCAGCTGGGCGGTGAGGGCGGCTTTTTCCCGCTGCCGCGCCTCGATGCGGGACTGCAGGCCGGGGATGAGGTCGAAGTGGTATTGGGTGACGAAGTGCACGAGCAAGGCCAGGATCGCCGCCAGGGCCAGGGTGGCCAGGATGGTGGAAAGGGGCATCGACTCTTTTTTCCGCATCGATTCCGGCAACAGATTGATGTTGATCATGATTTGTCCTTACCAAGGGGGACGGCTGCAGGGACCGTTCGCGCCGCCGGGGGGTCAATCCCGCGCGTGGCTGGCGAGGCCGAGGGCGATGGTGAATTCGTGGGCGTGGGCGCCGATGAAGGTTTCGTCGAGTTCGCTGGCGTCGACCGCCCCGAAAGAGTCGAAGATGCGGGTCTCGACCCGGACCAGGCGGCCGATGAGGGGGGTGACGCCGGCGAAACCGACCAGGCCGCCGGAGAGGAGCAGGGTCTCGGCGTCCTTGCCCTGCGAGGCGTTCTTGAATTGATCCAGGCAGGAGCGGATTTCGCCGGTGATGTCCTCGATGCCGGGGTAGATGGCGTCCTTGACGAGGTCGATTTGCTCGCCGGGTTCGCGTTTGATTTTTTCCGCTTCGTCGATGGAGCAGCCGATGCGGTGGGCGATCATTTCGGTGAGGCTGTTGCCGCCGACCGGAAATTCACGGAAAATGTGGGTTTGGCCGTCCGTGACGACGATGAGGGTCTTCGTGGCGCCGAAGTCGACGATGCCGGCGGGTTTACCGTCCGGGACGAAGAAGCCGCCCTGATTCGCCGTCTCCAGGGCGTTGGCGAGGGCGATAAGCTCCATGTCGACCCGGATGGGGCTGATGCCGGCGGTGAAGAGGATTTCCAGCTTGTCGTCCAGGTCGGACTGGCGGATGGCGGCAAGGAGGCATTTGATTTGCCGGTTGTTTTCCGAGTCGAAGACGTGATAGTCGACCTGGGCCTCGGCCATGTCGTAGGGGATGTATTTTTCCGCCTCTTCGAAGACCGCGTCCTCGAGGTCGTCGGCGCGATCCCCGGGTATGGTGATGTTCTGCAGGAGGGCGCTCCGGCCGCTGATGCCGACCACCACCCTTTTCGGGGTGAGTCCGCCGGCTTCCAGCACGGTTTGGATGCTGGCGTCGTAGGCGGAGGGGTCGGCGACCTCCTCGTAGGAGCAGGCGGTCACGGACAGTTTCTCGCCGCTGCGGTTCATCTCCACCGCCTTGATGGCGTGGGTGCCGAGGTCGAGTCCGAGGATGGTGTTTTTCTGTTTGCGTTTGGCCACGGTTATTTCTCCTAAGCGGGGAACGCGGCCGGTGCGGCGGCCGGGACGTGCGGCTTCCCTTGGAGTATTGCGTCGTAACGGACGGTTCTTTTAAAAAAAAACGCCGGCGGGGCGATTTGTCCGGGGCGGATTTCCGATAATCCGCGCCGCGCCGCCGATAACTTCCGGTCGCCGTCCGCCGCGGGCGGGCCGCGGCGGCCCGGCCGAAAACCGCTTAACCGGCGCCGCATCTTTTGCTTGCCGCCGCCGCTTCAATACATATCATTTTACCGTGCACTTCCAATCGTAAACTTCGCGGTGAAGCGCTTCAAGCCGGAACGTTCCGGCCTTTTTTTACGGACCATGGCAAAAGCCGGCCGTACTTCGAATAAAGGGGTAAGTCATGAACGCCTTGGAAGAACTGGATAAACGCGGCATCGTCCACACCGTCTCCGACGCCGGCGGCCTCAGTGCCCTGTTCGGCAAGGAAATGGTGTCCTTCTATTGCGGCTACGACCCCTCCTTCAAAAGCCTCCAGCTGGGGAACCTCTTCGCCATCGTCACCATGCGCCGGCTCCAGAAGCTCGGTCACCGCCCGGTCGTGCTGGTCGGCGGCGCCACCGGCCTAATCGGCGACCCCTCCGGCCGCTCCACCGAACGGAACATGATGGACCTCGACCAGGTGCGCGCGAACGTCAGGTGCATCCAAAAACAATTGGAAAAACTCATCGACTTCGACTGCGGCAAAAATTCGGCCTTTGTCGTCAACAATTACGATTGGCTGTCCAAGTTCAGCTTCCTGGATTTCCTCCGCGACGTCGGCCGGCGTTTCCGGGTCGGGGAGATGATCGCCAAGGAATCCGTCCGCCGCCGCATGGAGGCGGAGGACGGCGTCAGCTACACCGAATTCACCTACCAGATTCTCCAGGCCTACGATTTCCTGCACCTCTACCAGCAGCACAATGTCCGCCTGCAAATCGGCGGCGGGGATCAGTGGGGGAACATCACCGCCGGCATCGATCTCATCCGCCGGGTGGAGTCGGGCTCGGCCTACGGCATGGTGATTCCCCTGGTCACCGATTCGAAGGGCCAGAAATTCGGGAAATCCCTGGGCGGCGCCGTGTACCTCGATCCCGAAATCAGCAGCCCCTACCAGATGTACCAGTTCCTCCTCAACGCCGAGGATTCCTGCGTCGGCGCTTACCTCAAATATTACACATTCCTGACGGCGGAGGAAATCGCCGATTTGGAGAAGGGGATTGTCGAGAAGCCGGAGGAGCGCCGGGCCCAGCGGACGCTGGCCGGCGAGGTGGTGAAGTTCGTGCACGGTGAGGCCGGTCTCCGGCAGGCCGAGAAGGCGACCGGGATTTTCTTCGGGGCGGAAATCGAGAACGTGTCGGAGGCGGATTTGCAGGGCATTTTCGCGGAAGTGCCGAAGGTGGAAATTCCCCGCGACAAACTCGCCGCCGGCATGAACGTCGTCGACCTCCTGGCGGCCACACCGTTATGGAAGGGCAAGAACGATGTCCGGCGTTCCATCGAACAACGTGGCGCCTACCTGAATAACCGCCGGGTCGAGGACGCGGGCCTGACGGTCGACTGCGGCCACCTGGCGAGCGAAAGCACCCTGGTGGTGCGGATGGGGAAGAAGAATTACGCGTTGGTGAAATTGGTGTGAGGCTGTGGGGGCGCATCTCAAGTTTGTGTAAACATAACCTTTTGTCCTGTCACATCGGACCTAATCCCACACGTCATTCCGGCGTCGCAAGCGTTCAACCGGGGTGAGGCGTAACTCGCCGGAATCCAGGCCGATAGACAATTGCTACAGTGGCGTTTACTCCTTGTCTTACGGATGTGT
>JAVBRG010000114.1:0-3521 GCA_031548195.1 Planctomycetota bacterium | reverse complement strand
GAAGACCGTAAAATGCAAGCCGAACGCGAACAGCTCGGCATCCCCCCCCTGCCCCTCACCGCCCCCCAGGTCGACGAAATCATCTCCGCCCTGAAAATGGGACTCATCACCCCCCCCGACGGTCAGGAAGACCTCCTGACCCTCCTGCAAACCCGCGTCCCGCCCGGCGTCGACCCCGCCGCCAAAAGGAAAGCCGAATTCATGGTCGACGTCCTCACCAATAACGCCGGCCTGGCCTTCTTTGATGGAAAACAGGTCATCGACACCCTGAAGCCGATGCAGGGCGGGTATTCCCTGGCAGTCCTGCTTTTCTGCCTGCAAAGCCCGAAGATGGCCCCCGGCGGCATGGAAGGACTCTCCGCGACCCCTCTGGCCGCCGAAGCCCTCGACCTGGTCTACGCCCACTTCAAGGCCGGAAACGAGCAGGCCGCCCTCATCATGCAGAATTGGCTCAACGCCACCTGGTTCACCCAAAATCCCCCCATGCCGGAACGCTGGCCGCTCGTGGTCTATCGGGTCAAAGGGGAGGTGAACACCGACGACCTTTCGCCGGCCAAATACGCCTCGACCCGGCCGGACATACCCCTCCACGCCCTGAAAATGGGGGAAACGCGTTTTCCCGGCGGTTACGCCGAAATGCTGGCCATGCGGCAAGCCGCCGAAACGGCCCAGGCCGCAAAGGAACCCGCCTTCTGGCCGGTGTTTGTCGCCGACACCCTCGGAACCGGCTCCAGCCGGAAATCCGCCACCAATTCGCTGGTCTGGGTTTTGGGGCGGGACATCCCCAACGTCCCGAACCGCCGCCAGGGGGGAGTCGTCCTGGCCAAACGAATCGCGCCGATTTTCTACAATTCCTTCGAGGACGCCGGCGGCCTGCCGCTGATTGCCGAGGTCGGGCAATTGGAAACGGGACAGCGCATCGTCCTCCGCCTCGACGCCAAAACCGGCGCGGGCAGGATCCTGAACGAAACGGAGACGGAAGAAATCGCCGCCTTCCCCTTCCCCAGAAACCTCGCCGACGAATACCGCGCCGGCGGCAGGATAAACTTCATCATCGGCCGCCGCCTCACCAAACTGGCCTCGGAAAAAGCCGGCCTCCCCCACACCACCCCCTGGGTCGAAATGCCCCAACCGCAAGCCAAACCCGGCCATGGCCATACCCTGGCGCAAAAACTGGTCGGACATGCCTGCGGCAAACCGGGCGTCCTCCCCGGCGAATACTGCGAGCCCGCCATGTCGACGGTCGGTTCCCAGGACACCACCGGCCCCATGACCCGCGACGAACTGAACAATCTCGCCTGTCTCCAGTTCCAAGCACCCCTGGTCCTGCAGTCCTTCTGCCACACCGCCGCCTACCCCAACGACGCCGACCGGGCCAATCACGACAGCCTCCCCCCTTACATCACCAGCCGTGGCGGCGTCGCCCTGAGGCCCGGGGACGGCATCATCCACTCTTGGCTTAACCGCCTCCTCCTGCCGGATCAAGTCGGCACCGGCGGCGACTCCCACACCCGTTTTCCCTTGGGAATATCCTTCGCGGCCGGTTCGGGGCTGGTCGCCCTGGCGGCGAGCCAGGGCTTCCTGCCGGTGGAAATGCCCGAGTCGGTCCTGGTGAAATTCACCGGAAAACTGCCGGACAGCCTCACCCTCCGCGATGTCGTCAACGCCATTCCCCTCTTCGCCATGCGGGCCGGACTCCTCGACCGCCCGGGCGAAGGCAACAAAAACGTCTTCAACGGCCGGGTCCTGGAAATGGAAGGCCTCCCCGACTTGTCGCCGGAAGAGGCCTTTGAACTCACCTGCGCCAGCGCCGAGCGTTCCGCCGCCGCCGCGACCATCGCCCTGTCGGTGGACCGGGTCGAGAAATACCTCCGGCACAACCTCGCGGTAATCCAGGAGCTGATCGACGCCGACTACCAGAACCGCCAGGCCCTGGTGAAACGCCGGGCCCAGATGGAAACGTGGTTGAAAAACCCCGACCTGATGTACCGCGACGAAAACGCCGAATTCGCCGCGACCCTGGACCTCGATCTGGCGGAGATTCGCGAACCGATTCTGGCCGCCCCGAACAATCCCGACCTGGTGTATTGGCTGTCGGAACGTTCCGGCGAAGCAGTCGACGAAGTTTTCATCGGTTCCTGCATGTCGAACCTGGGGCATTTCCGGCTGGCGGCCAAGCTGCTGACCGCAGCCGGCGGCAAAGTGGCGGTGAAGCGCTTGTGGATCACCCCCCCGACCCGCCTGGACCGGGACGTCATGGAACGCGAGGGTATCATGAAGGATTTCGCCGCCGTCGGCGCCCGGGTGGAAATTCCCGGTTGTTCCCTCTGCATGGGTAACCAGGCCCGGGTGGAACCGGGCGCCCGGGTATTTTCGACCAGCACCAGAAATTTCGACCAGCGCCTTGGCGACGGCGCCCAGGTGTACCTGGGTTCGGCGGTTTTGGCGGCGGCGACGGCGGTTTTGGGGAAAATCCCGACGCCGGCGGAATATTTCCTGCTGTATCGGCAGATTTCCCAATAGCGGGATAATCCTTGTTCACCCCGGGTTTTTTCCATTTGCGTCGGAAATAGGGAATAGATATATAAACATTAGCGATCGAACGACACAGTGAACCATTTGCGGTTTTTCCATTTTTGTGAGGGAGTGTGTATTATGAAGAGAATGCTTTTGGCGGTGGCGTTGCTGGTCTGTGTATCGACCTCCGGCTTCGCGATGCAGATGATGGACTGGAACTGGATTGAACAGAAGGCCGAACACGGCGATGTCGCGGCGATGTTGACGCTGGCGCACCAGATTCAGGATCAGAACCAGGCGGCCCAGTGGTACCGCCGCGCGGCGGATCAGAACAATCCCGAAGCCGAATACTGGATGGGCAAACAATACATGGGCGGCAATTTCGGCACCAATCGCGAAGAGGCGATCAAGTGGTTGAGCCGGGCGGCCATGCAAGGCTACCCCGACGCCCAGCAGGCCATGGCGGAGTTGAACGCGGCCGAGTACAATCCGAACAATCCGGGCGGCACGGTCATGGGCGTCCCGAACATCGGCAGGGATCCGATGGAACGCCTCCTGCACATGGCGGAACGTGGCGACGTCGAGGCGATGTTCCGTTTGGGCCAGAAGCTCTTCAATGGCGGCGCCGGCTCGGGCCATGACGAACGCGCGGCGTTCATGTGGTTCCAGAAGGCGGCGAACGCCGGTTACACCCCGGCCATGCACCAGTTGGCGCAGATGTACGGCCGCGGCATCGGCGTGCGTCAGGACACCAACAAGGCGCGTTATTGGGACATGATGGCGGACCGCCACGGCGGCGGGTACTAGCTCTACAACGCGGCATTTGCGGGAACCGCATCCGCAAATGCCGCATGAAGTTAGGTTTATCGGCTACTCAAGGGGCGGTGGCGAAAAACCACTCGCAATTCCCTTTACCATGCAACCTTTTGATCACACGACTGTTGTGGAGGCGGTTCCCACAACAGTCGCGTAGTAGAATTAGGGTTACCCAGTGGCAATGCGCC
>JAVBRG010000025.1:0-5595 GCA_031548195.1 Planctomycetota bacterium | reverse complement strand
TCCACAACAGTCGTGTGATCAAAAGGTTGCATGGTAAAGGGAATTGCGAGTGGTTTTTCGCCACCGCCCCTTGAGTAGCCGATAACCCTAACTTCATGCGGCATTTGCGGATGCGGTTCCCGCAAATGCCGCGTTGTAGAGTTACATCGCCTGCCAGCGCTCCGGCGGTTTCCCCTTTCCTCCGAACCAGACCCCCAAAACCGGCCAAATCCGGCAGTGATCCTGCCAGGAGCTGAAGGGTGAGTAGGAGGAATTAATCGAGGTGAAATAGAAGAAGCCGTCACCCTTGAAGCAGCGTTTCACATAAGTCCCGGGCATGCGCTCGCGACGCTCCCAATCGTTGTCGATAATCGACACTACCACCACGCCGCCGTCGCCTTCGAAGCCTTCACGCTCGCGGTCAATCATCACATACTGTCCGGGGAGAATGAGGGGCGACATCGAGTCGCCCTGCACCGGCACCAGGGTGAGGCCGGGCGGATAGGGCATGGGGTCGGAGGCGTCGTCGGTGTCCGGGACCCTGGAGCCGTGCGAATCGTCGGCGGCGGCGAGGCCACGCACGGGCCATTCACCATTTCGGTTAAGAATTGGCGCTCCTGGCGCGGGTGAGTTTCCCTCGTTAACCATGCCCAGGGCTTTGTAGCCGAGGTATAGGGTCTCGGCATTTGGCAATCTTGCGACGCCGTCGTTCCTTCCCCAGTTTGCGAAGGCTTGGGGCGAGACGCCGATCATGGCGGCCAGTTCGAGGTCTTTCTTGTGGGGAAATTTCATTTTTAATGAATTTCTTAACCAGTTCCCTGTAAAGGGATGCGGCGGCATGGTTAATCTTCTCCCTTCTTTTGCTTGACTAACTTCATTGTGGTGGTATAATGTAGTCATGTCGTTCACCCTCTCTTAATTTTACAATTAAAGGGTCCCCCTCATGACCGCAATAAGTAGTTGATTGTGTCTTAATAAGCGCTATCAGTGAATTTAACCGCAGTTATTTTTTCATAAACTACCCGCGATAAGAATTCTCTCTGACGAAATGCCTCGTACTGCTGTTTATATTGCCCTGAAGGTCACTGTTGGTTTCATTTGAGGTTTATATAATAAACTTAATTCGCAGCTTTCTCTTTAGTATTACACGAAAGGTCAACGATGTCAACGCTTAAAATCAATTGTCAGCAACTTTTTCCCGATCGTCCGGCCTGGAGTAAGGAAATTTCAGAGGAGATTTATCGAAAAGATGCCGTAAATGGCTTATGGATAACATCTTCCATGCTAAGAGAATTCCGCCGCTGCCCCGCCAATTATCAGGATATTATTCTAAGAAAAAAAACTCCCCCTACCGCAACAGGCTTCCGTATCGGACGAGCTTTCCACAAAATGCTCCTCGAAGGTAATGCCGCTTTTCGCGCCGCCTTCAAGGTCGCCGGACCAACCAATCCCCTCACCGGAAAAAGCTACAGCGTGGAGAGCAAGGCTTTCTCAGCCTGGCTGGACGAAACCCGCTTCGACCCCCAGCGCATCATCACCCCCGCCGAAGAAACGCTCCTGGGGCAAATGTACCTCTCCGTGCGTCGGCACCGCGAAGCCGCCCAGCTCTTCGCCGAGGGCTGGCCCGAGCTGTCCGCCCAAGCCGATTTCGCCGCCCTGCCCTGCCAAATCCGCCTCGATTGGCTCAGACCCGACCGTCAGGTCGTCGACCTCAAAACCACTTCCGACCTGGCCCGCTTCGAAGGGGACGCCCGGCGCCTGGGTTACCTTCACCAATTCGCCTTCTACCGCGAGGTCGCCCGCGCCGCCGGCGCCGGGGATTTGGAAGTTATCGCCGTGGTGGTCGAAAAAAAAGCGCCCTTCCGCACCGGCCTCTGGAAATTCACCTCCGCCGCTTTGGCCCCTTACGCTGCTGAAAATCTGGCCGCCCTGAAGTCGCTCCAACGTTGCCGCGAGGAAAACCGCTGGCCGACCGGTTACGAGACGGTGCGTGCCTTCCCGCCGGCGGGGATTCCGAAAATTTGGTTTAACTGAAATTTCGCCAAAGACCTGGTTTAATGAAATTAATCACCCCTGAATCGCCCATTTTTCATATCGATAATTTTACACGTCAGATTAATTATATACTTTGAAACAAGCATTTGGGAGAAAATTTATGCGCAATTTTTACATCGACGCGAAACTCGCCTATATCTCCTTGCCCGCCAATGAAATGCCACCGGAGCCGCGCATCTTTTCCCAAGCCCGGCCCTGGCTCCTCCTCACGCCCCGCCGCCTCGAGCGTCTCGCCCAGCTGCTGGGTTTCCAGGATTCCCGAGTCCTCGACCTGTTCCGGCAAGTGCGGCGTCATTCCCCTGAAGCGGCCGAATTTTGCCGCCGGCTCGGCCAACCGCCGCCGCCGGAACCGGGCGAGGAATTTCCTCTCGCCGTCTGCCCGGTTTGCGACAGCGTGCACCGCCCGCATCCCGACGACCGCTTACTGGCCTGTCCCGCCTGCCGGCGGCGGCAGGAGGAGCGCCAGTGCCGCGAGCCTTCCCCCGGCGTCCGCCGTGACCGTCAGGCCGACCTCGCCGCCCGGCGTTACATTCGCGAGAACGATCCCGATGCGTTCCGCGACGGGGTTCTGTCCCCGAACTGGCGGCTTAATGAAGCGCGCCGGCTGGAGCGGGATTGGGCGCGGGCGGTCAACCGCATTCTCATGGGCGGCGGCTACCGGGTGGTGGCGCGGGAGTTCGACTGTTCGGTGGGTATCCTACACGAAAAGGTCAGGGAGCGGGAGCGGGAGGTTTGGCAGGATAACTGACCGCCGGGGCGGCAATTGCCGATTGACATACCGCCGGGGAAATTTATGATGTGGGAACGCTGATTTCCCGTTTGTGGATTTGCCTTTACCGGAAATTTATCCCTTTCCCCCACAGGTCTCGCCATGACTGATTTCCTGGAAACCGCCGCCGACGCCGGCGGAAAAACCTACCTCATCGAAGTAACGGTCCGTAATCCCGACATGGACGTCGAGGCGAAGAGCGCCCTCCATGACCTGCGCGAGTACGGTCTGACCGAGCTCACCCAGGCGCGTTCGGTGCGCCTCTATTCCCTGCACGGGAAATTGACCCCGAGGGAAGTGGACCACATCGCCGCCGAATTGTTGGCGGACCCGATTGTCGAGATGTTTTCCGTCAACCAGAACGTCTTCCCCAGCCGGGACAAACTCGATCACGTCATCGAAATCACCCGCCGCCAGGGAGTGATGGAGCCGTCGGAGGCTTCGGCCTTGAAGGGGGTTCTGGAACTCGGCTTCAAGGCGGAGTGGCTGCGCACGGGGAAACGTTTCATCTTCAACGGGCCGGTGTCGAAGAACGCCCTGTACACCGCCGTCACCAGGATCCTCGCCAATCCGGTCATTGAACAGGTGGCGGTCGATTCGCCCCTGAAGCTGATCAAGAACACCGTCGAGACCTCCTACCGCGAGCGGCGGGAGATTGTCCTGAACGATCTCTCCGACCACCAGCTGGAGGAGCTGTCCCGCACCGGGCAACTCTACATGTCGCTGGAGGAAATGCGGGTGGTGCAGGATCATTTCCGCGGCCTCGGCCGGAATCCGACCGACATCGAATTGGAAACCGTCGCCCAGACCTGGTCGGAACATTGCAGCCACAAAACCTTCCGCGGCAAAATGCGTTACCGCGAGAACGGCCGCGAAGTGGAGGTAATCGACAATCTCCTCAAGTCCACCATCGCCCGGGCGACCCGGGAACTGGCCCGCGACTGGTGCTGGTCGGTGTTCGAGGACAATTCCGGCGTCATCGACTTCAACGGCGACCTGGGCATCGCCTTCAAGGTCGAGACCCACAATCACCCCTCGGCCATCGAGCCCTACGGCGGCGCGGGCACGGGGATCGGCGGCGTGATCCGCGACCCACTCGGCACCGGTCTCGGCGGCAAACCGATCCTGAACACCGACGTCTTCTGTTTCGGCCCCCCCGACACCCCGGCCGATGAGGTCCCGCCGGGCGCCTTGCATCCCTTGCGGGTTTTCAAGGGAGTGGCGGCGGGAGTGAGGGATTACGGTAACCGGATGGGTATTCCCACCGCCAACGGGGCGATTTGCTTCGACAAGCGTTATATCGGCAATCCCCTGGTGTTCTGCGGCAATCTGGCCCTGATCCCCCGCGACATGGCGAAAAAGCGTAAGCCGAAACCCGGGGAAATCGCCCTGGTCGTCGGCGGCCGGACCGGTCGGGACGGCATTCACGGGGCGACCTTCTCCTCGGTGGAACTGGATGAAAATTCGGAAATGCTCTCCTCCGGCGCGGTGCAGATCGGCAATCCCATCGAGGAGAAGAAGGTCACCGACTTCCTGCTGCGCGCCCGCGACGCCGGGCTTTACTCCTGCATCACCGACTGTGGGGCGGGGGGGCTGTCCTCGGCCCTGGGCGAAATGGGTGAGGAATGCGGAGTCAAAGTGCACCTCGACCGGGTCCCCCTGAAGTACGATGGTCTCGCCTATTCGGAAATCTGGATTTCGGAAGCCCAGGAAAGGATGGTCATTTCCACCGACGCCGCCAATCTCCCCGCCTTGCAGGCTTTGGCGAAGGAGGAGGATGTCGAGGCGACGGCGATCGGGGTGTTTACGGACGACCGGCATTTGTCGTTGTGGTGGGGGGAGGCGGAGGTCGGGCGGCTGGCGATGGAGTTCCTGCACGAGGGGGTCCCGATGCCGACCCGCGAGGCGGAATGGAACACGCCCCGCCACCCCGAGCCGGAACCTACCGGCGGGGAAAAATTCGCCGAGACCCTGAAGGCGCTTCTCGGCCGCTGGGACACCTGTTCGAAGGAATGGGTGATTCGCCAGTACGACCACGAGGTTCAGGGGGGATCGGTCCTGAAGCCGCTCGTGGGGGAGGACAATTCCGGCCCCGGCGACGCGGCGGTGATTACCCCGCTTCTCGGCCAGACCCGGGCGATTGCGGTGGCGAACGGCCTGGCGCCGGCCTACTCCGACATCGACCCCTACTGGATGGCGGCGGCGGCGATTGACGAGGCGGTGCGGAATCTGCTGGCGGTGGGGGCGCCTTTGGAGCGGACGGCGATTCTCGACAATTTCTGCTGGGGGAACTGCAACAAGCCGGACCGCCTGGGCGGGCTTATCCGGGCGGCGCGGGCCTGCTACGATGTGGCGATGGCTTACGGGACGCCTTTCATATCGGGGAAGGATTCCCTCAATAACGAATTCGCGGTACAGGGCGAGGTGATTGTCATACCGGGAACCTTGCTCATCAGTGCGGTGTCGGTGATGCCGGACTGCCGCAAGGCGATCAGCATGGATTTGAAAAACGGCGGCGGGGCGATTTACCTTTTGGGGGCGACCCGCGAGGAACTGGGCGGGAGCGCCTATTTTGCCCTGCGGGGGCTAATCGGCAACCATGTGCCGAAGGTCTACGCCAAGCAGAACCGTCAGCTCTACGCGGCCCTGCAGGAGACGATGGCGCGGGGCATGGTGCGTTCGTGCCACGACTGTTCCGAGGGCGGGTTCGCGGTGGCGGCGGCGGAAATGGCGTTCGCGGGCGGTTTGGGGATGGAGGTGGACGTGGGGCTGATGGCGGTGGACGGCAAGGT
>JAVBRG010000151.1:0-15628 GCA_031548195.1 Planctomycetota bacterium | reverse complement strand
AAAAATGCTCTTTTGCCCGGATACTTCGTCAGGGCTTCGTTCTCGCGTTTTGTAACACAAACCACCACCGCGTGTTACAAAACGCTGCCACTACGCCCTTCCTCGTCTGCGGGCAAAATAGCAATTTTTAGAGGTGCCCTTAGGTATGCCGCCGTCCCGAACCGGCAATGAAAACCGCTTCCGCCGGAAAAAACTTCAGCGTTCGCTGTCGGTTTGGAAGTAGTCGAGCATCACGGCGCCGACGATAATCATGCCCTTGACGACCTGCTGGTAATAACTGGAGACCGACAGGAGATCCAGCCCGTTGTTGATGACCCCGATAATCAGCACGCCCATCAGGGTGCCGATGAGGGAACCGCGACCGCCGGTCATGGAGGTCCCGCCGATGACCACCGCGGCGATGGCGTCGAGTTCGTAGGAGACGCCGGCTTGGGGGAGGCCGGCCGAGGTGCGGGCGGTGAGGAGGATGCCGCCGAGGGCGGAGAGGAAGCCGCTGATCACGTAGACCATGAATATGACGAAGGAAACGTTGATGCCGGAGATGCGGGCGGAACGGGCGTTACCCCCGACCGCGTAGATGTAGCGGCCAAATTTCATGCGGTAGAGGACAATCCAGGCGATGACCAGGACGACCAGAAAGATGATGACCGGATTGGGGAGCTGGAAGGTGTAGGACCCCAGGGGAATGGGCTGCGAGCCCTGGCCGATGGCGAGGAAGCCTTTGTCCAGATTGGTTACCGGCATGCCGTTCGTATAAATATAGGTTAGACCGCGGCCGATGGAGAGCATCCCCAGGGTCATGATAAAGGGGGTGACCTTGATTTTGGAAATGACCAGGCCGTTCACCGAGCCGAGAATGGTGCCGGCGACAAGACCCAGACAGATGGCGAGGACGGGATGGAGGTTGGGGACCTCCTTGTAGGCGGTGGAGACAAAGGAGGCGGCGACCACGCCGCCGAAGGCCAGAAGGGAACCGACGGACAGGTCGATGCCGCCGGTGAGAATGACGAAGGTCATGCCGATGGAGAGAAGGCCGTTGACCGAGACCTGGCGGAGAACGTTAATCAGGTTCTTTTCTTTAAGAAAATACTCGGTGGCAAAGGAGAGAACGGTACAGAGTACGATGAAGGCGATAATGATGCGGAGGTCCCAGATAATGGAAAGGAGATTGGCGGAGGATTTTTTGGCCGGTGCGGCGGGGCTGTCCATCGTATTTCCTTTGCAAATAGTGGCGGTGACGGTGGGGGACCGTGGCGACAGGGAGGTGCTTCAGGTCGCCATTTGCATCAATTTTTCCTCGGTCGCGTCCTGCCGCCGAATCTCCCCGGAGGAAGCCCTGTTCCTGAAGACGATGATCCGGTCCGACATGCCGAGGACCTCCGGCAGTTCCGACGAGACGAGGATTATCCCGTTGCCGGCATTGGCGAAATCGGACATGAATTTGTAAATTTCCCGCTTGGCCCCGACGTCGATGCCGCGGGTCGGTTCATCCATCAGGAGAATGGTGGGTTGCGACAGCAGCCAGCGGCCGAGAATCACTTTCTGTTGATTGCCGCCCGAGAGGTTTTGCACCAATTGCCGGTCCGACGGGGTCTTGATTTTAAAGAAGTCGATGGCTTTTTGGACGTCCTGACTCTCGCGGGTGCGGTTGATGAAGGGACTCCGGTAAAATTTCCGAATCGAGGTCAGACTGGTGTTTTCCCGCACTGACAGAATCAGGGCCAGGCCAGAGGATTTGCGGTCCTCGGTCACCAGGGCGATGCCGTGCTTGATGGCGTCGTAGGGGGTGCGGTTATGCACCGGACTGCCGTTCAGGAGGATTTCGCCGCCGTCGGGACGCGCCACCCCGAACAGGGATTCGAGAAATTCGCTCCGGCCCGCGCCGACCAGACCGTAGAGGCCGAGAATCTCCCCCCGGTGGAGCTCAAGTGAAACCGGCTGATGGAATTTCCGGCGGGTCAGGTTCCGGACCGTGAGGAGGGGCGTGGTGGTGGGGGTGTTTTCCTTGACGTACTGCCCTTCCAATTTCCGGCTGATCATCAGGTGGACCAGGGAGTCCTGGTCCAGTTCCGTCGCCGGTTTGGTGCATATGTACTCGCCGTCCCGCAGAATGGTGATTTCGTCGGCGATACGGAAGATTTCCTTCATGCGGTGGGATATGTAGAAGATACCTTTGCCCTGCTTCTTCAGGTTGTCGATGATTTCGAAGAGGTTGTCGGTCTCCTTCTCGCCGATGGCCGAGGTCGGTTCGTCCATGATGAGGACGTCCGAGTTGTAGGACAGGGCCTTGGCGATTTCCACCAGCTGCACTTCGGCAACCGAAAGGGTTTTCATTTTGCGTGAGGGATCGATGGCGATCTTGATGCGGGACAGCACTTCCGCCGCCTGTTTGTTTAACGACTTGT
The DNA here is from genome assembly GCA_031548195.1 of Planctomycetota bacterium. Lineage (GTDB taxonomy): Bacteria > Planctomycetota > SZUA-567 > SZUA-567 > SZUA-567 > JAJBSZ01. The sequence goes on along the minus strand of JAVBRG010000151.1, from coordinate 13,223 downwards.
AATTGACAAACAGGCCCGACGAAACCGGCTCGCGGCCAAGGAAAATGTTTTCCGCCACGGTCATGTCGGGGATGGGGGTGAGTTCCTGCTCGATAATCGCGATGCCGGCGTCCAGGGCTTGACGCGGAGACTGGAATTTCACCGCCTTGCCACGGAGGCGCATCTCCCCCGCATCGGCTGAATAAACACCCATGAGGATTTTCATCAGCGTGGATTTACCCGCCCCGTTTTCCCCGCAGATGGCGTGGACCGTCCCCCGACGGAGTTGAATCGAGACGCCTTTCAGGGCATGGACGCCGTGAAAATGCTTTTCGGCTTTGTCCATGGAGAGAATGACGTCGGATTCGACGGCGCTGGCGTTCATGCAAAACCTCCGGAATGGACAGGGCGGCGGTTATACCAAATGAAACGTATTGACCAGGGGCGGCGCAACGTCAAGAGGCATGGGGAGTTGATCTGAGAAATCGACGTCAAGCAAGGTGTAGGTTTTTGTAATTTACCTTGTTTTTGTTTAATTGCAATTTTATTTTCGAATATTTTCTTATTTTCGGGAAATGATTACCGTTATTTTTCTCCATCTACCGGTTTCGAAAAGGAAGGATAAATACCGCACTTTTTGGGTTTTGGGACATGTTAGAGAGCCGAAAGGCGACTCAATAAATACTGTCCCCGAAATAAACCCTGTACCCCATAAAATTATTCACCAAGAATCCGCCGGGCAATCGCTTCGGCGCGACGGTAAATATCCTCTTTGTCGACGCCGATGTGAAAAACGCCGCCCGCATACAAAATCCGCCCGTCGACCATGGTCAATCTCACATTGCCCTTGCTCCCGGCATAGACAAGATTACGCATCACGTCGTTAATGGGCTGCATGTTCGGTTGCTGCAAATCGACGACAATCAAATCGGCCAGCATGCCTGCCGCCAAGCCCGCGCATTCCCCCAGCCGCATCACTTCCGCCCCGTTACGGGTGGCGATACGGAGAATTTCGTCGGTCGAAAGGGCGTTGGCGGTACCCGTGGCAATGTTCTGCAAGGTCGCCAGCATGTACATCTCCCTGAAAAAATCCAGGGCGTTGTTGCTCGCCGGTCCGTCCGTTCCCAGCGCCACCAATAGCCCCAGATCCAGCATCCGCCGGATCGGCGCCACCCCGCTGGCGAGTTTGGCGTTGCTGGCGGGACAGGTCACCACCGCCACCTTTTTCGCCAGCATCGTCGCCTGATCCCCGTCGGTGACGTGCACGCTGTGGTAGCCGGCGCCGCCCTGATCTAGAAGGCCCAGTCGATCAAAGTACGCGATCGGGGTCACCCCCCGCCCCTCCCGGCAGGATTCGACTTCGCCGGCCGTTTCGGAATTGTGAAAATAAACCGGCGCCTGCAAGCGCTCCGACAGGGCGGCGATTCCCTTGAGGAGATTTTCGTTGGCGGTATATTCGGCATGGAATCCCAGCAAGTACGAAACCCGGTCGTGCAGTTGATTGAAAGCTTGGTAATCCGCCTCCAGCTGTTTGACATCGCCGTAGAAATTGCTGAACGATCCCGAGAAAACCGCGCGGAAGCCGCTGTCGATAGCGGCTTTGGCCATGTCGTCGCAAAAATAATACATGTCGAGGGCGGTCGTTATGCCGCTGGAAAGATATTCGAGAACCGCCAGCTTGTACAGGGTGTAGACGTCTTCCCCGGTCAGCTTCGCCTCCATGGGGAAAACCTGCTTCTGCAGCCACTCGGCCAGCGGCAGGCCGTCGGCGTGCGACCGGAGAAACGTCATCGGCGAATGCGCGTGGGCATTCTTGAAGCCGGGCATAATCAGGTCGCCCCCGAGATCGATTTCGTGGGTGAAGCTTCTGTCCGGCGCTTTGGCCGGCCCGGCGTAAACGATGCGCCTCCCCTCCACCCAAACTTCACCGGGAAATGTTTTCGTATCTTCAAGGAGCGGGCAAACCAGCGCGTTGTAAAAACGTACCGACGCCTCCGGCGCGCCCGGCCCATACGCCGTCATGTCCCCGGCCCGGCCCAACCCCGCCGCCAGAACCATAAACAAAGCCGCCAAAGCTTGTTTCATGTTCACGGTACGCTCCTTGTCAAAAAGTTTACGCCAGTTCGTCATTCGGGGACATCCAGCGTTCCGGCTTCGGTTTCACCAAGTCGGGGACATCCCCTCCCGACAACCGCCGCCCGGCCTCCTCGGCGACCAAATCCGCCAAGCTCCGGCTGTCCAGGACCGCCTCCATTGCCTCCCTGGCCTCATTCCACAAGTCGATGAACACGCATTTACCGCTGAGGGGGCAGGTGGGGTTTTCCCCGCATTCCACCGGCGACAGGGACGGCTCCACATAGCGGACTATTTCCCCGATGCAGATTTCCCGCGGACTTTTGCCCAGCATGAAACCGCCGTCGTTGCCGCGTTTCGCCTTGACAAAACCGCCCCGGCGAAGCTCCGCCATCAGGTTTTCCAAAAGACGGAGGGGGATGTGCTGGTTTTCCGAAATGTCCCGGAGGGTCACCAGGCCGCCGGCTTCGCGTTTGGCGAGTTCGAACAACGCCCGCACCGCATGTTGGCATTTTGACGACAAGGCCATGCCGCTTCTCCTCGCGTTTTTCTATCCCTGGGGCATTTCCCGCCGCAGCACCACCTGCAGGCCGGTCACCTGTTCCAAAAGATCCGCCTTGTGCGGGAGCTTGTCCATGATTAGGCCGAGATCCCCCAAAATTTGCAGATATAAAATCAGTTTGCCGCCCGACACCTCGGCCCTGAGTTCCTTGACGCTGCCCTGGTGTCCCCGGTCCAGCACGTCGGCGAGGCGCAGGAGCCCGGCCAGCTTCCCCACCCTTAGACGGTCCGCCAGCGGCAGAGCCGTGAATTCGGGATAATCCCGCGAAGGCAGATCCCGGCGGTGGAAGAAGACGATTTGCGAAGTGAGATAACGGTCGCTCTCGTTCAGGCCGACGATGTCGGACCATTTCACCAGGTAGGCGCTGTGGCGCTGATGATGATGTTCGTTCACATACATCCCGATGTCGTGGAGGACCGCGGCCAGTTCCAGGAGCAGGCGATCCTTTTCGCCGAGGTCGAGCATTTCCCGCAAGGCGTCGAAGAGGGTCAGCGCGAAATCCGTCACCACCCGCGCGTGGTTCCGGTCGTAGCCGTACTGCTCCCCCACCGCCCGGGCCGAGCGGACCATTTGCCGCCGGAACGCCATCAGGGGGTTTTCCCCCCGCACGGTCATGGCCATCTCCACCGTCAGGCCGTAAAGCATTTCCGTATTGGTGAAGGTGATTTCCGACACTTCCGCCGCGGTGACGAAATTGTCGAGAATCAGCAGGGCGGGGATGAGGATTTCCACTTCCGCCAGACCCATGTTGAAGGTCCGGCCGATTTCCAGGGGACTGAGCCCCGAGGCGCGGCCGATGCGTTCCCGGAGAATTTCCGCGGGCAGGACGAAATCCTTTTCGTGGCGGACCGCCGCCGGGTCATCCCGGAAGGCCCGGTAGAGCATGCGGTTCACCAGGAAGAAGTGGCCTATCGTGTATTCCTGGTAGGCTTCCTTGGTGGAGCGGACAATGTTCGAGGCGATGGTCTGCAGGCGTTCGGCCCGCGAGTGGCTGCCGCCGGCGGCGGCGGTGTGGAACAGCCGCGAAGTCCCCAAGCGCCGCGTGCCGCCGGTCTGTAAATCCTCGCCCCTCAGAATCATGATTTCCGTCGAGCCGCCGCCCAGGTTCAGGGCCATCGAGTACGCACCCTGGCACTGCCGGAGCCAGGGCAGAAGCGCCTGGTAGATGATGCGGCTTTCCTCGATACTGTCGAGGATTTCCAGGTTCAGGCCGGAGTTGTGGCGGATGCGGTCGACGAGGATTTCGCGGTTGGACGCTTCGCGAATCGCCGAGGAGGCGACCGCCCGGCGGTGCTGGACGCCGTAGTCGTCAAGAAGCCGGAGAAAGTCGCCGAGGACATTGCAGATGGAAAAAAGCGTTTCCGGAAGAATCCGGCCGTGACGGAAGGTGTCGGCGCCGGTGGTCACGGGATGGGCGAGTTCCTCGATAACTTTGATGGGCGTGTCGGGGAGATATTCGGCGATGTGCATGCGTATCGCCGTCGACCCCAGATCGATCGCTCCCAGGAGAATGGGCTGGGGGCCGGAACGGCGGCGGCGGGGAGGGCGTCTCCTGCCGGGGCGGTCCGGCGGGTCCGGCTGTTTGCCGGCGGCAACCGGTTCGGTCGGGGCCGGTTCCCCGGTGCTGAAAACGGTTGCGTCGCCGGCGTTTCCCGAAACGGGTTTTGGATTGAGATTATCGCTGCTGTCTGTCATGATGGTTTACCAATCCGGAACATATGTAATATCCGACCGCCGCCCTTCAACCCACTTCCAGCGGGATCAACATGTCCAACAATACCACCAGTAAATCATAGCAAGCATGACTCCCCGCCGCTATCCCAAAGCCCCGCTCGATGTAAATCGCCGCGAAATACAAACCCGCCAGGGTCCGAAACGTAAACACCGGCAACACCGCCCGCGCCTCCACCAGGTTCGTCACCTGCTCCGGACTCCCCGGCAAATGATGCGACGCCGAAAACAACAAGGCCTGGAACAAAGCCGCCAGCGCCCACTTCCAGCCGCCCCTTAAACCCAGAAGCCCGCCGAAAAACCAGGCAAACACCCCCATCACCAAAATCCTGAAGAAAAACTCCTCATACACCCCCGCCCCGCACCTCACCCCCCAATTCGCCGCCCAGGCCAAGACCCCCGCCGGCACCCCCCCCCCCCCCGCCCACCCACCCACCCCCCCCCACCCCCTCCATCCATCAGCCAAACACCCCCCCCACCCCCTCCCCGCAACTCCACCCCACATGCGCCCCCCCGCCAATCCCCCCCGCAGCCACCCCGCCCTCCGCCGACAACATGCCCGCCGACAACAAAGTCCCCCGCCCCGATTCCCAAAGCGCCCCCACCGGCAGCAGCATCGAATCAATCGGCAGGTAATCCACCAGCTTCACCACCAGCCGCGACAACAAAAACACCGGCAACGACAACGCCAAACTCTCCAGCACCATCAAAAACCAGGTGTAAAACGGCGGCCGGCTCCACGGCTTCCCGGTCATCGCGTGCATGGTCAAAAACACCAGCACCACCGCGATGAACGACAACAACGGACCCGCCATCCCCAGCCGGTTGAGACCGTTCGCGATGGAAATGTCCACCGCGTTCGCCCACCTTAATCCCGAAAAGGTGTTCAGCCACCACAGCCCGGCGTGGTACACCAAGAACAACGGCAGGGCGAAAAGAAACCCGGTCAGCGGCGCCGACGAATACTCCATGTAACGCCGGTACGCCCCGGGACCGTTCCCCGCCTCGATATCCAAGGCTTCCATCATCACCCCCCTCTTCACTTCGCCTTGGCGTAGGAATCCTTCAAGGTGGTCGCGCGGTTGAAGACCAAAGCCCCCGGCTTGCCGTCCGGATCGGCGACGAAATAGCCGAGGCGTTCGAACTGGCAGGGGAAACGCGCCGCCGACGCCGCCAGGGCCAGGGACGGCTCCAGCCGGCAATCCTTCAGGACTTCGATACTGTCCGGATTGAGATTGTCGAGCCAGGTCTTACCCTCCGGCGTTTCCGTCGGATCCTCCATCGCAAACATCCTGTCGTACAACCGCACCTCAGCCCCTACCGCGTGTTTGGCCGACACCCAGTGCAAGGTCGCCTTTACCTTGCGTCCGTCCGGCGCGTCGCCGCCGCGGGTCGCCGGATCGTAGCTGCAACGCAACTCGACAATCTCCCCGGCGGCGTTCTTCACCACTTCCTTGCAGGTAATGAGGTAGGCGTAGCGCAGCCGCACCTCCCGCCCCGGCGCCAAACGGAAAAACTTCTTCGGAGGGTCTTCCATGAAGTCCTCCTGTTCAATATACAATTCCCGGCCAAACGGCACCGGCCGGGTACCGGCGTTCGGGTCCTCGGGATTGTTGACCGCTTCCAGGAGCTCCTCCCGACCTTCGGGGTAATTTTCCAAAACCACCTTCAAGGGGCGCAGGACCGCCATCGCCCGGGGGGCGCGGCGGTTCAGGTCCTCCCTCAGGCACGCTTCGAGGAGCTGGATGTCGACCCGGGAATTCGTCTTCGCCAGGCCGATACGCTGGCAGAAATCGCGGATGGACTCCGGCGTGTAGCCCCGCCGCCGGAGGCCGGAAATGGTCGGCATCCGGGGGTCGTCCCAGCCCGAGACCAGCTTTTCGTTCACCAGTTGAATGAGCCAGCGTTTCGAGAGAATGGTGTTGGTCAGGTTCAACCGCGCGAACTCGATTTGCCGCGACTGGAAAACCGGCAGGTTCTGGATTACCCAGTCGTAAAGCGGGCGGTGGTTCTCGAATTCGAGGGAGCAGCAGGAATGGGTGATTTCCTCCAGGGCGTCCTCGATGGGGTGGGCGTAGTCGTACATCGGGTAAATGCACCACTTGGCGCCGGTACGGTGGTGGTGGGCGTTCGAGATGCGGTAGAGAACCGGATCCCGCATGTTCAGGTTGGGGTGGGACATGTCGATTTTGGCCCGGAGAACGTGTGCGCCTTCCGGAAATTCCCCCGCCTTCATGCGCCGGAACAGGTCGAGGTTCTCCTCGATGGAACGCCCGCGGTAGGGCGAATTTTCGCCCGGGGGGGTGATGCCCTTTTCCTTCGCCCCCATGGTGCCGCGCTTCTGGCGGATTTCCTCGGAACTCTGTGAATCGATGTAGGCTTTGCCTTCCTTAATCAACAATTCGGCGAATTCGTACATCTTGTCGAAGTAATCGGAAGCGAAGAAGAGGCGGTCTTCCCAATCAATCCCCAGCCAGCGGAGGTCGGCGAGAATGGCGTCGACGTATTCGGTGTCTTCCTTCGCGGGATTGGTGTCGTCGAAACGCATGTTGAATTTGCCACCGTAGGAGGCGGCCAAAAAGAAATTGGTCAGGGCCGCCTTGCAGTGGCCGATATGCATGTAGCCGTTGGGCTCAGGGGGGAACCGGGTATGAACGTGATCGTAGCGGCCGCCGGCGAGATCGGCGTTGATTTGTTCCCGGATGAAATCGGTGGCGGGGACGTTGGGGGTGGTCATGACTTGTTCCTGCTGTCTGGTTATTAAAAAAAGCGCCGCGCGCGGGCGCGGACGGCGGCATTCAAACTCGGTAAATACCAATCGGCCATTATAGCCGCCGAACGCCCGGGTTAAATAAAAAAAGGGGCGGCTCTTTCGGAAAGCCGCCCCTGTGCGTTAGAAATTAATCCCGGTACGGCTCCTCGTCCAAACCCACTCCGCCGCCGGAGCCGGACAACAACGAGGGCGGCGGCTTGTCCATAACCACCGGCTCCGCCGCCACCTCCTTCGCTTCCTCGAAGGAAACGGGGCGATCCGCGTCGTCCGGCTTCTTTTTCTTTTCGGGGATGAGATCGGGATCCGGCTGCGAATCGAAGTAGACGTGATCGTCCTTCAGCCGCACCGTCACCTTGGTGCCGGGGTGAATGCCGCCGGAGAGGATCTCCTCCGCCACCCGGTCCTCGATTTCCCTGCTGATGGTGCGCCGGAGCGGCCGGGCGCCGTAGTCCTGATTGTATCCCTTGTCGATGAGGAAGGCCCGGGCGTCGTCGGCCAGTTCCAGGCCGATGTACTGTTCGGACAGGCGCTTCCGGAGGCCGGAAATCTCGATGTCGATAATCTTGTCCATGTCTTCGCGGGTCAGGTATTTGAAGACGATCAATTCGTCGATGCGATTGATGAATTCGGGGCGGAATTCGCGTTCGACCGCTTCGTAGAGGCTTTTCCGGAGCCGGTCCAGGTCCGACTCCTCGGTCTTCTTGGTGAAGCCGAGGGAACCCTGCTTGCGAATCAGGTCGGCCCCGACGTTCGAGGTCATGATGAGAATGGTGTTACGGAAATCCACCTTGCGGCCGTAGGAGTCCGTCACCTTGCCCTCTTCCATGATCTGGAGAAGGATGTTGAAGATTTCGTGGTGCGCTTTTTCCAATTCGTCCAGGAGGAGAACCGAATACGGACGCCGCCGCACCCGTTCCGTCAGTTGCCCCCCTTCCTCGAAGCCGACGTAACCGGGAGGCGCCCCGACCAGGCGGCTGACCGAATGCTTTTCCATATACTCGGACATGTCGATTTGAATCAGGGCGTCTTCTTCGCCAAACATGAATTCGGCGAGGGCGCGGGCCAAAAGCGTTTTCCCGACCCCGGTGGGACCAAGGAAGAGGAAGGTTCCCATCGGCCGGCGCGGGTCCTTCAGGCCGGCGCGGCTGCGCCGCACGGCGCGGGCAATGGCGGAAATGGCGTCCTGCTGGCTCACCACCCGCTTGTGGAGTTCGTCCTCGATTTTCAGCATCCGCTCCTGTTCCTTCGCCTCCAGCTTGTACAGGGGAATGCCGGTCATCGACGACACCACTTCCGTCACCGCCTCGGGGCCGACCACGCCGCGGGCCTGGTGGGTGCGTTCCTTCCAGGCGTCCTTGATTTCCTTGATTTCCTTCTTGAGGGCGTCGGCCTGGTCGCGAACGCGGGCGGCGCGTTCGAAGTCCTGGGCGGTGACCGCCTCCTTCTTTTCGCGTTCGAGCGTTTCGACTTCCTTTTCCTTGTCCTTCAAATCCGGCGGCCTGGTCATGGACGACAGCCTGACCCGCGAACCCGCTTCGTCAATGACGTCAATCGCCTTGTCGGGGAGGAACCGGCCGGAAATGTAACGTTCCGACAATTTCACCGCCTCCTCAATCGCGTCGTCGGTAATCCGCACCCGGTGGTGGGCTTCGTAGCGGTCGCGGAGGCCCTTGAGAATCGCGATGGTTTCCTGGGCGCTCGGCGGATTGACGATAATCGACTGGAAGCGGCGTTCCAGCGCCGTGTCCTTTTCCACGTACTTCCGGTATTCGTCCAAAGTGGTCGCGCCGACGCACTGCACTTCGCCGCGGGCCAGCGCGGGCTTCAGGACGTTCGAGGCGTCGATGGAGCCTTCGGCGCCGCCGGCGCCGACCCCGGTGTGGAGTTCGTCGATAAACAGGATGACGTTTTTGGCGCGGCGAACTTCGTTCATGACCGCCTTGATGCGTTCCTCGAACTGCCCCCGGTATTTCGTGCCGGCGACCATCATGGCGAGGTCGAGGACGACGATGCGTTTCCCAAGGAGAATTTCCGGCACGTTTCCATTGATGATGTCCTGGGCGAGGCCCTCGACAATCGCGGTTTTACCGACGCCGGCCTCGCCAAGCAGCACCGGATTGTTTTTGGTGCGGCGGGACAGGATCTGGAGCACCCGCTGGATTTCCTTGGAGCGGCCGATGACCGGATCGAGCGCCCCTTCGCGGGCCAAATGGGTGAGGTCGCGGCCGAAGGAGTCCAGGGCCGGGGTGGCGTTTTCGGTCGACTGCGGCTGGCCTTCCCCCGGATGGCGGGGATTGTGATGGTGGGGCATTCCCGCCTGCTGCGGGTCCTGGGACACGTCGGCCCCCAGGAGCTCCATCAATTCGGCGCGCACGTCCTCCAGCTTCACCCCCAGATTCAGGAGCACCTGGGCGGCCATGCCGTCCTGTTCCCTCAGGACGCCCAGGAGCAGGTGTTCGGTGCCGATGTAATTATGTTCGAGAATCCGCGCCTCCTCCATGGCGAGCTCGAGGACCTTTTTCGCCTTGGGGGTAAAGGGGAGGCTGGACGAGGCGGAAATCGTTTCGCCGGGTGACGAGACGTATTTTTCCACTTCGATGCGGATTTTTTCCAAATCGACCCCGAGGTTTTCCAGCACGTTCGCGGCCACCCCCGACCCCTCCTTCACGAGGCCGAGGAGGATGTGCTCGGTGCCGATGAACTCGTGGCCGAGTCGCTCGGCTTCCTGCCGGGCGAGGTTGATGACTTTCCTTGCCCGATCGGTGAATTTCTCCAGCATGACAGCTCCTAGAGTTATTGGCGCGAGGCGAAGCTGTGCCTCCCCCGCAGCCAAAGGTACATTTCGTGTATACATGACAGTTCGGTATAACTATCGCGGTAGTTTTTTCTTCCCTCGCCGACCGCTTTCAATGCTTGATCCGCACGCTGCCGGTACGCCGGAGCGCCCGGTCCAAACATTCATCGAGAATGGAAATGCCCCGGTCCAATTCGTCCCGGGTTATGTTCAATGCCGGGAGCATCCGCAAAATCGTCTTATGGGTGCAGTTGATGAGTAGCCCGTGATTGCGGCAGTCCGCCACCAAATCCGCCCCTTCGAACTCCAGGACAATCCCGATCATGAATCCGACCCGGCGAATCGCCTTCACCCCGACGGACGGCTTGAGGAGGCTCTGCAAACGCTCATCCAGCCAGGGGCCGAGGGTGTTTACATTCTCCATCACCTTCTCCCCCTCCATCGCCTTGAAGGCGGCGATGCCGGCGGCGCATCCCAGCGAATGCCCCCCGAAAGTGCTGGCGTGGGTGCCGGGCTTAAGATGCACGGCGACCTCCGGCCGGGCCAGCATGGCCGCCATCGGCATGCCGCCGGCAATCGCCTTGGCGGTGGTGATGAGGTCCGGTTTGACGCCGAAGTATTGATAGCCGAACCATTTTCCCAGCCGGCAGGGGGCGGTCTGGACTTCGTCGAAAATCAGCAGGAGATGCTTTTCGTCGGCGATTTTCCGGAGTCCCTGCAGGAATTCGGGAGTGGCGGAGAGAACCCCCGCCTCGCCCTGGACGGGTTCAAGCATGATGGCGCAGGTGTCGCCGTCGACCAGGGCCGCGACCGAGTCGAGATTGTTCATTTTTCCGTGGGAAAAACCGGGCACGACCGGGGTGAAGCCGGCCTGGTATTCCGGCTGGCCGGTGGCGGAAATCGCCCCGAAGGTGCGGCCGTGGAAGGAATCCTGCATGGTGATTATCTTGTACTTCGGCTGTCGGGCCAGACGTGCCAGCTTGATGGCCGCCTCGTTCGCTTCGGCGCCGGAATTGCAGAAGAAGACTTTCCGGCCTTCCGCCCGGGTCGAGAGGATTTCGCCGAACTCGCCCTGTTCCTCATTATAATAATTATTGGCGACGTGAATGAGCTTCCGAGCCTGTTTGGCAATCGCTTCCGCCACCGCCGGGTGGCAGTGGCCGAGTCCCGCCACGCCCCAGCCGGGGAAGAGGTCGAGGTACTCCTTGCCGTCCGCGTCCCACACCTTCGACCCGGCGCCCCGCACCACGCAGATGGGTAGACGGCTGTAATTGGCGATGACGTGATCGTTAAATTGGTCGACTATGTCCGAGGTGTTCATGGGGCGGCCTTTCATTATTGATGCACCAGCGACGCGACGTTTTCGAAACCCCGTTTACAGCACAATCTCCGTCCCCACCCCGGTCTTGGTGAAGATTTCCAGGAGGAGGGCGTGCGGCAGTTCCCCCGCCACGATGTGCGCCTTCTTCACCCCCCCCTCGAGGGCGAACAGGCAGGCCTCCACTTTCGGAATCATCCCCCCCACAATCACCCCTTCGCGAATCAACGTCTCGGCCTGGCCCCGGTTAAGGTGGGTGAAAATGCTCGCCGCATCGTTCTTGTCCCGGTAAATGCCGGAGATGTCCGATATGAAAACCAGTTTCTCGGCGTGCAAATCCCGTGCCACCAGGGCGGCCGCGGTGTCGCCGTTCACGTTGTACAAGTTTCCCGCCTCGCGGCCGCAACCGCAGGCCACCGGGGCGATGAGGGGTATCCTTTCTTCACCGTCCGGCCAATAGAAACCTTCGAAAGCGTGATGCACCGGGGTCGAATCGATTGCCACCGGTTCCCCGACAAAGCCGAGATCCGAATCGGGGTAGCCGGGCAGGGTTTTCTTGATGGCGCGCAGAAACCGGTGATCCCGGCCGTTCAGGAGGAATCCCTTGCCGCCGGAGTCCTGAAGGAGGCTCAGGAGTTCCCCCCCGACGTCGTCGGCGAGGACTTTGGCGACGATACGCATGGTGTTCGCGTCCGTGACCCTTTGTCCATGGACAAAGCGGGCCGATTTGCCCGTTTCCTTCATTGCGGCGGTGATTTTCCTGCCGCCTCCGTAGACCACCACCGGCCGCATCCCCACCGCCAGCATAATCTGGCAGTCGACGAAAATATTCTTCAGAATCGCCGGATCGTCTTGGGCCGAGCCGCCCAGCTTGATGACGATGAATTTATTCTTGAACTCTCGGATGTAGGGCAGGGCTTCCGTGAGGACCCGGGCTTTTTTTACTGCGTCTTCCATGGAAAAATTCCCTCGCGTGCTTGTACCGAACGCCTGTAATCCACATGGCAAAGCGCCTCTAAAACAATTTTTAGAGGCGCCCCGCCGGATTGTGCATTATAATCAACGCGACTGTTCCATTCCATCGAAAACGGTTCCATTCCCAAAGAAAAGAGAGGATAACCCATGTACGCCATCGGCATCAACGGCAGCCCGCGCCTGGGCGGCAACACGCAAATGCTCGTCAACACCGTGCTTGGCACTCTGAAGGACGCCGGCTGGGACACGGAATTTTTCCAGTTGGGCGGGCAAAAAATCCGCGGTTGCCAGGCCTGTTCCGGCTGCTTCAAGGCGAAAGACCGCACCTGCGTCATGAAGGACGACTGTTTCAACGAACTGTTTGCCAAAATCATTCAGGCCGACGCCGTCATCATCGGCACTCCCACCTACTTTTCCGATGTTTCCGCCGAGGTCAAGGCTCTCACCGACCGTACCGGTTATGTCGCTTTGGCCAACGGCCGCCTGTTGAAGGGTAAAATCGGTGCCGCGGTGGTGGCGGTTCGTCGGGGGGGGGCTATTCAGGCTTACGACAGTATCAATCATATGTACTTGATGACCCAGATGGTGGTGCCGGGGTCGGTGTACTGGAATCTTGGTTTTGGTTTGCGTCGTGAGGATGTGAAGAATGATGAGGAAGGGCTGGCGAATATGAAAAATCTTGGTGAGACCATTGATTTGGTGGGGCGGGCGCTTAAGCCGGTGCGGGAGCAGTGGCCGGAGTGAGGGGGGGTGAATGGCGGTTCAATAAGGGGCTTAACAGCCCGGTAACAAAGTCCATTGCCGCCGCTTTCGGCTTGTAGGTCCGAAATACTTCGGCCAAAAAAAACGCCAATAGGCCCATATTTGCTTATTTTTTTGGCATCGTCTTTCGAACCTAAAAGCCGAAATCGACGACAAGCGACTTTGTTACCGGGCTGTTAAAAGGCGGTTAAAACAGGCGGTTCGATAAAATCCGGCCGAACGGCTGGATTTTATTGAACCGCCTTTATAACCACTA
>JAVBRG010000190.1:0-6738 GCA_031548195.1 Planctomycetota bacterium | reverse complement strand
CAATAAAATCCAGCCGAATGGCTGGTTGCGGGGTTCCAAAGGGGGCTGGTTGCGCCCCCTTTGGAACCCCGCAACCGGCCATTCGGCCGGATTTTATTGAACCGCTTTTTGACCACCATTTCAGGAACTCTCGCCACGCTTGACAAAATCCGGACCCCCGCCATGAAAATCGCCTGCCTACAATTACACGCCGGTTCAGTACTCGACCACGCCAAAACCTACCAAAAAATCCTCGCCAAACTGGATGAAGCCGGCCAGACCGGAGCAGATCTGGCAGTCCTGCCCGAATGCGCCTACCCCGCCTATTTTCTCGGCCTCGATTTGCCCACAGCCCGGAAAGCCCTGAAACACACGCCAAACCTCATTCAAAACATGGCCGCCCTGGCCGTCAAACACGATATGTACATCGCGGCGGGTTTGGCGCTGGAAAGGGACGGCGAACTATACAATTCCGCCCTCATGCTGGACCCCGAGGGAAAAGTGGTGCACACCGCCGACAAGTCCTGCCTCTGGCAGTTCGACGAACGCTGGTTCAGCCCGGGCGAAAATTACGGCGTGTTCCAAACCCGCCACGGCAAGATGGGGATGATGATCTGCGCCGACGCGCGAGTGCCGGAAATCGCCCGCATCCTCGCCCTCAAAGGGGCGCGGATCATCGTCGACCCGGCCAATCTGGCCGCCGCCGCGACTGTTCCGCAAGCGCTGACCAATCCCCAAGTACAATACCTTCTCAGCGCCCGGGCGGCGGAAAATGGCGTCTGGATCGTGATGGCGGACAAGGTCGGGCTGGAAGCCGGCTTCGCGGGTTATCTCGGGAGTTCCATGGTGGTCGACCCGCTGGGGGAAATCGTCGCCCGGGCCTCGACGGATCGCGAGGAAATCCTTTACCATGAACTGGACCCCGAGCTTGGCGGCCAGCCGCCCGGCCCCGCACGACGGCCGCATTTGTATTCCCTAATCAATCAGGATAACGCCCTGCTCCCGGCGGTGCGGGATTTGGATCAGGCTGTCAATATGCGGGACGGCGGCGTCTACGCCTGCGCCGCCCACTTCGTTTCGCCCAATGCCGCAGCCTATCTCGAACAGGCCGGGCATTTCCTGAACTGCGCCGGCCTGGCCGGAAGCCGGCTGATTCTTCTCCCCCAAGCCGAATTTCCCCTGGAATCCCTGGTCGATCGGCTGGTCGGCAATATGCCCGACGGTTTATTGGCGGTCCTGCCGGCCCGGGACCGCGACGGCGTCAAGGCTGCCGCCGCCTTCACCGCCGGCGGCCGGCTGGACCGGTGGCGGAAAACCCATGCCGACCCCGCCGGAGAACCGGTCTCGGGGGAACCCTTCCACTGCCTGGACAGCGGCCGCGGCAAGCTCGCGGTCATCTTCGACACCGAAGCCTATGTGCCGGAAATCGCCCGCTGCCACATGCTGGCCGGCTGCAATCTCCTCCTCTGGGCCGACAGTTGCGCCCGGCGGATGGACACGAAAATACTGCAAACCCGCGCAGCCGAAAACAGGATTTTCGTGGTGCGGAGCAGCTCCGCCCCCCTCGACAGCGCCAGCCTCTGCGACTGCGAAGGGCGGGTCCTCGCCGCAACCTTCCCGGACGCGCCGCAAATGACCGGCGCCATGTTCCAGTATCCGTTGAGCCTGGGCAAAACGGTGGCGCCGGGAACCGACGCGCTGTTCGGACGCCGCGGCGGGAGCTACGGGATGCTGTGCGTCTAAGGCGTCACACTTCATCCGCCGCGACCCTTCGGTATTTTCCATACGCCGAAGTTCAACAGGGTGGTCGGCAGATTGCCGCCTATGGCGAAGTTCCCAATAAGCCCGCCGCCTAAAAAATGCCGATCCGCTTCAACTCGTGAATCGACTTCCAGCCTTCGCTCAGGGGCTCCTTAAGGCAGCCGGCGATTTCCTCGGCGCTGCGGAAAGTGAAGGCGTCGGCTGGCGGAACCTGCCCGGGGGGGAAGTCCGCGAGGATATCGTCAATCATCATGGTGATGTAGCGGCAAATGGCGGCGATGGGGCGTTTGGCCTTGAAGGCGTCGCCGCGGCTGGGATAGCCGACCACGCCCTCCGGCGTGCCGAAACGCTCGATGACGTTCTGGCCCTCGCCCTCGGACCAGGTGTGCGGACGGTGCATGGAATCGACCGAATTGTCGAAATGGCCGCGCAGGGTCAGGGCTTTGGGCTGGGCGTCGACGCAGACGCTCATGTCCACCATGCCGCCGAAAAGGAAATTGGCGACCGCCGTTTCGGCTTCGTCGGCGTGCACGAAGGGGGTGGTGAGGGAGTCGGGGCGGCCGATGGGGATGAAGAATTCCCTGACGGCGCGGTGCCACTCCAGCTCCGTGACCACCGCCGGCACGTTGAAGCGCTTGAAGAACTCCTGCACCCCCGCCTCGAGCATCCATTTGTGGCCGTGATTGTTGACGAGAATAATCTTGCGGAAACCGTCGTCCCACAGGCCGGCCAGGGTGTAGACGATGGTCTCGCGCACCACCTCCTCCGAGACGATGACCGTTCCGGCCATGCCGAGATGGTGATAGGGGTGGCCGCCGTAGTTCAGGGGCGGGAGCGCCAGGGCGACTTCGTAACCTTTCTTGGCGGTGTAGCGGCGGACCGCCTCGCAGATGGAAGTGCACATGAAGGTGTCGAGGCCGCTCGGATTGTGGATGCCGTGGTTCTCGGTGCAGCCGATGGGGACCAGGACGATGTCATTCTTGCGGCGCTTTTCGCAAACCATCCGCCGGGGCGAATTCTGGATGTAACAGCCGGGCTTGCCGAGTTCCGAATCGGCCGGCAGGCCGTACTCGGCGAGGATCGCGTCGATTGCCGCCGGATCGGCGTCGAAAATTTCCTTCTTCATGCGCCCGATGGGCGAGTCCTCGAAAATGATGTTCGGATAAGCGGTGGTGAGCCATTTTTCTGCCATGGGACTTCTCCTGTGATAACGCTTGAAAAAACCGCCTCGCAAATTCACGAACCTGCTCCGGAGGCTTCACGCCCCGGCGGGAATCCGGACCGCCCTTCCCTTCCGGGCCATCGCCCGCCGGGCCGCGGCGGCGACGCTTTCCGAATCCATCCCGTATTTCTTGACGAGGTATGACGTTACCCCCACCTCGCTGAAGACGTCCCGCATGCCGATGAATTCCACCGGCGCCGGGCCGCCCGCCGCCAGCGTTTCCGCGACCGCGCTACCCAATCCGCCCAGGACATTGTGGTTCTCGCACACCACCGCGCAGCCGGTGCGGGCGACCGATGCCAGCACCGTCCCCTCATCCAGGGGCTTGATGGTGTGGACGTTCACCACCTCCGCCTCGATGCCGTCCCGGGCCAGGATGGCCGCGGCGTCCATCGCCTCCTTAACCTCCATCCCGGCGGCGAACAGGCTGACGTCCCGTCCGCGGCGCATGATGTCGGCCCTGAACAAATCGAAGTCATAGGCGTCGTCGGCAAAATATGTCGCCGGAGCCGGCTTCCGGTACAGGCGGATGTACATGGGACCGTCGTGGGCGAGTATGGCGGGGAAGGCCTTGGCCAATTGATCCCCGTCGGTCGGTTCGAAGATGACCAGGCCGGGAATGGAACGCATTACCCCGATGTCCTCCAGGGTCATGTGGGTGCCGCCGTTGAAGCCGGCGGCCAGGCCGGGATCGGTGCCGACGATTTTCACGTTCTGCCCGGCGTAGGCGATTGAAATGGCGACTTGATCGCAGATGCGCCGGGAGGCGAATACCGCGAAGGAATAGATGAACGGCTTGAAGCCGTAACTGGCCAGGCCAGCCGCCACCGACGCCATGTTCGCCTCCGCGACCCCGACGTTCAGGCAACGATCGGGCCGGCGGCCGTGCAGCTCCAGATTGCCGTTGGCGCGGGCCAGGTCGGCGTCGATGACGACGATGTCGGGGTCGTCCCGCATGGCCTCTTCGACGCACTTCGCCATGACCAGGCGCATTTCCGTTTTTTCATGCATGTCCAAGCCCTCCCAACTCCCGTCTGGCCTGTTCCAATTGCTCCCGGGAAATGTTCACATTGTGGTTGTTCCCGCTGATCGCCTCGAGGAAGCCCACCCCCTTTCCCTTCAGGGTGTTCATGATGATCATGCCGGGGCCCGCCCCGCCCCGTTCGGCGGCCGTGAGGGCGGCGTCGAGCTGGTCCACGGCGTGTCCGTCCACCACCTGGACAGTCCAGCCGAAGGCGCGCCATTTGTCGGCCAGGGGCTCGAGGGAGAGTATCCGCTCGGTCCCGCCGTCAATCTGCATATGGTTGTAATCGGTTAGGGCAAGCAAATTGTCCAGCCGGTGGAAGCCGGCCAGCATCGCCGCCTCCCAAATCTGCCCCTCGTTCGACTCGCCGTCGCCGATGATGGCGTAGACGCGGGCGCCGTCCCGGCGCATCCTCGCGCCCAGGGCCATCCCGACGGCGCAGGAAAGACCCTGGCCAAGCGACCCGGTGGTCATGTCCACGCCGGGCGTCCGCCGCATGTCGGCGTGGCTGGGGAGGGTGGTGCCGGGACGGTTCAGGGTGGCGAGGAGGGCCGGATCGAAAAATCCGCGGTCCGCCAGCATGGCGTAGAGGGCCGGCCCGGCGTGCCCTTTCGAAAGAACCAGACGATCCCGCCCCTCCTTCCGGGGGTTCTTCGGGTCAACCCGCATATGCCGTTCGTAGAGCACCACCAGGGCCTCGATAATCGACATGCAGCCGCCGGCGTGGCCGACGCCGAGATTGGCGATTTCCTCGATGGTCGACAGCCGGACGGCGCGGCATTTGTCTTCCAGCCTGGTTTTCCATTCGCTGTCCACGATAGTCCCTCCCCTTTCTAGGGCAATCAGACGGCCTTGCGCGTAGGCCTGCCTCTCCGGACCGTAATACTGTCCGACGGCGTTCCAGCCGCCGGGTATGACGTCGCCGAGATAAAGGACGGCGAGGATGAGGCTGAAGCACATGGCGGAGGCATTGATGACATTGACCCGGACCACTTCCTTCATGCCGGCCGGAAACCGGCCGCACTGGAAATTTCCCTGCCCGGTTACGGCGACACCACCACCTTCATCGCCCCGTCCCGGCGCTTGACAAAGGTGTCCAGGGCCTCGGCGAAACGCTCCAGCGGGAACCGGTGCGTCACCATGCCCCCGGCGTTGAGACGGCTGTCCGCCATCAACTCCAGCACCTCCCGATTGCAATTGGGATTGGCCCGCGACCCGTGCAGGCGGATTTGGTTCATGACCAGGGTCTTGGTGGGCAGGGGGCGTTCGTCGACGGCGGGGAGGGAGACGAAGGCGACATTGCCGTTTTTCCGCACGGATTTTATGCACTGGGCCATGGCGGCGTCCGAGCCGGCGCATTCGAAGGCCTCGTCGACGCCCAAGCCGCCGGTTATTTCCCGCACCCGGGCGACAACGTCGCCGCATTCCTCGTAGTCGACGGCATGGTCCACCCCCATGTTCCGCGCCATCCCCAGCCGCTCCCGCCGGCCGACCATGATGGTTTTGGAACCCATGGCCTTGGCCAGCTGCATGGCGAATATGCCGATGGGGCCGGGGCCGATGACCAGCGTGTAGCCGCCCGGCGTGATGCCGGTCAGGCGGGTGGCGTGAAGGGCGGTGCCGGCGGTGTCGGCCAGGGCGCCTTCTTCGTAAGAAACCGCGCCGGGCATGCGGGTCAGGGCGCGAACGTTATAGGCGTTGAATTCCGCATAGGCCCCTTGGCAAGTGAAGCCGTAGTGGCGGTGCCCGGCTTCGATCCGGCCGTATTGCAGGCAGAGGTTATACCAGCCCCGCTTGCAGTTGCCGCAGGATCCGCAGCCGCAATGCGCCTCGCCCGCGACCCTATCCCCCACCCGCAATTCCGTGACCCCTTCGCCCAGTTCCACCACCTCCCCGGCGAATTCGTGGCCGGCGATGAAGGGGTAGCCGGGCGGCCAGTTGATGTTGCGGTAGTCCCCGGCGAAGATTTTCGGATCCGAGCCGCAAATGGCCACCGCGCGGACACGGACCAGCGCCTCCTTGTAGCCGGGGCGGGGCGTCGGGACCTCCTCCATGGCGAACGCGCCGGGCCCCCGCATGACTATGGCGTGCATTTTTCCCCGCATGTCTTCTCTCCCTATGTACTGGCGACTTTCCCTTGATTAACTTTCACGATGACCATCTTGGTGGGTTGATTGAAAATGTTCGCGAATATGGAGCAGACAAAGCAAGCAAGAGGTAACTTGCACTGGAATTGATGAAAATTCGCCGCTTGAGTGAGTCAAACCGGGATGGTTGCGTGAATTGGTGTCGAATCGGTAATCGATGCGAGATCAAACGCAAAATTAAAGGTAAACGATGCTCTGGGGGAAAAGCGGCGATGCCGGGGATGCGGGCGTATGCGACAAGAGAAAAGTCAAATTTGCTTAATGCAAGTAAGTGATAACATATGTATGATACATCCTAATATGTCCTTGTCAAACAAATTCTCGTTTATTTTGACAACTTTTTTTCAGCGTGCAACCGCCGCCCCGCACCGCCGGATCCGCCCGGGCAAAGTGGGTTGCGTTTCCAGGTCCGGAATGGTATACCGAACACGTATTGAAATTGTGAAAAGTTAAATTCACCACAGGGGCAGCTCTAAAAATGCTCTTTTGCCCGGATACTTCGTCAGGGCTTCGTTCTCGCGTTTTGTAACACAAACCACCACCGCGTGTTACAAAACGCTGCCACTACGCCCTTCCTCGTCTGCGGGCAAAAGAGCTATTTTTAG
>JAVBRG010000111.1:0-8036 GCA_031548195.1 Planctomycetota bacterium | reverse complement strand
CTAAAAATGCTCTTTTGCCCGGATACTTCGTCAGGGCTTCGCTCTCGCGTTTTGTAACACAAACCACCACCGCGTGTTACAAAACGCTGCCACTACGCCCTTCCTCGTCTGCGGGCAAAATAGCAATTTTTAGAGGTGCCCGTAACCGAGTTGAGATGCGCCTGTTTGAATGGTGGTTTTGCAAAAGTCCAGTTACTCAATAAAATTGTGGTTCTCTGTGACCTCTGTGTCTCTGTGGTAAAATTCACATTTTCACTGGGTCGGCGGTATAATCACCCCCGACTTTTCTTCACAGTTACTCTGTCAACCTCTGTGTACTCTGTATTAAAAAAGGATTTTCACCAGTCGTTCCCGCCATGGGTACAAAAAAAAGCGGTTCAACCGGGGGAGGGGTTGAACCGCCAGGGCCTGGGGGGAGGCCCTCGGGGATGGGTCTGGAGAAGAGATGTCTTTATCTGCCTGCAAAAGCTTTTATTGTAAAGCCACCCCCGGTTAGGGAAGGAGGAGGAGTTCCAGCCGGGGGTTGGGAGAAGGAGTAAGTTTTGCTTACTTCCACTACATTAAAGACCTGTCGCAGGCTGAAAGTCCCCCCTCGCAAATTTTTCATTTTTTTATTTTTTTTGTCCCCAAGAGGATTGGTTTAAAAGTGTGGCTGGCTAAAATAAGTGGATTGTAATTATTATCGGACGGAAGGGAGAGGACTTGAGGGGAAAAAACGATTTTCTTTTGCATGTTTGTTGCGCGCCCTGTTTTGCCGCCGCCCAGGCCTCGAGATTGCTTGCGGCCGAGGCGGGTGCGGCCCCACCGGCTTTGGGCGGAATATTTTTTTATAATCCTAACATCCATCCTCTACTGGAGTTCCGGCGACGCATGAAAGCCCTGCAAGTTTATCTTGAAAGGGAACGCCTTACAGCGGAAATTGATGAGACCTACGGTTTACGAATTTTTCTTGACCGGGTGGGGAACGAGGCGCTAAACCGCCAGGAACGTTGCAGCCGCTGTTACCGCCTAAGGTTAGGGGAGACGGCGCGGCGGGCCCGCGAAAAAAATCTGCCTTATTTTTCTTCCACCCTTTTGGCCAGCCGCGAACAGGATCGGGATTTACTGCTGACGATCGGGCAGGAGACAGCGGCGGAATACGGGGTCGAATTTTTAGTCGAGGACTGGCGAAAAATTTTACCTGATGAAAAAAAACTGCGGGGGATTTACAAACAACAATATTGCGGCTGCATATTTTCTGAAGAGGAACGCTTCCGTAATACCAACAAGCATTTGTATTGCTATACCGAACGCCTCTTGAAATTGTGAAAACGTATCTCATCGCGTCATACTTCGTCAGCTCGGTCGGAAATAACATTTTCTGCCCTCGCTTCATCGTCTGACACGATGATATACATTTTCACAATTCCAATAAGCGTCCGGTATGAAACCAGGGCTGCCGGCGGCGCCGGGCTGTCATAATGAACAAACCTCCCTCTCTGGTTTAAAGAAAGAGGATTATTTCATGCTGCGTTGGCTGTTCAAACTCATCTTTCTGGCCGCTTTGGCCTTCGGCTTCTACCATATAGCTTTTGAGGACGCCCCGGATCTGCGCCTTCCCGGCGCCAGCGGCGAGCTCCTCGCCGCCAATCTTCCCGGCAACACCACCGGCCAGCCGGATGTCCGGGTGCTGGTCGCCGACGCCCTCGACCAAGCCATCCTCACCATCAACGGCCGGGTGCGGATGGAAGCGGTCACCATGCAAATGCAAAAGCAAACCGGCGACTTCACCCAATCCGTCGCCGTCGAAGTCACCCCCACCGGCCAGGGCATTCGGGTCGGCGCCGAGCTGTACGTGCGGGTCCGCATGAAAAACCTCGATTCCCAACCGCTCCGGCTCACTTGGCGCAACGGCAACGACCAGACCACCGTCTCCATACCGCACGAAATCGAAATTTACGGCACCCATATTATTGAAAACAATAAAAAGTATCCGAAGGTACGCGTTCTGGCCCGCCTGCCAATTGAAGAATACCTCTACGGGGTCGTCGCCGGCGAAGTGCCGACCAGCTGGCCTCTGGAAGCGCTCCGTGCCCAAGCCGTGGCCAGCCGCACTTTTGCCTATTTCGAGGTGAAAAGCCGCCGCAACGAAGAGTACGACGTCCACGCCAGCACCCGTTCCCAGGTGTGGCGGCCCTCTCTGGCGGTCGAGCCGCAAGTGCGGCGCGCGGTCGATTCCACCGCCGGCATTGTCGTGGTGGAAAAGAACGCCCTGGTAAAAACCTTCTTCCATTCCGAATGCGGCGGCTTTACCGCCGACGCCCGCTGGGTCTTCACCAAAACGCCGATTTTGGCCTTGTCGGGGGTCAGGTGTCCCCGCTGTTCCGAACGGGCCAACAAACCGACCCAGTGGTCGGTCGCCTATACCCGGCAGGAAATCGCCCAGCGTTTGCGGCAGGCCGGGGTGTTGCGGCAAGGCGGGGAAATCCGCATGATCCAGGGCTTGGACCCCTACGGCACGCCGCTTGGCGGCAATCTCGGGCGGGTGGTCACGGTCGAGGTGACCATGGCCGGCGGCCGGGGGATGACGGTGCGGATTCCGGCCAATGAATTCCGTCTCGCCATGGGGGCGGATCGTAAAAACATCGCCAGCACCTACATGGTCATTTCCGGCGGCGACGAGGCGAGCATCACCTTCAGCGGCCTCGGTTGGGGTCACGGGGTGGGCTTGTGCCAATACGGCGCGGCCTATGCCGCCGACAAGCTCCGCTACAACTTTTTGGATATCCTGGCCCTTTATTACCCCGGCTCCAAACCGGTGCGGCTGTGGGGGAAATGACGGGCTATCAATTCAACGACTTTCTGAACCTCCCCAAGGCGATTACAAACAGCACGCAGCCAATCGCGAACAGAGCCGCGAAGTATTCCCACACCGCCTCCAGGCCGGCGCCCCGAAACAGCACCGCCTGGCCAATCTGGACAAAATGCGTCGTCGGCGCCGCCAGCATCAGGTACTGGACGTTCTGGGGCATGCTCTCCCGCGGGGTCGCGCCGCCGGATAAGGTCAGCATGGGCAGGAGGACCAGGATCAGGAGCATCCCGAACTGCGGCATACTGCGGGACATCGTCGCCAAAAAAATCCCCATGGACGTCGTCGCGAACAGGTGCAGGCAGGTGCCCAGCAAAAATAAGGCCACCGAACCGGTGATCGGCACCAGGAGCGCCCACTCCACCACCAGGTAAATCGATACCCCCGTCGCCGCCAGCACCACCACACCCATCGACCACACCTTCGAAAGCATGATTTCCGTCGGCGTCACCGGCATGACCAGCAAATGTTCCAGCGTGCCGTGTTCGCGCTCGCGGATGAGCGCGGCTCCGGTCAGGACAATCGACAGCATGGTCACCTGGTTGATAATCTCCGTAATCGCCCCGAACCAGCTTTGGTTCAGGTTCGGATTGAAGCGGTTCCGGTAGTCCAGACTCACCGGCGGACTCGCCGCCGCGTCATGCCCGGCCAGATAGGCGAGGATCTCCCCCTCGACGATTTGCCCGATATATCCCGACCCGGTGAAAGCGTCCGAAAGCATGGTGGCGTCGATATTCAGCTGCAGGGTCGGTTGATTGTTGGCCAGGACGTCCCGTTGAAAATGCGGGGGAATGTTCAGGCCGAAGGTATAGCGGTTCAGATCCATGCCCCGGTCCATTTCCTTTATGCTCACGGGAAAGGGCGGCTTGAACATGGGGGGGAAAAAGGCGTCGGCGATGCGGTTCGACAAGGGTGATTGGTCCTCGTCGACGATGCCGATCGTGGCGTTGGCGAGGCCGTCGGGCAGGGCGGTGGCGGCGAAATAGATGTCGAAGGAGAAGGCGTAGACAATCAGCACGAGCAGAATCCAGTCCCGCCGCAGTCCCCAGAATTCCTTCATGCCCAGGCGATAGATGTGTCCGAGATTGGGCATTGTCACTCCTCCTGTTTTTTCAGGCAGAGAATGGCCGTCCCCACCACCACCGGGACGGTCACGGCCAGGGCCAGCAACTGTTCCTGCAAATCCTCGTAGGTGAGCGCCTTGTTGAAGACGCCCCGCGAAATGTTGAGCATATAGGTGGTGGGGAAGATGCGGCCGATGAACTGGCCGGCGCCGCCCAGGGACGACACCGAATTCAAGAGGCCGGAGAATTGGATGGCCGGCAGCATGGTGAGGACCATGGTCAGGAAAATCACCGCGATTTGGCTCTTGGTGACGGTCGAGGCCATGAAGCCGATGCCGGTGGCGATGCAACAGTAGAGGAGCGCCCCCAGGATCAAAGCCCCCAGGCTTCCCTTGATGGGAACTTCGAAGAGAACCACCGCCATGGTGGCCATGAGCTGGAAGCTGACGAAGGACAGAACGATGTAGGGGATTTGCTTGCCGATGATGAATTCGGAGCGGGTCAGGGGGGTGGTGTAGAGGTTCAGGATGGAACCGAGTTCCTTTTCCCTCACCACCGACAAGGCGGCGAGAATGGCCGGAATCATCAGGAGCAGGATGGCGATCACCGCCGGAACCATGGCCGGCAGGCTTTCCACGCTGGGGTTGTAGCGGAAGCGCACTTCCAGGCCGGTATTGCCGGAGGGCGTAAGGCCGAATTTATCCATGAGCTGGCCCTGCAGCCATTGCATGTGCATGCCGGTCACATAGCCCTGGACCGTCTCCGCCCGCAGCGGGTTCGAGCCGTCCAGCCACATGGCGATGGCGACCTTCCGGCCGCGCTGCAGGTCGGCCCCGAAGTTGTGCGGGATTTCCAGGGCCATGGTGATGTTTCCCCGCGCCAGACGCCGGTCCAGGTCGGCGTAGCCGCCGAGGGGGGGCTGGAGCAGGAAATAGGGTGAACCCCGGATGTTGTCGGCGTAATCGCGGCTGAAGGTCGAGTCGTCCCGATCCAGGACGGCGTAGGTGAGGTTCTCGACGTCCAGGGTCACGCCGTATCCCATGACCAGCATGAGGATGATGCTGCCGAGAAGCGCCAGGGTCAGGCGGATGGGATCGCGGCGGAGTTCCAAAGCCTCCCGCCAGGAGCAGGTGATGAGCCGCAGCCAGTTCAGGCGGGCGGCGCCGGATCTTCCGGCGGCGGGTGGCTCCGGCGCCAGGCGTGCCGTGGTGTCGCCGCCGGGTTTACTCCGGATGGCGGCGTCCTGATCCTTGGCCGCGTGCTCGCCTTCCGCCGCCGCGCCGGCTTCCTTGAGGTAGCTGATAAAGGCGTCCTCCAGCGTGGCGGCGCCGCGTTCCCTGACCAGTTCGGCCGGCGGGGCGATGGCCAGGGATCGCCCCGAGTGCATGAGGGAAATCCGGTCGCAGCGTTCCGCCTCGTTCATGAAGTGGGTGGTGATGAATATCGTCACCCGGTCCTGCCGCGAGAGTTCGATGATGAGGCGCCAGAAGTCGTCCCGCGCCACCGGGTCGACGCCGGAGGTGGGTTCGTCGAGAATGAGGATTTTCGGGTTGTGCACCACCGCGACGGCCAGGGACAGGCGCTGCCGTACGCCCAGGGGCAGGCTGTCGGGGAGGGCGTCGCCCTCCTTGTCCAGGCCGAAGCGTTTCGCCACTTCCCCGACCCGTTCGGGAATGTCCCGCTCGGGGAGGTGGAAAAGCCGCGCGTGCAGGACTAGGTTCTGCATGACGCTGAGTTCGGAATAGAGGCTGAAGGCCTGGGACATATAGCCCAGGTTCCGGCGTGTTTCCATGTCGTTGGCGTCGACTTCGCGGCCGAAGAGTTTGGCCGTGCCTTCGCTCGCCGGCAGGAGTCCGGTGAGCATTTTCATGGTGGTGGTCTTGCCGCAGCCGTTTGACCCGAGGAAGCCGAAAATTTCCCCCCGGGGGATGACGAAGGAGACGTGGTCGACGGCGGTGAAGGAGCCGAATTTTTTGGTGAGGCCGTGGGCTTCGATAGCCGGCGTGGGGTCGCCGCCGGCCGGCATGGGGATGATGTCCACGGGCCGGTAGCCCTCCCGCTTGCTGGCGGGGAGAAGCTGGATGAAGGCGTCTTCCAGCTTCCTCTTGCCGGTGCGTTCGAGGATGGCGGCGGGGCTGTCCTCGGCCAGGACTTTCCCGGCGTCCATGGCGATAAGCCACTCGAAGCCCTGGGCTTCATCCATATAGGCGGTGGCGACGACCACGGACATGTGGGGCGAGGCATGACGCACTTTGGCGATGAGGTCCCAGAACTGGGCCCGGGCGAGGGGGTCGACGCCGGTGGTGGGTTCGTCGAGGATGAGGAGATCGGGGTCGTGGATTAGGGAGCAGCAGAGGCCGAGCTTTTGCTTCATGCCGCCGGAAAGTTTCCCGGCGGGACGGGCGAGAAAGGGCCGTAGGCCGGTGGCGTCGGTGAGGTGGTCGATGCGGCGCCGGCGGTCGGCGGGACCGTTGCCGAAGAGGCGGGCGAAGAACTGGAGGTTTTCCTCGACCGACAAGGTGGCGTAAAGGTTTTTGCCGAGACCTTGCGGCATGTAGGCGATTTTGGGGCAAATCCTGGTGCGGTGCCGGCGGTCCCGCATGTCCCCTCCCAGCACTTCCAGAACCCCCTCCTGCACGGCGCGGGAGCCGGCGATCAGGGACAGGAGGCTGGATTTCCCGACGCCGTCGGGACCGATGAGGCCGATGGTTTTACCGGCGGGGAAGTCGAGGGCGAGGTTGTCCAGGGCCAGGGTCGGACCGTAGCGCTGGTTCAGGTTGGCGATGTGGATTACGGGAGGCATGGGAACGCCCTTTGCATTTGTCATCCTTCCAGCTGTTTCTTCACCCATTCCCTGAACCTCTGCGGCATGCTCCGCGACGGATTTTCCTTGGGCCTTCCCGGGTCCCGGGTCATACCGCTGCCGGGGGCGGAGGCGGCCAGTTCGCTTGGCCAGGGGGCATGTTCATCCAGGCGAACCCAGGCCAGACCGGGTAGGCCGGGCTTGATGATGCCGGGATTGTGTTGATAAGCCTCGGGGTTGATTTTCACCCGGACGCGAAACATCAACTTCTGGCGTTCGCTGGCGGTTTCGACGGTTTTGGGGGTGAATTGGGCAGTTTCCGAAACATAGGCGATGCGGGCCGGAATGGGCCGGTCGGGGAAGGCGTCGAGGACGATGCGCGCTTCCGAACCGATGGCGGCCTGGCCGGCGTAGGCGGTGGAAAGGAAGACATTCATGTAGACGTCGTCCAGGTCGATCAGGTTCAGCACTTTGCCGCCGGCGCCCACCACTTCGCCGGGCTGGGCGATCCGGTACTGGATGCGTCCGGCACGCGGGGAATAGAGGTAGCAGTCGTGCAGTTCCGCCTCCACCGTCGCCACATTGGCCAGGGCGGTCTTGATGGCGGCGTTGGCGGCGTCGGCATTGGCCCGGGCCGCCTCCACGGCCATTTCGGCGGAACCGACCTTGGCTTGGGCAGCCCCCAAAGCGCCCAGGGCCGCCATTTCATTGGTCTCGTCGTCGTCGTACTGCTGGCCCGTTTCCACGCCCTGTTGGGTCAGGACCCGGGTGCGTTCGAAGCGGCGCTGGGTTTTGTCGAAATTGCCGCGGTATTCCTCCACCGCCGCCTGGGCGGAGAGGACATCGCTTTCCCGTGCCGCGACCTGGGATATGGCGCTCGACTCCTGCGCCCGGGTCAGGGCGACCAGGGCGACGGCTTCGTACAGCTGTGCTTCCAGGGTACTGGTGTCCATTATGGCCAGAAGTTCGCCGTCCTTGACGTAGTCGCCTTCATCGACGCGAATGTCCCTGATCCTGCCGCCCATTTTGGCGGCAATGTCGATTTCGGTGGCTTCCAGCCGGCCATTGCCGGAGGCGAATCCGGGTCCGAAACCGGGTTTATGGGTTGACTTCCACAGGGCAAAGGACAGCACCACGATAACGGCGAGGAGCAGCCAGGCGAGGATTTTCTTTATGACTTTCATTGGTTACGCCTTTATTAGCAAGTCTAGTTAATGTATAAGACCCACCTAGCGTTTATATTAACCAATGAAGGCAATTTATCAATGAATTGTTTAGCAAAAAATTCGGGGGGATGAAACGGGGGATGATGCGGGGGCAA
>JAVBRG010000017.1:0-29911 GCA_031548195.1 Planctomycetota bacterium | reverse complement strand
GACATTTTGAGCACCGCTCTTTTGCCCTCACTCTTCGTTACTCGTCGCTTACAGCCCGTAGGGGATGCGCGCTCCTCGTGCCTCAATTGAGGGCAAAATAGCAGTGCTCAAAATGCCATATAATTGTTAGAACCGCTCTAGGGGAGGGAAGAGTGGCGGCGGCGAATCTACGGGGATGTGCCTGACAAGTTGATGTGCCTGACAAGATTCAGACTTCTTCTACTTCCACCTCCATAACCTTGGTTTTGGCGTGGCCCTTTCCCGACCCGGCCGTTACAGCCGGGTCGGGCGTTTTCGGGACGTCCGGGGACGCCTGCCGCGACAACGCCACTATCGATTCCCCCACTCCGGTCGGGGATGGAAAACGCAAGCGGCTTTCGTAAAGGCGGTCCTGCGCTTCCTCAAGATTGTCGAACATCTCCAGGCCGATTTTATCCCCCATGTCCCGCTCGCCGGACCTGTAGCCGATCCTGCGGCCCAGGTAGAAGCAGAACAGGGGGAAAAACAGCAGGTACAGCCCGCACGGCAAACCGTTGATCGCCTCGCCGGTCAACAATAAGAGGCAGGGCAGGAGCAACACCAGGATCAACACCACGTAGAAAAGAATCTTCGCCACCCGAACCGGGCTGTCGCGGCGGGTGCTGGTCAGGATCGCCGCCAGCGGGACCGTCAGCAGCAGGAGCAGGAACGATACGGCCGCCGCCGACCATAACACCGCATCCGCGGTAAACCAGCGGTTAAAGCTTGCCATATCCATAATCGTCCCGCCCCTATTTCACCGCCACATTCACCATCCGCCCCGGCACCACCACCACCCGCGCCACTGTCTTCCCGGCGAGGTGACCCTGCACCTTCGGGTCGGCCAGGGCCAATTTTTCCAGTTCATCCTTGCCGAGATCCGGAGGCGCCAACAATTTCGATCGCACCTTGCCGTTGATTTGCACCGGGATTTCCACCAGGTCCTCCTTCGCCGCCTCGGCGTCGTAGTCCGGCCACGCGGTGGAGAAGATGCTTTCCAGATTCCCCATCTTCGACCAGCATTCGTCGGCGAAGTGGGGAATAATCGGCGACAACGACACCAGAATCACTTCCAGCGTCTCCCGTAGAACCGAAGGATGCGCCTGGTCCCGGCAGGAACGCAATTGATTGAGAAGCTCGTTTGTCCGGGCAATCGCGGTGTTGAACTGGTAGCCGCCTTCAATAGAATCGGTAATCTTCTTGACGCACTGGTGGGTCTTGCGGCGGAGCGCCCGGTTGACGTCGTCAAGCTCCGCCGGGAGGCTCGAGCCTTTCGCCGAAATGTTCGGCAGGCTGTCCATGACCAGGCGCCAGAGCCGGTTGATGGTCCGCCAGGCGCCGTTGATGCCGTCCTCGGTCCAGACCTGCATGCGGTCGGGCGGGGAGTCCGAGAGCATGTAGAGCCGGACCGTGTCTGAACCGTACTGGTCCATGATTTTGTCCGGGTCGACGATGTTCAATTTCGACTTGGAAATCTTGGTCATTTCGAAATGCACCTGGTCGCCGCCGCATTTCTGGCAGATGAGCTTGAAGCCTTCCTTCTTGAGGGCCGCCTCGTCGAGGCTCTGGTTTTCGATACGCTTGAAGAGCCCGCCGGCCGTTTCGTCGTCGACCTCGCCGCCGTCCAGCCGGACGACGTCGACGTCGTCCAGGGCAATCCATTTGCAGCTTTCGCAGCGGTAGGCGACCTTGCAGACCATGCCCTGGCAGAACAGGTTCGCGAACGGTTCCTCGAAGGGGACCAGCCCGAGATCATGCAGCACCATGGTGAAGAAACGCGCGTACATCAGGTGCATGGTGGCGTGTTCGATGCCGCCGATGTACTGGTTTACCGGGAGCCATTTCTTGACTTTTTCCGGATCCCAGCATTTTTCCGCATTATGCGGGTCGGCGAAGCGGATTTGATAGAACGACGAATCGACGAAAGTGTCCATGGTGTCCGTCTCCCGCCGGGCCGGCTTGCCGCATTTCGGGCAGGGGACGTTCAGGAACGACTTCGACCGGAGGAGCGGGTTTCCCTGCCCGTGGGTGAAGTCGATGTCGGTCGGGAGGAGGACCGGCAGGTCCTTTTCCGGCACCGGGACGATGCCGCATGCGTCGCAGTAGATCATGGGAATCGGGGCGCCCCAATAGCGCTGGCGGGAGAGGAGCCAGTCGCGGAGGCGGTAATTCACCTGCTTTTTCCCCTTCCCCTGACTGTCCAGCCATTCGACGATTTTCGGGATGGCCTGGAAGTTGTCCGGTGCGCCGGTGAAAGGCCCCGAATTGACGATTTTGCCGGCTTCGACATAAGCCCCCGCCCATTCGCCCGGGCCGGAGCCGTCCGGCGGCTGGATGACCTGGGTAATCGGCAGGCCGTACTTTTTGGCGAATTCCCAATCGCGCTGGTCGTGGGCCGGGACGGACATGACGGCGCCGGTGCCGTAGGTCATGAGGGCGAAATTCGCGATCCACAGGGGCACTTCCGCGCCGTTCACGGGATTGACGACGTGGAAGCCGGTGAAGACGCCTTCCTTCTCCTGGACGGCGAGTTCTTTCGCCGACGTGCCGCCGGAGCGCATTTTGCGGACCGCTTCGCGAATCTTTTCGGCTTGGGGCGTGCCGGCGACGAGTTTTTCCACCAGCGGATGTTCGGGGGCAATCGACATGAAGGTGACGCCCCAGAGGGTGTCGGGGCGGGTCGTGAAAACGGGCACCGGGTCACCCGTTTCCTTGACTTTGAAAGCGACCTCGGCGCCGATCGACTTTCCAATCCACTCCTCCTGCATGGCCAGAACGGCGTCGGGCCAGTGTCCGCGGAGTTTTTCGTGACCCTGCAGCAGGCGCTCGGCGAACTGCGAGAGGCGGTAGAACCACTGGTTCATGTCTTTCTGAATCACCTGCGAGCCGCAGCGTTCGCATTCCCCTTCCTTGACCTGTTCGTTCGCCAGGACGGTCTGGCAGGAGTCGCACCAGTTCACCGGGGCGGTCTTCTTTACGACCATGCCTTTTTCGTAGAATTTGAGGAAGAACCATTGCGTCCATTTATAGTAATCGGTGTGGGAGGTGGCGAATTCGCGGTTCCAGTCGTAGCCCCAGCCGGCGCGTTTCATTTGTTCGCGCATGCGGGTGATGTTGCGTTCGGTGAATTCGTGGGGATGCACGCCGGTGCGAATGGCGGCGTTTTCGGCCGGCAGGCCGAAGGAGTCCCAGCCCATCGGCGAAAGGACGTTGAAGCCGCGCAGAATCTTGTAGCGCACCATGACGTCGCCGATGGTGTAATTGAGGACATGCCCCATGTGCAGGACGCCGGAGGGGTAGGGATACATGTTCAGGACGTAAAAGGGCGGGCGTTCGTTTTTCCGGTTCGCGAAGACGCCGTCCTTCTCCCAGCGTTTCTGCCATTTCTGTTCGATTTTATGGAAATTATATTCTTCGTCCGCCATGGTTCGGTTCCTGTCCTGTAGATTGGGCCGGGGCGCGTTTTCATGCACGATAAAAAGGCGCGCCGCCTCGGGCGCGCCCTCAAGATCCCGAACCATTTTAGCCGCGAAGGGAGCGCAATGCAAGGCTGGAATGCGGCGAAGCCCCGCCGGGTCGGGGGTCGTGGTTCGGGAAGCCTCCGCCCAGCCGTCGATACGCCGGTCCGGCGACCGGTAGAATTAATGGGACCCTTATTTTGGTTTGACTTTTTCCAGCCCCGGCATATATACTTGTCGTCGGTCTCACCCCGATTCCCTGGCACCTCCCGTATAAATAACCGTCCGTTTCGCCGAGACACAACCCAGGATCCCTTCGCCGCCCGCTATTCGATGAAATTTTCTACAAAATCCCGATCCAACGCGCGGCGCCCAAGCCACGGGGCATTTTCCGGAGGGCATCTCCAATCCCGGCATCTTTTGGGCCGTCCAAAAATAATCACGCCAAACGTGTGGCGTTGTCGTAACGACTATGAATCCGGTCAACTCACTTGCACAGGAGGAGAGTAATGAGCCTACGCATTTTAGGGAAAAGTCTCTTGGCTGTCGCCGCGGCTTGGTTTCTGGGGGCTGTCTTCGCCTCCGGCGCGGGCGCGGGCGAGCAGATAAAAATCGGCTACATCATCCCCGACGCCACCGACAACTGGTGGCTGCGTGAATGGGAGGGGGCCCAGGAAGCCGCCGACAAGAACGGTTTCACCCTGGTCAAGACCGAAGCCACCGACGCCGACAAAATCCTCGCCGCCATCGACAATCACGCCGCCCAGGGGGTGAAGGGCCTCTTGTTCGCCACACCGGAAACGAAGCTCGGCACGGCGGTGAAAAACCGCTGCAAACAGTTCGGTATCAAACTGTATTCCATCGCGAACCAATTCGAGGACGCCAACGGCCAGATCATGAAGGAAGTCCATTTCTCCGGACTCGCCGCCTATGACATCGGCGTCCAGGTCGGCGAGACCATGTTCGCCGAAGCCAAGCGCCGGGGCTGGAAGTGGGATGACACCGCCCTCATGGCCATGACCATCGAGGAACTCGCCACCGCCATGGAGCGTATCGGCGGTTGCCGCGACACCCTCGCCAAACACGGCTACCCCCGCGCCAAAATGTACGACGCCCCCATCCGTTCCTGGGACTCCATCGGCTCCTTCGCCGCCGCCGACATCGCCATCACCCAGCACCCCGAGGCGAAGAACTGGTTCGTCACCGCCTCGAACGATCCGATTGTCGCCGGCGCGGTCCGCGCCCTGGAAGGCCGCGGCTTCAAGCCGGAAAACATCATCGGCGTCGGGATCAACGGCGGCCAGGAAGCCAAAATCGAGTTCGAGAAATCCACCCCGACCGGCTTCTATGCCTCCGTCTTCATCTCCGGCCACGACCACGGATTCAGGGCGGCCGAACGCATGTACCATTGGGTTAAGGACGGCGTGGAGCCGCCCCTCGACTACCGCATGCCCGGAATCCCCGTCAACCGCGATAATTTTAAGGAATACATGAAGTAAGGGATTGCCCTAAGGCGAAACGGGTTCGGTACGAATCATTTCTTTGGAGAAAGGAAAAAGATGAAAACCTTCGGTAAAGCGGCCCTTTTGGCTGTAATGTCCCTGCTGCTGGCCTGCGCCGTCCAGGCGGGTGAGAAGAAACTCCTGGTCGCCATCGTGCCGGTGGCCTTGAACAACCCCATTTTTGTCGACGCCCTGAACAGCGCTTCGGCGGCCGGAGACAAATTGGGTGTGGAAATCCTCAAGAACGCCCCCAGCAATCCCGACGCCGCCGAACAGGTGAAAGTGGTCGAAGGGCTAATCGAACGGAAAGTCGACGGCATCCTTCTCTTCCCCGTGGACTCGAAAGCGCTCAAGGGCGTCGTCGACCGGGCGGTCGGCAAGGGCATAGTCGTCGGCATCCTGAACTCGGATATCCCGGATTCCAAACGCGCCTTCTACTACGGCACCGACAATTACACCCTCGGCAAGCAGTGCGGCGAAAAGATGGTCGAAGTCATGGGCGGCAAGGGTACGGTCGTCGTCCAGACCGGCGTCATCGGCATGGACGCCCTGGACCAGCGCGTCAACGGTTTCCGCGACGCCATCAAGGGCACCGCCATCAAGGAAGTCGCCTTCCAGGCCAATGACGATTCCACCGAAAAGTCGGTTGAACTCATCAACACCTATCTCTCCGCCAATCCCGGCCTCGACGGCTATTTCGTCACCGGCGGCTGGCCCTTCTTTGCCCCGCCGGACAGCCTGCCGGAACTGGTCAAGTTCCGCGCTCGCGGCGGCAAGTTCGGCATCGTCGACACTTTCTACCCCATGTTCCAGTACATGGACCGGCCGGATCCGCTGGTCGATTTCATGATTGGCCAGGACTATGTCGCCATGGGCGAGAACGGCGTGAAGATGATTGTCGACATCATTCGCGGCGGGAAGGTGAAGGAGGTCATCTCGTATTCGCCCCTCGAATACTGTGATCAGAAGAACATGAAGGCGGTCAAGGACAGCAAGACGCCGTGGTAGTTTTCCGTATGCGGCAATTGCGGTAAAGGCGGTTCAATAAAATCCAGCCGAATGGCTGGTTGCGGGGTTCCAAAGGGGGCGCAATCAGCCCCCTTGTAGAAACGAGGTTATAGTTTTTAATGGACAATGAAATTGTCTCATTAAAAATTTCCTCTGCGGAGCAAAGCGTCAGCGTGCTCCAAACGGAGCGGGGGCAAAGAGGAATTCGCGTCTGCATTGGTTACTATGCCGCGATCCAGGGCGGCGGTAGGGAAGCAGGAATAATTCCCTCCTCCCCTTTGGAGAAACGCGGATACAACCTGGGGTGATGTCGCGTCTCCGGATGACTCCCCCGCATGGCGCCCGCTCAGGCGGGCGCCGTGGGACGAAGTAATAAAGAGTAACGACAACACCCGTATGTTGCATCCGGATCTCTCCAAAGGGGAGGAGGGAACTACTCCCCTTCCACTACCGGTCCCCGGGATCGCGGCATAGTAACCGATGCAGACACGTTCTTGATCGTTCTTCCGACTCCGTTTGGAGCACGCTGACGCTTTGCTCCGTAGAGGAAATTTTTTAATGAGACAATTTCATTGTCCATTAAAAAACTATAACCGCGTTTCTACAAGGGGGCTGATTGCGCCCCCTTTGGAACCCCGCAACCAGCCATTCGGCTGGATTCTTTCGAACCGCCATTTTACCGCTCTTTAACACAGCAGAGGGAGGACACCCCCCATGCCGGCGGCAAAAAACCCGACCTACAATCTACTCCGCAAAGCCGCGGCCTCCGACTCGGCCCTGGCAGTTCTCGGCATCCTCATGGTCTCCCTGGCCGCGGCACTGGCCTCCGACTATTTCCTCACCCTCTCCAATTTCGAATCGGTCGCCAAAAGCCAAGCCATCATCGCCGTCATGGCCATGGGGGAACTCCTGGTCATCATCTCCGGCGGCATCGACATTTCCGTCGGCGCCACCTTCGGCCTCGCCGGCAGTATCGCCGCCCTGACCCTGGGCGCCGGACATTCGCCCCTGGCCGCCGCCAGCCTGGCCCTGCTGGCCGGGGCGCTGGTCGGACTGGTGAACGGCTTCTTCATCGCGAAATTGAACATAGTTCCCTTCATCGTCACCCTGGGCACGATGGGGATTGTCAGGGGAATCATCTTCATCCTTACCGACGCCCAATCCATTTACATCGACAATCCGGCCTTCCTGGCCCTGGACTCCCTTTCACCCCTGGGACTGCCGCTCCCCTTGTGGCTGGCCGCCCTGGCCTGCCTCATCATGCACGTGTTTCTCGCCAAATCCGTTTTGGGGGGGAGAGTCTACGCCATAGGCGGCGACGAGGACGCGGCGCGGATGCTGGGGGTGAAGACCGGCGGGGTGAAGCTGTTCTGTTACGTCCTGTCCGGCCTCGCCGCCGCCGCCGCCGGTCTGATGAGCGCGGCCAAAGTCGAGGCCGCCTACCCCCGGGCGGGCGAGGGCTACGAGTTCGAGGCCATCGCGGCGGTGATTGTCGGCGGCGCCGCCATTACCGGCGGCAAGGGCTCGGCCCTGGCCGCGCTCCTGGGCGCCCTGTTCATCGGCATTCTCAAGAGCGCCATTATACAAATGGACATCTCGCAGTACTGGCAGCAAACCGTGAACGGCTTCGCGGTAATCCTGGTCATCATGATTTCGACGTTGCTGTCCAGAAGGCGGTGAAGTTTTTTTATGATGCGCGGGGCAATCAGTAGCGAAGGAGTTTGGGATGGCCGGTTGTTTTCTGGAAATGCGGGGCATGGTCAAGCGTTTCCCGGGCACCTTGGCCCTGGACGGCGTCGACTTCGACGTGCGTCCCGGAGAAACACTGGGGCTGATTGGCGAAAACGGCGCCGGCAAATCGACCTTGATGAACATCATCTCCGGCGCGTTCGCGGATTACGAGGGGGAAATCCTGGTCGAGGGCCGGCCGGTTTCCATCCGGAGTCCCACCGACGCCCGCCGGCTGGGGATTGTCAGTATCAGGCAGGAATTGAGCCTGTTCCCCAATCTGACCGTGGAACGGAACATTTTCCTGGGTAACGAGCCGCGCCGGCTTGGGGGACTCCTCATCGACCACGCCGCCATGCGCCGTGAAGCCGGCCGCCTGCTGGGGTCCTTCGGCATGGTTTTCCCCCCGGAGACGCCCCTCGCCCACCTGACCGTCGCCGAAAAGCAGATGGTGGAGATTGTCCGCGCCCTCACCTATAACGCCCGGCTCATCATCATGGACGAACCGACTTCCTCTCTCACCGACAAGGAAGTGGACATCCTCGCCGGCATCATCGCGGATTTGCAGAAGCGTGGCGTCGCCATCATCCTCATCACCCACAAGCTGAATGAAATCGAACGCTTCTGCCAGCGGGTTTTCATTTTCCGGGACGGCCGGAACGCCGGCATTCTGGAGAAAACGGAATTCAGCCGCGAACGTTTCATCGAGGGCATGGTGGGCAGGGATTTGGGCGCCACCTTCAAGCGAAGCGCCGGCAAGGCGGCCGCCAAGGAGGTACTCCTGGAAGTCGAAGACCTGCGGGACGCCCTCCTCAAGGGCGTGTCCTTCGCGGTCGGCAAGGGGGAGGTCCTGGGTCTGGCCGGGGCGGTCGGCGCCGGACGGACAGAAGTCATGGAGACCCTGTTCGGCCTGAGAAAACTCGACAGCGGAAAAGTCCGCCTGGACGGCGGGGAAATCGCCCCTGGCCACCCCAGTATCGCCATGCACAGCGGCCTGGCGCTGGTGCCGGAGGAACGGAAAAGCCACGGTGTGATTCTCGGGATGTCGGTCCGGGACAATCTTCTCCTCTCCTCCCTCGGGGACGCAGCCTGCCTCGGCTTTGTCCGAAACGGCCGGGCCGGGGAAATCACCGCCCGGGCGGTCGCGGACCTGAATATCAAAATCGCCAATCCGAATCAGCCGATAAGTTCCCTATCCGGCGGCAATCAGCAGAAAGTGGTCCTCGCCAAATGGCTGGCGGTGAAGCCGCGCGTATTATTACTGGACGACCCGACCCGGGGCATCGACGTGGGGGCGAAGCGGGAAATTTACGGCATAATCGACCGTCTCGCCGCCGCCGGTTACGCCATTATCCTCTCTTCCAGCGAACTGGCCGAAGTGTTGATGCTGTCGGACCGGGTGCTGGTTTTGTACGAAGGCGGAGTCAAGGCCTGTCTCGACGCGGAGGGGCTCACGGAGGAGCGGGTGCTGGCCCTGTCGCACGCCTGATAATTCTGCCGATTAAGGAAACCCGTCATGAACCGCGCCTTATCGTGGCTACGCAAAAATTCGGACGTCGCCGGAATCACCCTGGTGATGCTGTTCCTGCTGCTGGTTTTTTCCCTTGCCTCGGACGCCTTCTTCACGTCCTCGAACCTGATGCGCATCATGCTCAATGTCTCCGCCATCGGGGTAATGGCCCTGGGGGAATGCCTGGTCATCGTCATCGGGGGAATTGACCTCGGCGTCTCCAGCGTCTTCGCCCTGTCGGGGGTGACGGCCGGCATGCTGATTAGCCGCGCCGGCTTGGGGGTTACGGAAGGGGTCCTTATCGCCCTGGCGGTCGGGGGCCTGGTGGGGGCGCTGAACGGATTCCTGATTTTGAAGACCGGGCTCACCCCCTTTATCGCCACGTTCGGCATGCTCTCGGTCATTCGCGGCCTCGCCTACGCCATGTCGGGCGGTTACACCATTTCGGTGTACAACCGCGCCTTCACCTCCATCGGCATGTACAACGTATGGGGGGCGGTGCCGGTGCCGGTGCTGATTTTCCTTTTCCTCACCATCGTTTTCCAGATACTCATGAAGCGGACCACATATGGCGTGCGGCTCTACGCTACCGGGGGAAATTCCCCCGCCGCCGCCTACTCGGGCGTCCGGACCGGCTGGGTGAAGTTTTCCGCCTACGTGGTCTGCGGGGTCCTGGCCGGCCTGGCCGGGGTGATGAGCGCCGCGAAGCTGGGCATGGCCGCCTCCACCGCCGGAATCGGCTACGAAATGGACGTCATCACCGCGGTGATTCTCGGCGGGGTCAGCTTCAAGGGCGGAGTCGGGAGCGCGGTCGGGGTGGCCCTGGGGGCGGTGGTGATGGGCATAATCCGGAACGGTTTACTAATCATGAATGTCTCGGCCTATTACCAGACCCTCATCATCGGCCTGGTGATTCTGACCGTGGTCAGCCTGGACTCCCTGAAGGAAATGGGCCTGACCCGGCTCCTCAGCGCCCGCCGGCAGGGACAAACCGGAAAAGGAAGTTGATGCCATGCTGAAAATCGGCATTGTGGGTTTGGGCTTCATGGGGGTCAGGCATCTGGGGATTTACCAGTCGCTGGGGGATTTGGCGGTGGTGACGGCGGTGGCGGAACCGGACGCGAAGAAGCGCGGCGGCGACTTCTCCGGCACGGTCGGCAATATCGGCGGCGGCATCCCCGTTTCCCTCGAGGGAATCAGCCGGCACGAAAGCCTCGACCAGCTTCTGGCCGACGCGGACGTCGATCTGGTGGACATCACCCTGCCGACCTTCATGCACCACGACGCGACCCTGAAGGCATTGGCGGCGGGGAAGCACGTCGTCTGCGAAAAGCCCATGGCCCTCGACCACGCCGAAGCCGCCGCCATGGCCCGGGCGGCCGGTGCGGCGGGACGGCAGCTTTACATCGGCCACTGCGTCCGTTTCTGGCCCGCCTACGCCAAAGCGCGGGACCTCATCCTGGCGGGCGACCTCGGCCGGGTGAGGACGGCGGCATTTACCCGGCTGTCCGCCCTCCCGGGCTGGATGTGGCGGAACTGGACCCTGAACCAGGACCAAAGCGGCGGCGCGCCCCTCGACCTGCATATCCACGACGCCGACTTCATCGCCCACACCTTCGGGCGTCCCCACGCCGTCAGCGCCTTCGCCGGCGGCCGGCGGGGCCGTTCCGGTCCCCTGGACCACATCGCCGCCTGCTACCACTACCCGGACGAGGACCTTCTGGTTACGGCGGCGGGGGCCTGGGAATACGCCGCCGGCTATCCCTTTTCCATGACCTTTACGGTGCACATGGAGGGGGGGACCCTGGCCCTGGCGGCGGACGGCGGCCTGACCCGGTACCGGGACAGCCGGGATCCCGAGCCGATTCCCCTGGCCGCCGGCGACGGCTGGACGCACGAACTCCGCCACTTCGTCGAGTGCGCGGCCGCGAACGCGCCTTCGCCGGTCATTCCCCCCGATGACGCGGCGTTCAGCGTCAAACTGGTGCGGGCCGAGCTTGAAGCGGTGCGGTTGGGACGGCGGGTCGAGGTATAATAAGCGACACCGACCAATAATCAGGGAGCCCGGCGAATTGCGGCCGGGCTCCCGGGTTTTTCTGGCGCTTGCTTTTTGCGGAGCTGTTGACGTCTGTGCCTATTCGTACAGGCAGGACTTGATTTCCGGCTTGTCCATGTTGTCGGCGGTGTAGAAGTAGAACGGCACCGCGATGTCCTCGACCTTCTTCCCCTGGGCCGCTTCGACCGCGGTCTTCACGGACAGGTAGCCGATCATGAAGGGGTTCTGGGTAATCGAGCCGAAGAGGGTGCGGTCGCGAACCGCGGCGACCTGAATCGCGCCGGCGTCGAAGCCGATACCGGCCGCGCCTTTGGGTCCGAGCTTGCCGAACGTTTCGTTGACGTTCACCATGCTCTTGGCGGCGAATTCATTGGAACCGTAGCAGCCGAGCAGATTGGGGCGGTTGAAGACGGTCTGGGTGGCGGTGTTCATCTGGGCGTCGGTCGTTTCCGAGGGAATGCCGACCGAGAGGATGACCTTCGCGCCGGGGACCTTCTTCTCGTACTTCACGTGGCCTTCGACCGAGGTGTTCTTCTGGCCGCAGAGGAGGACCATGCGTTCGATGAAGCCGATGGTACGGTCGCCGACCGACTGCGAGGTGGTGTCCTGGGAGAGAACGCCGATGTGGACCGGCTCTTTCGAGGCGGCGATTTTTTCGCGGAGCTTGATGTACATTTCGGTCGCCGCGGCGGCGCCGGCTTCCTTGTTGTCGGTCGCGACGAACGCCTTGACGGCGCCGCCGGTGTCTCCGCCGATGTCGGAGTCGAAGGTGACGATGGGAATGCCGGCGTCGGCGGCCTGGTAGATCAGGTCCATGGACGATTCGGGGGACAGGGCGGCGAAGCAGATCGCCGACGGCTTTTTGTTGACCGCGTTCGCCAGCTGGTCGACCTGTTCCGCGATGTTCGATTCGCTGGCCGGGCCCACGAAGTGGACGCTGGCGTTGAATTCCTTGCCGGCCGCTTCGCAGCCCAGGTTGACCTGTTTCCAGAAATCGTGCTGGAAGCCCTTCGACACCACTTCGATTTGATACTTCTCGCCCGCCACCGCCACCATGAACGACATCGCCAAAACCGCGACCACAGCCATGCGCATTACGTTTCTCATTTGCTCTCTCCTGTTTGGGGGAAATGTTTCGCTGCCGCGAAATTCGAAAAATATGCAGTTAATCGACCGCATCACGTTCTCTGCCGCTTGCGGTTCATGACGTCGACGAAGACGGCGATAATCAGGACGATGCCGGTGAAGAGGAGCTGGTAGTGCGGCTGCAGGCCGACGAAGGGGAGGCCGGTCTTCAGGACGCTCATGATGAAAACGCCGATTATCGTCCCGGAAATCGAACCCAAACCGCCGGAAAGCGAGGTACCGCCGATGACCGCGCCGGCGATGGCGTCGAGTTCGAAGCCGTTGCCGGTGCCGGGGAGGAGGGTAGAGTAGGTGGCGGCGTAGGCGATGGAGGCGATGCCGGCGAAGGTGCCGGAGATGATATAGGCGAGGCTTTCCCACTTCACCGTGTTGATGCCGGAGAGGCGGGTGGCCTCCTTGTTGGAGCCGAGGGCGGTGATGTAGCGCCCGGGGCGGGTTTTGCCGAGGATTATCCCCATGACGATGGCGAGGACCAGGAAGGGGATGATACCGGTGGGTAAGCCGCCGGCGGGATACTCGGGGGCGATGACCTTGAAAATATCGCGGAAGGAGCCGTCGGGGGAGCGCCGCGAGGGGAAGGTGACGGAGGCGGTGGCGGTGACGATGGAGCCGAGGCCGCGGGTGATCATCATCGTGCCCAGGGTGGCGATGAAGGCGGGGAGGCCCATAATCGAGACCATGAACCCGTTCAGGAGGCCGAAGAGGGAGCCAAGCAAAATACATATGATTAGACAGAGCCACACCGGCCAGCCCATTTTGATGAGGGTGCCGGAGATGAGGCCGCAGCAGATCATGACGGTCCCGATGGAGAGGTCGATGCCGCCGGTGATGATGACGAAGGTGACGCCGATGGCGAGGAAGCCGATATAGTAGGAGGAGTCGAGGATACTGATGAAGGTGGGGAGGGTGTCGAAGTTGTCGCCGAAAATATAGAAGAAGGCATAGAGGACGATCAAGGCCAGCAGGGCGACCATGCGCTGATTGGAGAGGAGACGCAAGATGGTTGAGGGCTGATTGGAGCGGGGCGCCGGATTCGTGTCCATTGGTCCCTTTCTGTTGACGTTTTCGATAATCCCGTTCACGCGGGGGATTGAACCGTATTAGAGCGGTTCTAGCGCAAAGTCGCCGCGTGCATGATGTTTTCCTGGTTCGCCTCTTCAATGGGCAGTTCCGCCGTTTTACGGCCCTCGCACATCACCATCACCCGGTCGGACATCCGGAGAATCTCGGTCAATTCCGAGGAAATCATGACGATGGACTTGCCGTCCTGCACCAGGCGATGCATCAATTCGTAAATTTCCGCTTTCGCCCCGACGTCGATGCCCCGGGTCGGTTCGTCGCAAATGAAAATCTGGCAGTTGCGGGCCAGCCATTTGGCGATGACGATTTTCTGCTGGTTTCCGCCGGAGAGTTTGCGGACCTGCTGGCGTTCGGAGGGGGTTTTGATCCGCAGCTGACTGATGTAGGTGCGGACCGTCTCGCGTTCCTTCGCCTTGTTGATGAAAACGCCGGTGAGGTAATCCTGGAGCGTTGCGAGGGTGGTGTTTTCGGTGACGTCCATTTCCACCATCACCCCGAAACGTTTGCGGTCCTCCGACAAATAGCTGATGCCGGCCCTGACGGCGTCCTCGGGGCTGTGGATGTGCTGCCTTTTGCCGTTGATGAAAATTTCCCCGCTGTCGCGGCGGTCGGCCCCGAAGATGGCCCGGGCCATTTCCGTGCGTCCCGCCCCCATCAGACCGGCGACGCCGAGGATTTCCCCCTGTTTCAATTCAAAGGAAACATCCTTGACCATCCGCCCCGATTTCAAATTCTCCACCTTCAGGACCACCGGCGCGTCGGCCGCTACGGTCGAGTGGGTTTTCGGCGTCTCGAAAACCACCCGGCCGACCATCATCTTGATGATGTCGTCCTTGGTGCAATCCTTGGTGATCAGGGTGCCGACGTATTCGCCGTCCCGCATGACCGTGACCCGGTCGGTGATGCGCTTGATTTCATCCATGCGGTGGGAGATGTAGATGATGCCGATATTTTTCCGCCGCAGATCGTCGATGATTTTGAAGAGTTCGGCGATTTCCTTGTCGGTGAGGGCGGCGGTCGGTTCGTCGAAGACGATGATCCGGGCGTCGGTGGAAATCGCCTTGGCGATTTCGCACATCTGCTGTTTGCCGACCGTGAGGTTGCCCATCACCTGGGCGGGATCGATGTCGATGTTCAACAAGTTGAACAAGGCGCGGGCGTCCCGAATCAGCTGCTGGTCGTCGATGAATTTGCCGCGCATTTTCTCGCGGCCGATGAAGATGTTTTGCGCCACGGTGAGGTGGGGCATCAGGTTCAGTTCCTGGTGGACGATGACAATGCCGGCGTGCTGGGCTTCACGGGGGTTCGCGAAGGTGACCGGACTTCCGTCCAGGAGGATTTCGCCGGCGTCGCGGGTATAGATGCCGGTGAGGATTTTCATGAGGGTGGATTTGCCGGCGCCATTTTCACCCATCAGGGCGTGAACTTCGCCGCAATTGAGATCGAAAGACACGTCCTTGAGGGCGGGGACGCCGGCGAAGGCCTTGGATATGCCCTTCATGGCGAGAATGGGTTCTGGCATGAACGCTCCTCTGGGGGTGCCTGCGGATAAACGGGGCGCTATTTGACCCGGGTTTTGCCGTGCGGCGATGTAAACGCCAGCTACCGCTTTGGCAAACTCATTTTTGCCTGAAATATCAAGGTTTTCCTGGTGCCAAGCTTCAGGCTGCAAGGTTCCGGTGATGATGCTGGAGCGGAGGGGACGGTGATTTCGGCCTATCGGTGTATGCTGCGCACGACTATTTCAATATACCACGCCTGGCGGCTTTTGCCATTCTCAATATACGAATATATCTTGCCAATTTGCGAAGGGACATGGAGCCGGGCAAAAATCGAACCATAGGATTGACGCGTGAACTTGAGTTAAAAATCCGTTTACACTCTACCACATGCCGAAAAAACTGTCAAGGAAACGCCGCCGCTACTTTCGCGGAAAACCTCCTGTGAAACCGCCCGCCCCACCTTTTTCTCCCGATTTCACTTTCCAGGCTTCCCTTCCCGGCCGGCTTCGCTACGATAAAACCACTCACTGAAGGTGCGGTTATTTTTTACTGTTCGCGTCGCCACAAGGAAAACCCCATGTTCGGCACTCTTGTCAACGCGGCGTCCGTCATAGTCGGCGGTCTCTTGGGCCTGTTACTGAAAAAAGGCATTCCCGATCACATCAAGGACTCACTCATGAAAGTCCAGGGACTGGCCATTGTCCTAATCGGTTTGGCCGGGGTCATGGGTGAAATGTTTTCCCTAAACCCCGAAACCGGCAAATTGAACAGTTCCGGCGGGCTGGTCATGCTGGTCAGCCTGACGGTCGGGTGTCTGCTCGGCGAAGTGCTTCGCCTCGACGACCGGATCAATGCGGTGGGGCTGATGGTGGAAAAAAGGTTCAAGGCGAACGGTTTCGCCAAGGGGTTTGTCACGGCCAGCCTGGTCTATTGCCTCGGCGCCTTGGCGATAATCGGCCCAATAAACGAAGGCCTCGCCGGCGACCGGGGCATCCTCTATATCAAATCCATCCTCGACGGCATAACCAGCATCATCCTCTCCTCCACCCTGGGCATCGGGGTGCCCTTCTCCGCCGCCGCGGTATTTGTCTACCAGTCCATACCGAGTCTCCTGGCCGTGCAATTGTCACCGTATATCACCCCGCAGCTGCTTTCATTATTCTGCATGGTCGGCTATGCCGTGGTGACGGCGATGGGCTGCAACTTCCTGTGCGAGACCAAGGTCAAGATTGCCAATCTCATTCCCGCCTTGCCGATTCCGGTTCTATATTACTTCCTCTTCACATGAATCCGGTCGGGACCATCGCGAACGCACCCGCAACCCAATGGCCGACCCCGCTCCCCCTTCGTAAAAAAGGAACGGAAGTTCCGGCGGATCCATCCCGGGGCCCGGAGAGTAAATTCGCGGGGACTCCTGGTCAGTGAATCCCCGGGCGCGGCTGGGAGGCCTCACCACCCGCCCTTCCCCACTACCACGTAAAACCGCACGCACGCGCCCTGCCAATAAACCCTCCGGACCCCGTGCAACCGGGACTTCCGTTCGGGTGCCGCAACCACTCGTTCGCTCCGCGGAGAGCTGTGCCACATTTGCCGTTATCGCCTGGTTCATGCCCAAAGGATCGACTTTTTTATTTTTTCCCGCGGTTTTTTCCGGTTAAGAACTTGAAAACGATCCAAAAGCAGCGGCGCCGCGAACTTTCGCGACGCCGCTGCATCCACCTGCCTGCTTGAGATTGAAACGTGGGGGGCGCAGCCCGCCTCCGTTGTATCCGGGCAAAACAACTTTTTTGAGCTGCCCTACCGATATTCTGGAATTTCCTGATCGATGGCGCGCTATAGCGGATTACAGTTGCAGGTCTTGTTCACCACGTCCAAACCCAGTTCCTCCCACACATCCTGCGTCTCCTCGCAGAGGCCGATGGA
The DNA here is from genome assembly GCA_031548195.1 of Planctomycetota bacterium. Classification (GTDB taxonomy): domain Bacteria; phylum Planctomycetota; class SZUA-567; order SZUA-567; family SZUA-567; genus JAJBSZ01. Next base: position 12,980 of record JAVBRG010000017.1, on the reverse strand, counting down.
AATCCCCCGGCCCAGACCCTCAATCGCCCCGCGGTACAACCGCATCCGCGTCGCCCGGGGATACCGGCCAATCGACCCCTCCTCCGGCGCTTCCAGGGCGGAGAAAATGCTCACGTCGCCGACTTCGGGGAGAAGCGTCGGATCGGCGCGCAGCGTTCCCAACGTCACCCGCTCCGGCGCCATTTTCCGCACCTGGTTAATCAGCCAGCCGTAATCATAGCCGTCGATCATCGGGTCCAGGCGCACCCGCACCCGCCAGCCCAAAGCCTTCAGCTTCCGCGCCGCCTCCAAACGCTGCCCCGAAGGCGCTGCGCCGGCTTCGTGGGCCGCGGCGGCTTCCGGCGAATTTATCGAAAAACTGATGATGATGTTTTTGCAGGGGGCGTGCCGCAAAAAGGCCTCGCAGTTATCCAGGCCACTTTTCGTCACCGCCAGGAGGCAGTGCGGCCGGCCCCTCTTTTCGGCCTTTTCCCGCATGAATTCGATAAGTTCCCCCCATATCGGCCGTTCGCCTTCAAAGGACAAACTGTCCGTCATGTTGCCGGTGTTCGCGAGATAGGTCTCCAGGCCGTCCTGTTCCACCCACTCCCCCAATTCCTTGAACAGGCGTTCCGTATCGGTGAAAATCCGCCGTTCCTTCCGGCCGTATTCGGTGTCGCGGAGAAAACAGTAGCTGCAATTGAAATTGCAGCCCCGGGCGTGGTCCAACAAATAAAAATTCGGACAAACCGTCCGCGCGGGAGTGGTTCGCAAAAGATATAAATAGGGGTCCTGGCTGGTGCACAGGGCCTGGTCCTCCAGGGTGGTAGTCATATTGGGTCCCCTCTTTCTATGCCACACCTTTCCATCTTGCGGCCAAAGAAATATCGCCAGCCGCATCCCCGCGTTATGAATCCAGCGTCGACCCTTCCGTCAACACTATGCCGCGGAGAAAATCCGTGTCCTGGAGCATCCGCTTCCCCTCGGGCTGGAGGAGCGTCAACCGCGCCGGAGCGTCGCCGGTCATCACCCACAAACCCGCCTTCGCGTCGGCGGCCATAATCTGTCCAGGTTCATAACGGGTAGTGTTCACCGACGCAAGTTGTTTCATAAATTCGGAATTATTCTTATTAAATTTTTCCGCCGCTTCCCCCCCAACCAGTTTGCCGACATTGACCCGCATGCAGCCCTTCGGGGTGGGAAGAAACGTGAATCCCAGAGGCCACGGCGACAACGCCCGCACTTTCCTCTCCAGCTCCGCAAAGGGCCGCGTCCAGTCGAGGCGACCGTCCTCTTTCGTGAACTTCGGGGCCGGGGACGCCTGGCCTTCGTCCTGTGGTTGGGCCTCGGCCGTGCCTTCCGCCAGCGCCCGGACCGTTTCCCGCATCAGGGCCGCCCCCAGCGGCGCCAATTTTTCCAAATAGCTCCCCGAAGTGTCGTCCGGCAGAATCGGCAACCTGACCCGGCCGAGAACCGCCCCGGCGTCGAATTTTTCGTTCAAGCGAAACACCGTCGCCCCGCTTACCGTTTCCCCCTTGAGTATCGCCCACGGAACCGGCGCGGCGCCGCGATAGGCCGGCAAAAGGGAGGCGTGCAGGTTGACGAAACCCAGCGGGGGGATTTCCAGCAGCAGCGGTTTAATCAGGTGGCCGTAAGCGACAATCACCGCCAATTCGGGGCGGAGGAGGCGGAGTTCGGCGGCGAATTCCGGCGTGTTCGGTTTTTCCGGCTTCAGGACCGGGACGCCCATTTCTTCCGCTTTGGCCGCCAGAGGCGTCGACCGGGTTTTACCGCCCCGGCCGTAAGGGCGGTCCGGCTGGCTCACCACCGCCGCCACCTCCTGGCCGTCCCGGGCCAGCGCTTCGAGAGTGGACACGGCGAATTCGCCGCTGCCGAAAAAAACCAGTCGCATGTCAGGCCACCAGTTCCTTCCCCAAATTGAAGGCGCGAACGTTCAGGTCGACGAACTTCGCCTTGACGCATTCGGCAATCGCCTTTTCCCACAATACTTCGGGGAAATCCAGGGCAGTCGACAAGGCGCCCAGGACCACCAGATTGCTGGCTTTCCCACTTCCCGCCTGTTCGGCGGCGGCGGGGGCGTCGATGTATTTGAGATTCTTGTAGGTTTTCCTGAGCCGCTCCTCGATGTCGGCGGGATATTTGCCGGCGCCCGACGACACGGTCGTCGGAATGAGTCTTAGCCTGGACACCACGGCGAGGCCGCCCGGGGCCAGAAAATGCGCGTAACGGAGCGCCTCCATCTGTTCCAGGCTGGCCAGCACCTTCGCCCCCAAGGGGGGCATGAGCGGGCTGTGGACCTTCTTCCCGTAACGGATTTCCGCCACCACCGAACCGCCCCGCTGGGCCATGCCGTGGACTTCGTTCGTCTTCACGTCGTGACCGGCGAGAAGCGCCGCCCGGGCAAGAATGTTCGAGGCAAGGAGAATGCCCTGGCCGCCGACGCCGGTCAGGAGAACGCTGTTTATGATTGACATTTGAGTACCCCTATCGCTGTGGCGAGTTCCAATTACTTTTTCTTGGCAAATATCATTTCGCCGGGATATTTGAAAATAGTTTCGTCCGAGGTCAACAATGTTAAACGCTCCGCTCGCGACTGGGCGATAAGGATGCGATCAAAGGGGTCGCGGTGCAGATTGGGTAATTTGCCCAACTCGAACGCATGTCTACTGCAGAGGGCGAGTTCCTCAAAGTTATTTTTCACCAAACCATCTCGAACCTTTTCAGCGTCGCCAGTGATTTCATCCCGCAGTAAGACGTCTTTAATGGCGATCTCCCAAATGCTTACAGCGCTGAAAAATATTTCGTTCCGGTCATCCTCCACCAGTTTGCGTGCATAAGGCGGCAATAAACCCATTCGCGAGGATAGCCAGACAATCATATTGGTATCCAGGAGTATCCTCATTTCTCGATTCCAAACATTTTGAGAATCTCCTCGGAGCCGACCTTTTTGATATCATCACCGATATGCAGCTGGCCTTCCAAGAAACCAATCTTCCGTTTTTGTCCCGGCAGAACGGGCCGGTAAGCCGGATCCTGTGGCGCGAGAAGGGCGCTACCCGGGGGTATGGGAGGATCCTCATACGGAACCACCTTGAAAAGCGGCTGGCCGCCATCAATGACCAGGAAGGCTTTGCCCTTCGCGGCTTCTTCAATCATTTTGCCCGGTTCGGCCTTGGCTTCCTCGATACCGATAAGTTCCATGCCCATGTGGTCTCCTTTGCGTAATCAGCGCCGGACGTCAAGTCACGTCAACGCCCTTGCCGCCTCCAGTTCATCCCGGTAAATCGCCCCGAATTTGCACATCTGCTTGCACATCGAGCAGCCGGTGCACGAATCCGGATTGATGAACGGACGCTTGTCGATGGCCTCCAGGGCGGGACAGCCAATCCTCAGGCAGGCGCCGCATTTCCGGCACTTCACCGGATCGACCTGGAACGGTTTTCCCAGGGTCTTCTTCTCGGCCAGTAAACAGGGCGCCCGGGAGATAATCACCGACGGCTCCGGCGCCGCCAATTCCTCCTTGAACGTCTCGTAAACCGCCTGGATGTCGTAGGGGTCGACGATGCGGCAGCGGTCGATGCCGCAGGCCTTCACCATCCCTTCCACCGAGACCGCCACCGTCTTATCGCCCATGAGCGTCCTGCCGGTGCCGGGATGATCCTGATGGCCGGTCATGGCCGTGGTCCGGTTGTCGACGATGCAAATCACCACCTTCGAGCGGTTCACGGCGATGTCGAGAAGACCGGTTATCCCGGAATGGAAAAAGGTCGAGTCGCCCACCATCCCGACAATCGGCTTGGTCTCGCCGGCTTTCGCCATGCCGTGGGCCAGAGTGATTCCGCCGCCCATGCAGAGAATCGTGTCGAGGCGGGACAGGGGCGGCATAACCCCCAGGCTGTAACAGCCGATGTCCCCGGTGACGATGACGTCGGGAAATTTCTGCAAAGCCGCGAACACCCCCCGGTGGGGACAGCCCGCGCACAGGACCGGCGGCCGCGCCGGCAGGTCGGTCGCTTCCAGGGGCGGGGCGATCAGGGTGCAGTCCCGGCCGCTTATCCGTTCCCGCACCGTCGTGAGCCGGGCCGGCGACAGTTCGCCGATGCCGGGGACCAGGTTCCGGCCTTCGCAACTGATCCCGAGGGAGCGGACGTGCTCCTCCAGAAAATCGTCCAATTCCTCGATAATCAGGATTCGCTTAACCTTGGCGGCGAATTCGCGGATCAGGGAATCGGGGAAGGGGTAGGGCCAGCCCAATTTCAGGTAACTCGCGTCGGGGAAAACCTCCTTGGCGTGCTGGTAGGCGATGCCGGAGGTGATGATGCCGTATGCGGTGTTCGCCAGTTCAATGCGGTTCAGGGGGCTTTTTTCGGCGCCGATACGCATTTCGTGCAGGCGTTCCTCGACCCGGAGGCGCATTTTCCGGCCCCAGGCCGGGATCGGCACGAAGCGGGGGGGATTCTTTTCGAACGGCTTCCTCTCGTGCGTCACGCGTTCCCCCAGGTCGACCAGGCTTCGGGCGTGACTGATGCGGGTGGTCGAACGGAGGATCACCGGGGTATTGTGCTGTTCCGAAATCTCGAAGGCCATTTTCATGAAATCCTTGGCCTCCTGGGCGTCGGAGGGCTCGAGAACGGGGATTTTGGCGAAGCGGGCGAACTGCCGGGTATCCTGCTCGTTCTGCGAGGAATGCATGCCGGGATCGTCGGCGACCACGGCGACAAAACCCCCGACGACGCCGACATAGGATAGGGTCATGAGCGGATCCGCCGCGACGTTCAGGCCGACGTGCTTCATGGTGCAGAAAGCGCGGGCGCCGGCGAGGGCGGCGCCGGCGGCGACCTCGAAGGCGACCTTTTCGTTCGGCGCCCATTCGCAGTAGAGGTCCTCCTTGTAGGCGACCGCATTTTCGAGGATTTCCGTGGAAGGGGTGCCGGGGTAACCCGAGGCGACGGTGGCCCCCGCCTCCCAGGCTCCGCGGGCGATGGCTTCATTGCCGGACATTAGTTCTTGCACTGTCTATCTCCTGACGTTTCGCGTTCCAACTGTGGGGCAGCTCAAAAATTGATTTTCTCAGATGCCCCATAGCAAAAAAAACCGGGGCGCCGAAGCGACCCAGTTTCGAATTTTCTTAACAATTATACCGTCACGGGCCGGGCGGGTCAACCGCATAACCCTCACGCCAGGAGTCGCTGCAATTCCCCCGCCAGCGTGTCGTATTTCTGCGCCCCGAAGAGGCGGGTCTTCTCCTCGCCGTCCTTGAAAATGACGATGGTGGGAATGTCGTCGACATTGTGATCGACAGCCGCCTCGGAGTGTTCGTCGACGTTCACCTTGGCGACCCGGGCCTTACCCTGGAAATCCTCGGCCAGCTTTTCCACCACCGGCTCAAGGAGTTTGCAGGGGGGGCAATAGGTTCCGTAAAAGTCGACCAGCACCACGCCCCGGCCGATTTGCTCCTTGAAGATGGCGTCGGTCAATTCCAAAATTTGTCCGGACATTTATTTAATCTCCCCGGCAATCCGTATAACACATCCCCTTGGATCCTGCGCGGATTACACTATAAGCGTTTTCAAGGCGTCCGACAGTTCGTTCTCCTGCCTCAGGCCGACGAAACGTTTCATTTCCTTGCCGTCCTTCATGATGATTAGGGTGGGAATGCTGGAGACGCCGAACTTGGTCGCCGCCTCGCCTTCCTCGTCGACGTTCATCTTGGCGATAACCGCTTTTCCATCGAAGGACTCGGCAATCTTTTCCACAATCGGCCCCTGTGCCCGGCAGGGCGGGCACCACGGCGCCCAGAAGTCGACCAGGGTAATCCCCGTTCCGGTGGTCAGGTCGAAGGTGCTGTCGGTGAGTTCCTTTACTTTGCCGGCCATTTTTTCTCCTTCCGGTATGATTTGCTGAAGGTTGCGGAAATAATGTTTACCAGAATTCCCATATTTTTGGTTTTACAAAATCGTTAATCGGCGGTTTGAATGGTGATTTTACAAAAGTCCAGGAATAACCGTGTTCCCCAAGACAATACCTAATAGGCGGACGTACCGCCACTTCTTTTTGCCCAAAGGGTCGCCCCGGATTGACCGGGGCAGGGGCTTACGGTATAGTGGCCCTATTATTATGGTGTAGATAGCCATAATCAATATACTGTAGCACCGAGGAGGATTTCCCTTGCCCATGCCGCGATTTATGAACGTGGATTGTTTCGGCGCCGGAGCCGGAAAACATATAGGTTTACGCGCGGCTGGCGTGGCGATGGCGGTGGTCTTGACGCTTACCTCCCTGATAGCGGCGGCGGAAACGCGGCAAGCCACCCCGGACCGGCCGGCCCCGGACGCTTCCGCTTCCGGAAGTCCTTCCGGCAAAACCCCGAATTCCCTGCCCATGCCCGGCGCATCGTCCCCCCTTCCCACCGTTCCCCCTTTGACCGGCGAGTCGACCGCGGCCGATACGGCCCCGGTGGAAACGGACGACGCCGAACCCTTCGCGGGCGATTGGGCGGATCAGGTCGTGGCGATACCGGTCAAGGGAACGATAATCGGGAAGCCGTTTTCCGATCTGCCGGAAATGATAACGAAAGCCCTGGACAAGGCGGACCGGGACGGAGCGCTCCTGATCGTCCTGGAAATCGATTCGCCCGGGGGCGAAGTCGGGGCCTGCGACAAACTGTCGAAACGCATCTTCGAAAGCAAAACCCCGGTGGTGTCCCTGGTCCTCCACAAAGCCGTCTCCGGAGGGGCCATGGTCGCGTCGGCGGCGCGGGACATCGTCATGACCAAAACCGCCCGCTTCGGTGACATCCAGCCGATGGCCTCCTCCCTCACCGGCAGCCAGCAGCAGATGGATGAACGCACCGCCGAGAAAATCGAGGTCGACATCCGCACCATCCTGAAAGTCTACGCCGAACATTACCACCGGCCGGTGGCGGTGATGGAAGCGATGGTGAGCAGGTCGTCGTCACTTTACCAGGTGCATTTCCGCTCGGGGGAAACAAAATATCTGTCCGGCCACGAACTGGAGGTGCTCGAGAAAAACATCGAGCGCGGCCGCGACAAGCGCCGCATCGCCGACACGAAAATCATCAAGCCGGAAGGGAAGCTCCTGGAACTGTCCGCCACCCAGGCGGTGGAGTACGGCATCGCTTCGGAAATGGTGGACGACCCGGTCCAGTTTTATGCCCGGCGGGGAATAGCCGACAGCCAGATTGTCCGGCCGGACATTGCCCCGGGGGAACTCGATCTTAAGAAACTCATCCCGAAAATCGGCGACCTCGGCCTGCCGGTATGGGTGATTGCGCTGCTCGGTGTTTTCCTGGTGGTCGGCATCGCCGGTCTCGCGACCGAATATCACGCGCCGGGAAGCGGGATTCCCCTGGCCATCGGGATTATCGGCTTCGTCTGTTTCTTCGCCACCCTCCTCATGCACGACCGCGGCAGTCCCCTCGGCATCGCCCTCTTCCTCATCGGCCTGATTCTCCTGGTGATTGAAATCATGGTTCTGCCCGGCTTCGGCGTCGCCGGCATTCTCGGCATTTTGGGGGTCCTGGGGGGGCTCTTGTTCGCCTTCACCCCGGACTGGCGCTCCGAATACATGCACCGCTTCATGTGGCAGGAGGTCGGGTCCTTCACCCTGATTCTCCTGTTCGGCCTAATCGGCACCATCCTGGTGATTTGGCTTCTCACCAAATTCGGCGAGCACATTCCCTACATCGGCCGGTTCTTCATGACCGACGCCTTGCCGGCCGGGGTTAACCCCAATCCGGAAACACAGGAACAGCCGACCCACATCTCGGAACGCCTGCGGTCAATGGCCCTGAAGGGACAGTCCGGGGTCGCCGAGACCACTTTGCGGCCGGCCGGCAAGGTCCGTTTGGATTCCGGGGAACTCATCGACGTGGTGACGGACGGGGTTTACGTCGACGCCGGCCGAAGGGTCAAGGTGATCGAAACGTCCGGCGGGGCTGGGAAAATCGTGGTGGCGGTGGAGAGAACGCCGGATAAGCAATAGAGCTGCCGCAAAGGGAAATGGTGAAAAAACATTTTCACCATTTCGTTCCGCAATTGGCAGGGAAAACAGCCATTCCAGACAAATGGCACCACATAAACCAAGGAGAACACAAATCATGAACAGCGTCTTCAATCAGGTCCCCTCCTCCATCATGGGTTTAATCGCCCTGGGCGTCATGGTCCTCGTCGTCGCCATCTTCTTCATCGTGTTCTCCTTCGGGCGCACCTGGCTCCAGGCCCGGGCCTCCGGCGTGCCCATCGGCTTCATCGACCTGGTCGGCATGTTCATCCGCAAAGTGAATTCGAACACCATCGTCAACTCCATGATCATGACCCATAAAGCCGGCCTCAAAGTCTCCCGCGACTTCCTGGAAGCCCACTACCTCGCCAAAGGAAACGTGCCCGTCCTCTCCCAAGCCCTCATCATGGCCAATCAGGCCGGCCTCAAAGTCGAACCGCCCAGCCTCGCCGCCCACCTTCTCGCCGGCGGCAACGTGACCGACGTCGTGCGCGGCCTCATCTCCGCCAGCCGCGCCAATATCCCCCTCCCCTTCGACAAAGCCTGCGCCATCGACCTCGCCGGCCGCGACATCGTCAAGGCGGTAAACACTTCCGTCGACCCCCGGGTCATCGACTGCCCCTCGGTCAGCGGCCAAAGCATGACCAACAAGGTCACCCTCGACGCCGTGGCCCAGGACGGCATCCAGCTGAAGGTCAAGGCCCGGGTCACGGTCCGCACCAATATCGAGCGCCTGGTCGGCGGCGCGACCGACGAAACGATCATCGCCCGGGTCGGCGAGGGCATCGTCTCGGCGATTGGCTCCAGCGTCAATTACAAGCAGGTTCTGGAAAATCCGGACCGGATTTCGAAAGCCGTTTTGGCGAAAGGCCTCGACGCCGGGACCGCCTTCGACATTTTGTCGATTGACATCGCCGACGTCGACGTCGGCGAGAACATCGGGGCGAAATTGGAAATCGACCGGGCCCAGGCGCAGAAGCAGGTCGCCCAGGCCGAGGCGGAAAAGCGCGCCGCGGAAGCCCGGGCGAGCCAGGCGGAGCAGGAGGCGCGGATTGCCGAAATGCGGGCGAAAGTGGTCGAGGCGGAGTCGCAGATTCCCATGGCGATTTCCGAGGCGTTCCGGAGCGGCAATTTGGGCATCATGGATTATTACCGCATGAACAACATCAAGGCCGACACCGATATGCGTTCGTCGATTGGCGGAGCGGGGTCGAAGGACGGCGGCGGCAATAAGAAGTAGGGGCTTGTTTTTCCGTATTGCCGGATGAGTCGCCGCAAACCATAGCGCCGTAAACCACAGGTGAACGCCATGTTCGATCTTCTGATGGAAGCCCTGAAAGAATTGTTCGACCCCAGGCCCCGGGACCAGCGTAACGCCCAGGGGCAGGAAAACCCGAAGCCGGCCCGGCCGAACCGCCCCCGCCGGCAGGCCGTCGACACTTTCGGCGGCAGCACGCTGGAAGTCGAGGTCGACCAGCCAGCCTACCCCGGACAACCGCCGGGCCGGCCGGCGGAACGCACTTACACCCTCGAGGACATCGTCAAGAAGCTGGTCGGCTTCGAGGACTGGGACGAACCGGCGGCGGCCCGGCAGAAGACCGCGCCGCCGTCCGCCCCCCCCAGCCGCCCGGAGCCGCCCCAGCGTCCGCGGCGGCAGGGGCAGAACCGGCCGAAACCGCCCCAGCAGGCCGCGCCGAAAAAACCGGCGCGAACCGAGGAAACGCCCGCAATGGCGGAACTGGACAAATATGCGGACGGCCAGGATCTCGGCCGCCTCGCCCCGCTGGACGCTTCGGCGAACGGCCGTTCCGACCACGGCCTTGACTTTGTCGAGGCGCTTCGCGACAATCCCCACGCGGTCCGCGACGCGTTCGTCTACTCGGTGATCTTCGGCCGGCCGATTGGCGAAAGGCCGCTCGAGGAGCCTTGAACTAGAGCCATTGTTACAGAGGACACGGAGATATTGTATTTTGACTATGCCCCAATCACCTTCCCTCAGGAGTTTCAATGCCCACCCTCGACAGAAAAAGCGGCGACAGCGCCCGTCTCGAAATGAAAACCTACATGGACGACCTCCCCCCGGCGCGCATAGTCGAAAAACTGAACGAATACATCATCGGCCAGGATGAAGCCAAAAAAGCCGTCGCCATCGCCATCCGCAACCGCTGGCGCCGCCAGCGCATCCCCGAGGACATGCGCGGTGAAGTCACCCCCAAAAACATCATCATGATCGGCCCCACCGGCGTCGGCAAAACCGAAATCGCCCGCCGCCTCGCCGACATGACCGGCGCCCCCTTCCTGAAAGTGGAGGCCAGCAAATACACCGAAGTCGGCTACCACGGCCGCGACGTCGAAAGCATGATCCGCGATCTCGCCAAGGCCGGCATCGCCCAGGTGCAGTCGGAGGCGATGGAACGGGTCGGCAAAATGGCCAAGGACGCGGCGGAGGAACGCGTGCTCGATTTGCTCCTCCCCAAGGTCGACGCCGACCCGGACACCGAGGAGGGGAGGAAAGCCCAGGAGCGCCACAACCGGACCCGGGAGAAGCTGCGCGCGCAACTCCGGAACGGCGGCTTCGACGACAAGCAAATCGAACTGGACATCGCCGCTTCCCCCCCGATGGCCGGCATTTTCGGGGCGGTGGGGTCGGACGAAATGGCCATGGAAATGCAGGAAATGCTCGGCAAAATGCTGCCCCGCGAGCGGAAGAAGCGCCGCATGGGCGTCCCCGAGGTCCTGGCCATGTTCACCCAGGAGGAGGCGGAAAAGCTGGTGGACGACGATGGCATCCAGAAGGAAGGGATCGAACGCGCGGAACAGAGCGGCATCATCTTCATCGACGAAATCGACAAGGTCATCGGCTCGAACCGCGGCGACGGCCCCGACGTCTCGCGGGAAGGCGTGCAGCGGGATCTCCTGCCGATTGTCGAAGGGGCGACGGTGGTGACGAAATACGGCCCGGTGAAAACGGACCACATCCTCTTCATCGCCGCCGGCGCCTTCCACGGCAAGAAGCCATCCGACCTGATGCCGGAGCTCCAGGGCCGTTTCCCGATACGGGTCGAACTCTCGCCCCTTACGAAAGAGGATTTCAAGCGCATCCTCACCCATCCGAAAAACGCCTTGTGCAAGCAATACCAGCTCCTCATGGCGACGGAGGAACTGAGCCTCGACTTCGCCCCCGATTCCCTCGATGCCATGGCCGATTACGCGGCCAAGCTCAACAAATCGACCCAGGACATCGGCGCCCGGCGGCTCCACACGATTATGGAAAAACTCCTCGAGGACGTCTCCTTCAACGCGCCGGACATGAAGGGCCGGACGGTGACGATAACCGGCGACACGGTGCGCGGCAGACTGGAGTCGATTGCCGGGGACGAGGATTTGTCCCGGTATATCCTGTAGGAAAAGGCCACTTGCATGTTACGGTCACCCCAATCCCAATCGCCGAAGGTTCCGATCAACTGGAAAGTGAACTTGGCGGCCATTTGGGCTTCCCAGTTCATCACCCTGGCCGCGTTCGCCTTTTGCATGCCGTTCCTGCCCATTTACCTGAGGGAGGCGAAAATCGTTCCGGCCGACAAGGCGGCGGAATGGTCCAGCGTCCTCATCGCCCTGGCATCGATCAGCATGATGTTCATTTCCCCCGTTTGGGGAACGCTCGGCGACCGGTACGGCCGCAAGATGATGCTTATTCGCGCCAATCTGGCCGGAGGGTTCGTCCTGTACCTGATGGGCGTCGTGCACAGTCTCGAAGGCCTGATTGTCCTGCGCCTGTTTCAGGGTGCTTTCACCGGCACGGTCCCGGCGGCGCAGAGTCTGGTGACGGCGAACACCCCGGACAGGAACCAGGGCTTCGCGATCGGCCTCATCATGGCGGCGGTGAACGCGGGGAACATGGCCGGGAATTACATGGGCGGGATGTGCGCCAAATATTACGGTCCCGTGACCTCCTTTAAAATCGGCGGCTGCCTGCTGTTTTTGTCGACCCTGATTGTGGTCCTGCTGGTGAAGGAAAACTTTGTCCGGCCGGAACCGGTGATTCCGGCCGCCCTCACCCCGAGCGTCCGCCTCCGCCGCCGCCGGGAGCAAATCCGCAATTTCAAGGAAGGGCTGCCGATTTTCGCCGCCATTTGCTTCATCGCCTTTCTCTCGACCTACGACAGCCCCTACCTCGCCCTGTACATCGACGACATTTACCGCCACGGTGCGTTTGTCCTGGCCAATCCACACCTTGGCGAGGACGCGATAACCAGCCATGTCTACGGAACCATCGGCTGGATCTCGGCGATTTCAAGCGTGGCGGCGATGAGCGGGTCGATTGCGGCGGGGGTTTTGATGGACAGAAAACTCGGGACCTGGATTTGGGGGGCGATAGCGGCGTTATGCGCGGCAGGCTGCCTGTGGATGGGTTTGGAGAAGGATTTATTCGGTTTGTGCCTGGGCCGCTGCCTGTTCCTGTTTTTTGTGAGCGGCTTGTCGTCGGCGCTGGTGGTGGTGCTAGGGCGGATGACTCCGAACGCCAAGAAGGGGGGGGCGATGGGCTGGGCCACGACGGTAAGGTGCATTGGCTGGATTGTGGCGCCCTTGACCGGCGCGTTCGTGGCCGGCCGCTGGACGGTAAATGCGGCTTACCTGACGTTATGCATTTTCTGCCTGTTGCTGCTGCCGATATTCCTGTATTTGCACACCCGTTACCAGAGCGCGTTCTACCCCGAGGAGGAGGATCCGCCGTCCTTGGAATCGGTCGGCGGCAGCGACGTGTCGACGCCGGGCGGTCAGGGGCGGCAGGTGTGAGGAATTGTCGTTAGGCTTTGGGGCACCTCTAAAAATTGCTATTTTGCCCGCAGACGAGGAAGGGCGTAGTGGCAGCGTTTTGTAACACGCGGTGGTGGTTTGTGTTACAAAACGCGAGAACGAAGCCCTGACGAAGTATCCGGGCAAAAGAGCATTTTTAG